>JANXXK010000121.1 GCA_025350685.1 Alphaproteobacteria bacterium | reverse complement strand
TCCAACGAGGCCTTCGCGGCGCAGTCGATCTGCGTGGTCCGCGACCTAGGCCTCGATCCGGCCAAGGTGAACGTCAACGGAGGGGCCATCGCCATCGGCCATCCGATCGGCGCCTCTGGGGCGCGGATCCTGACGACCCTGCTGCACGAAATGCAGCGCACGAGCGCCACCAAGGGCCTGGCCACACTGTGCGTCGGCGGCGGCATGGGTGTCGCAATGTGCGTGGAAAAGGTCTGATCTAGCCGCCCCGGACGGCCTTGGCCGTCCGGATTCTTCGACAAAAAAGTGCCATTTCCCGTCTGGAAATGGTGGGCCTCGGATCAACCGGGGCCGGTCTTAGGGAGAACGAGCGTATGGCCAGAGTGGCGCTGGTCACGGGTGGAACCCGTGGCATTGGGCGGGCGATCGTCGAGCGGTTAACCGCCGACGGGATCAAGGTCGCCGCGGGCTATTCCGGCAACGACGCCGCGGCCGAGGCGCTGAAGCGCGAGACCGGGGCCATGGTGATCAAGGGCAATGTCGGCAACCTCGCCGACTGCAAGCACGCCGTTGAGCAGGTCACCGCCGAGCTCGGGCCGATCGACATCCTGGTTAACAACGCCGGCATCACCCGAGATGGGGTCTTCCATCGGATGAACTCCGAACAGTGGAGCGAGGTGATCCGGGTGAATATGGATAGCCTGTTCAACATGACCCGGCAGGTGATCGAGGGCATGCGCGAGCGCGAATGGGGCCGGATCATCAACATCTCCTCGATCAACGGCCAGAAGGGGCAGGTCGGGCAGACCAACTATTCCGCAGCCAAGGCCGGCATGATCGGCTTCTCCAAGGCGCTCGCGCTCGAGAACGCCAAGAAGGGCGTCACGGTGAACGTCATCGCGCCGGGCTACATCGACACCGAGATGGTGCAGGCGGTGCCGGCGAAGGTGCTGGAGGGCATCATCGCCCAGATTCCGGTGGGCCGGCTCGGCCGCGGGGACGAGATCGCCGACATGGTGGCGTTC
The DNA here is from genome assembly GCA_025350685.1 of Alphaproteobacteria bacterium. Taxonomy (GTDB): domain Bacteria; phylum Pseudomonadota; class Alphaproteobacteria; order Caulobacterales; family Caulobacteraceae; genus Phenylobacterium. The sequence continues at coordinate 3,056 of JANXXK010000121.1, read as the reverse complement.
CTGGCCGGCGAGCGGGCCGGCTATGTGACCGGAACGACACTATCGCTCAATGGCGGCCAATACCTGGTCGGCTAAACGGCCGAGGTCGGGTGAACGCCCTCTGGAGGTCCAAAAAGCGCCCCACTCCCCCGGCATGGCCATAGGTCTCATGACGGACGAGCCACGGGGGTCATCTCGCGCCATATCAGCGGCGGTACGCGTGGCCGCGCTGTGCTGCGCCTTGCTGGCCGCCGGCCCGGCCCAGGCCGGCGGGCTGCGCGAGAGCCTGTTCGGCCTGCGTCCGCGCGACGGGCGCGACGCCGCCGCCCCGCCGATCGCCCGCTATGTCACCGAAGACGGCCACGTCTTCACACTGGACCGCTCCCAGCCCAAGCCGCTGCTCAAGTTCGAGGACAGCTTCGAGGTCTGGGCCCTGCAGCCGCAGATGGGGCCGCGCGGCGACACCCTCTACAAGAACGACCTGGGCGAGGTGCTGCTGCGCGCCACCCACCTGGGGGGGATCACCGTGTTCACCGACGACCAGCCGTCCGGTGAGGCCGCGGCCCTGGCCGGGCCGAGCAATGCGCTGAAGCTGGCGATCATGGGCCCCCAGGCGCTGGGCGAGCGGCTGCTGCAGGCGAGCGCCCGGGCCAGCCGCGCGGCGCGGCGGCTGATCCCCTTCGAGGCCGAGGCGACGCCGGCCTCCTCGGCGCTGATCGCCGACGCGGCCCTGGTGACCAGCGAGGCGGTGGTGCGGATGAGCAAGCGCGCCGACGCCCGCAAGCTGCTCGATCGGATTTTCAAGGTGCGCATCCTCGAGGGCCACAAGGCCCAGGCCCAGCTGGCGCAAGGGGTGCTGGACGTGACCGTCGCCCCGCCCCAGGGCGTCGCCGGCCGGCCCTCGTCAGACCTGATCGTCCGCGTGGCGGAGACCTTCCACTAAGTCAGGCTGCACTGGTGTCCCGATTCCGAAGTTCGCATGCGCGTGTGGCGGGCTCCGACGAACTTCGGATGCGATGAGGACACTAGCAAGTGTATGTTTCTAGTGTGCTTTTTGGATTCGAAGTTCGCAACAGCGCACGACCCAGAATGATGCGAACTTCGAATCCAGCACACTAGCCTTTGAAGCTATCCTTCGCGGCCCGCACCGCGCCGAAGGCCTTGAAGTCCGGCTCGCCGCCGGCGCCGACGCGTTCCGCCAGCCGGGGCGCGCGCAGGAACGGGTTGGTGGCCTTCTCCAGCGCGATGGTTGTGGGTACGGTCGGCTCGCCGCGCTCGCGGGCGGCGAAGATCTGATCGGCGCGGGCCTTCAGCGCCGGGTCGTCGTCCACCGACAGAGCGAAGCGGGCGTTCGACGCGGTGTATTCGTGGGCGCAGTAGACGGTGGTCTCGTCCGGCAGGGCCGCCAGCCGCTGCAGGCTGTTCCACATCTGCTCGGCGGTGCCCTCGAAGAGCCGACCGCAGCCCAGCGCGAACAGGGTGTCGCCTACGAAAGCGATGCGGTCGGCGGGGTCAAAATAGGCGATGTGGCCCAGCGTATGGCCGCCGGTCTCGATCACCTCGAAGCGGGTCTGGCCCAGCATCACCTCGTCGCCGCCGCGCACCTCGCGGTCGATCACCGAGATCTTGGTGACCTCGGCGGGGCCGACGATCTTGCAGCCGGTGGCGGCGACGATCTCGGCGTTGCCGCCGGCGTGGTCGGGATGCCAGTGGGTGTTGAGGATCAGGTCGAGCTTCCAGCCGAGCTTGTTCAGCTCCCTAAGGATCGCGCCGGCCTCGGGGGTGTCGACGCAGGCGGCCAGGCCCGTCGCCTCGTCGCGGCACAGGAATCCATAGTTGTCGGACAGGCAGGGAAACTGGTGAACGGTGAGCGGCATCGCAAAGCCTCCGACTGTGACGGGACAGACCCCGAGTATCGCACGATGCGAGGCTCAAGACTTTTGCTTTGAAACCGGTTGGGCGGTGAAAGTGGCTTCCACTTTCACCTGACGCGTTTCCGCGACGCGATCTAGGCTGGCGCAAGGCCTTAGTCGAGCATAGCCATCGCCTCCATGCGCAGGGACGTCCTGGACCTTCGGCAGTTCTACGCCTCCGACCTCGGGCGGGCGGCGCGCGCCATGGTGGTCCGCAAGGTGGTGGAGACCTGGGGCGACACGCGTGGCCTGGACGTGCTGGTGCTGGGCTACGCGACCCCATTTGTGGCCCATATGACGCCGGCCGCGCGGCGCGTGGTCGCCGCCATGCCGGCCCAGCAGGGGGTGGAGATCTGGCCCGCCGGCGCGCGCAACCTGACCACCCTGGTGGGCGAGGATTCGCTGCCGTTCGCCAACGCCTTGTTCGACCGCATCCTGGTGGTCCACGGCCTCGAGGAGAGCCCGGACGCCACGGCCTTGCTGCGCGAGGTCTGGCGAGTGCTGTCGCCGTCCGGACGGGTGGTGGTGGCCGTCGCCGCGCGCAACGGCCTCTGGGCCAACAGCGAGAAGACCCCCTTCGGCCACGGCCGGCCCTACAGCCGCGGCCAGCTCGCCGAGTTGCTGCGTGAGGCTGAGCTGGAGCCCTCCGGCTGGACGCGGGCGCTCTATGTGCCGCCGCTGAACTGGATGGCCGGTTGGGCGGAAGGCTTCGAGCAGACCGGCTCGCGCCTGTGGCCAGGCTTCGCCGGCCTGCTCTTGATGGAGGCGATCAAGCAGACGTTCGCGGTGAAGCCCAAGGGCCATGGCGCGCGCGTGCGTCGCGTGCGGCCGTTGCTCGCCCCCGCCCCGGGCGGGGCGGCGGGAGCCGCCCAGGCGCCCGTTTCTGGAGCAATGAGCCGTAACGCGCCCACCAACCCCTTGGAGGGCGGCGGGGAAGGCCGTAGCTTCAACGAGGTTTCGCGGCTCCCGGATGGGCTGCTCACAGACGGAAAGGCCGCGCCATGAAGATGATCGTCGCGATCATCAAACCTAGCCGCCTCGACGCCGTGCTCGACGCGGTCACCGAGGCCGGCGCCTCGGGCCTGACGGTCACCGAGGTGCGCGGCTACGGCCGCCAGCGCGGCAAGACCGAGGTCTATCGCGGCGCGGAATACGAGGTGAAGC
>JANXXK010000110.1 GCA_025350685.1 Alphaproteobacteria bacterium | reverse complement strand
ACGGCGCGGAACTTCAATCCGGTGATGGCCACGGCGGGCAAGAAGACCGTGGTCGAGGTCGAGGAACTGGTGGTCACCGGCCAGCTCGACAAGGACAACATCCACACGCCGGGCATCTATGTGGACCGCATTTTCAAGGGCGCGGTATTCGAAAAGCGCATCGAGCAGCGGACCATCCGCGCTCGCGAAAGGGCGACCACCTAATGGCCTGGACCCGCGACCAGATCACCGCCCGCGCGGCCAAGGAGCTGCGCGACGGCTTCTATGTGAACCTCGGCATCGGCATTCCGACCCTGGTGGCCAACCACATCCCGGCCGGCATGCAAGTCACCCTGCAGAGCGAGAACGGCATGCTGGGCATGGGCCCGTTCCCCTACGACGACGAGGTCGACGCCGACCTGGTCAACGCCGGCAAGCAGACCATCACCGAGCTGGCGGCCTCGTCCTATTTCTCCAGCGCCGACAGCTTCGCGATGATCCGCGGCGGGCACATCGACCTGTCCATCCTGGGCGCCATGCAGGTGGCGGCCAACGGCGACCTGGCCAACTGGATGGTGCCCGGCAAGATGGTCAAGGGCATGGGCGGCGCCATGGACCTGGTGGCCGGCGTCCGGCGCGTGGTGGTGGTGATGGAACACGTCGAGAAGACCGGCGCGCCAAAGCTGGTCAAGGCCTGTTCCCTGCCGCTCACCGGCAGGGGCGTGGTCGACCTCGTGGTCACCGACCTGGGCGTGTTTGACGTGAGCCGGGGCAAGAAGCCGCTGACGCTCACGGAACTGGCCGACGGGGTGACCCTCGACGAGGTAAGGGCCAAGACCGAGGCGCCTTTCGAGACCACCCTGGCTTAGGGCCTCACCTAGGCCAGGTAACCGCTGGGTGGGCTCGTGCGTATATGCTGGTGACGCAGCACGCTCACGAATGGTATCCTGACCCCATGAAAACGCGCCTCTTTGCGGCCGTGGCCGCCTCCATCCTGATGGTCTCCAACGCCGCGCCGGCGGCCGGAGCGCTGAAGACCGCCATCTTTGCCGGCGGCTGCTTCTGGTCGGCCGAGCACGACATCGAGCACACGCCCGGCGTCAAGGAGGTGGTGGTGGGCTATGCGGGCGGGTCGCTGAAGAACCCGACCTACGAGAACCACGAGGGCCATCTGGAATCGATCCGGGTCACCTACGACCCGGCGGTGATCAGCTATCCGCAGCTGGTGACCGCCTTCTTCCACCACATCGACCCGACCGATCCGAACGGCCAGATCTGCGACCAGGGCCCCTCCTATCGCACCGCCGTGTTCACCGCCGACCCGACCGAGAAGACCCAGGCCGAACAGGTGAAGGCGCAGGTCGGCAAGGAGCTGGGCGCCTATGTGCGGACCATGGTGCTCGGCCCGACGACCTTCTGGATGGGCGAGGGCTATCACCAGCACTACGCCGACAAGAATCCGGTCAACTACATGACCTACCGCGTGGGCTGCGGCCGCGACCGCACGCTCAAGGTGGTGTGGGGCGGTCACGGAGCCCAAGGGGGCCGCTAAAAGCGGGCGCGCTGAGCCCCTCGAGCTTGCCCAGTCCCCCCGGCGCCTTCCATGCCGGGCTTGGGTAACCGGTCGCGGGATCGCGGGGCTGCGGCATGAAGCCCTCGCCGACGAAAGTCTCCAGCTGCCGCTGGTGTTTGCGGTCCAGCGAGATGTCATCGATCTCGACGCCGAGCGGGCGGACGAAGTCGCGGGCGATCTCCGTGTCGAACCCCTTCTCGTAGGCGACCACCAGGACCCGCTGGCCGAGCGCCGGCGTCAGCGGCGCCGAGGCCTCGGCCGGGTTGCCCGCGCCGGTCCCGCGCAGCCAGATGGTCAGCTTCGGCGCCAGGGGCTCGCGCAGGAAGTCGCGGCCGTAGTAGGCGAGCGCGTCGTAGAGGAAGCGATTGTTGACGGCGATGGCGGTGAGCCCTTCCGGCTCCTCGACGCGGGCGCGACGGATGACGGCCTGGGCGGTCTGGGCCCAGCCGCGGGCGCGCTTCAGGCTGTTGGCGGCGCCCAGGCGATCGGCCAGCGATGGCGACAGCACCGCCATCAGGAAGACCCCGGCGGCGAGCGCCTGGACCGCGATCGCCGCGATCAGCCAGCGCCGGGCCCGCCAGCGCATCAGCCAGGCGGCGACCAGGATCGCGCCGGCGATGTAGCTCGCGCCCGACCAGTTGGCGTTGGCGCGGCTGACGAAGGCCTGCGCCGCGACGATAGCAAGCGGCGGCAGAGTGAAGCAGAGCAGTAGCAGGTCAGCCGGTTCGAGCCGGCGGCGCCGGGCGGCGAGGATCAGGCCCACCGCCAGCGCTCCGAACGGAATGGGCCCGAAGACGGCGAACTGGGCGACGAGGAACAGGCCGAGCTGGCGCGGATTGAACAGGCTTGCGCCATGCCAGTGGGCATCGGCGAGCGTGTGCTGGACGGTGGCCAATCCGTGCGCGGCGTTCCAGGCGAGGTTGGGGCCGAGCACCGCGAGGAAGGTGAGCGCCGCCAACCCCGCCGCGGCCGGCGTCCAGGCGCGCCGGGCCGCCGGCGACAGGCCCAGGTGCAGCGCGATGCCGATCAGGGCGTAGCCCGCCGCATATTTGGACAGGAAGGCCAGGCCCAGCGCCGCACCGAGCCCTGCGGCCATTGCAAGGCTGCGTCTGGCCGACGCACCCTGCAGGCCGACATAGACCCAGAGCGTCAGCCCAAGGAAGAACAGCATCGGCGCGTCGGCTGCCACCACGGTGGCCGAAATCTGGAGGCCGGGGGCGAGCGCGTAGAGGGCGGCGGCGGCCAGTCCGACGCGGGAATTGTAGAGCCGCCGTGCGACGGCATAGACCAGCAGGATCGCGCCGGCCTGGAACAGCACCGCCGGCAGCCGCACCCACGGCTCAGTGTCGCCCCCCAGCGCCGTGGTCGCCGCGATCGCCCAAGCGATCATGGGCGGTTTCGAGGCGTAGCCGAGCGCCAGGGTGCGCGACCACAACCAGGACCGGGCCTCGTCCGGATAGAGCTCCAGCGGTGTACGGAAGAGCGCGACCAGCCGGGCCATCGTCAGCGCCGCGGTCAATAAATAAGCGGCCCTCGTGTCGGGGTCCAGGGTCGTTTGGCGCGGTGGTTCAGACATGATGTTGGGCTCGTGATCCGCGCGGACCCCATCCCTAGCACAGCGCCCACAGAAAGGCGCCGCGGCCACACCGTTTGGCACTGTGACAGGGGGGTGGCCTTGTAGCAAAACCGTCACCAACGGCCGTAAATTCCCGGCTATAGCGCCAAGCGGGATTGCGGAGCCGTCGCCGGCGGCGGGCAGTTCTAAGAGGGGCCCCGGATGCAACGGAAACAGACGCGCGCCCTGTGCGCGACAACGGCGCTGGCCTCTGGCCTGCTGATGATGTCGACCGCCGTCCATGCCCAGGAAACCACCGCTAGCATTCACGGTCAGGTCACAAACGAAAGCGGAGCCCCCGTCGCCAACGCCACGGTGACGGTCACCCACCTGCCCACGGGTTCGGCGGCGACCTCGCTCACCGGTCCGGACGGGTTCTATTCCTTGCGTGGTCTGCGGGTCGGTGGCCCCTATCGCGTCGCAGCCACGGCGTCCTCCTACGGTCTATCGCAGAAGACCCTCGCCTCTGTCGGCCTGGGCGATCCGGCCCAGGTTTCGCTGACCCTGACGCCTGCCTCCGTCGAGGTTTCCGAAATCGTCGTCACCGCCGTCGCGGCGGTCAAATCCACTGGCGGCCCCAGCACCAACTACACCGCCGCCGACATCCAGGAACTGCCCTCGATCAGCCGTGACCTGAAGGACGTGGCCAGGCTCGATCCGTTCGTCACCATCGATCCCAGCAATCAGGACGCCCTATCTTTCTCGGGCTCCAACACCCGCTTCAACCAGCTGGTCGTCGACGGCGTGCGCCAGAACGACGACTTCGGCCTGAACAACAACGGCTATCCGTCGCAGCGCTCGCCGCTGTCCATCGATTGGGTCGCGGCGATGAACGTGTCGGCCGCGCCCTACGGCGTGACCAACAACGGCTTTACCGGCGGCCAGATCAACGTCGTCACCAAGTCCGGGACCAACCAGTTTCACGGCGCGGCCTTCTACGACAAGACCGGCAAAAACCTGCGCGGCGACAAGGCAAATGGGGCCAGCTTCGCCACCGACTTCGACGAGAAAACCTATGGCGTCTCGCTGAGCGGACCGATCATCCCTGGCAAGCTGTTCTTCTTTGCCGGCTATGAGAAGTTCGAAGGCATCCTGGGCTTCGACACCGGCCCCGTCGGCTCTGGCTCGGCGATCATCATTCCACGGATCACCACCGACTCCTTGGCCATTTTCCGGACCGCCGCCAAGTCGACCTATAACTACGACCCAGGCGTCAACGTCTCCGGCGGCTTCCCGGTCAATGACGAGAAGAAGTTCGTCAAGCTAGATTGGAATATTACAGACAAGCATCGGGCGACCTTCACTTACCAGAACACGCTCGGCAACTCATTCAACGGCTCGGTGAGCTCAAGCTTTGCCAACGGCAACAGCACCACCCAGCCGCGGGTCGGTCTGACCACCAACCAATACAACAAGATCGAGGAGCTAACGACCTACACGGCCCAGCTGAATTCCAACTGGACTGACGCTCTGTCGAGCGAGCTTCGCTACAATCATAAGGAACAGGACACTCAGCAGAACCCGCTGGGCGGCTTGGCCGTTGGCCAGGTGTTCGTCAACGTCGCCGATCTGCCGGGCGTGCTGCCCGGCGGCGGTACGCCGCAGATCGAGTTCGGCGCCGACACCTTCCGGCATGACAACTACCTGAACACCAAGGTCGATACCTTCGAGGCGACAGTCCACTACCACACTGGCCCGCACGAGTTCACCCTCGGCGCCCGGACCGAGCAGGACCGGATTTTCGACGTTTTCGTCGCCAACTCGCTCGGCGGCTATAACTTCGCCAGCTACGCCGATTTCCTGGCGCGGCGGGCGTCCAGCTTCAGCCTGACGGGTGGCGTTGATCCGCTCGGCGGCGCGGTCCCGGCCACCCTGGGCACGGCCCGTGTCGGTGCGGCGGCGTTCCAATACAGGCTGAGCTCGGCCTATGCCGAGGACCGCCTGTCGATCCTGGACAATCTCCACGTGACCGGCGGCGTTCGCCTCGACTGGTACACGACCAGCGACAAGCCGACGCTCAACACCGCTTTCATCTCCCGCAACGGGTTCAGCAACCAAGAGACCCTGGACGGCAAGTACGTCGTCCTGCCGCGGGTCAGCTTCAACTGGGAGCCGAGGCATGGATTGTCGATCAGTGGCGGCATAGGCCGGTTCTCTGCGACCGGCTTGAACGTGTGGATCGCCGACTCGTTCTCGACCAACGGCGTCAACCAGACCAACGCTGTGTGCCCGGCCGGTCCGTACACGAACGTGGACCTGACCAAGGCGCCGGCGGGATGCACCTTCACGCCTGGCAACGGCAACACCAACGCTCTGGCCCCGGGCTTTCAGATTCCGACGGTGTGGACCGGCAACCTGTCAGCCGCCTACCGGTTCGACTTGGGCCGTTTCGGCAACGACTGGCTGGTCCAGGTGGACTACCTGCAAAAGTCCAACGAGAACGCCCTTTACTGGCGCGACACCCGGGCTCAAGTGATCGGTTTGGCGCCCGATGGCCGGCCGGTCTACGGCCGCAACGCCATTGGCCAGACGACCGGCAACGACTTCGACTTCCTGCTCGCCAACATCGACAAGGGCGGCTCGCGCTCCGCCGCCTTGACTGTCAGCAAGCAATGGCATGAGGGCCTGTGGGACGGCCTGGGCGCGGTGTTTACCTACACCAACACCCATGCGACCGACGTCAATCCGATGACCAGTTCGATCGCCCAGTCGAGCTACACCCGGTTTGCGACCGCATCGGCCAACAATCCGGTCAGAGCGCGGTCGGACTATGAGATCCGGGACAAATACAACCTGTTCCTGAGCTACGAGAAGAAGGTCTTCGGCGACAACGCCACGCGCCTCAACGCCGTGATACAGAGCCGAACTGGCCTGCCGTTCAGCTACACCTTCGCCAACAGCCGGACCGGGAACTTCGACAACGACTTCGGCCAGAGCGTCAGCACCTACAGCGGCCGCCAGGCATCTTCGAACTCGCTTTTGTACGTGCCGACGGCGAACGATTCTAAGGTGGTCTACGCCCCCGGATTCGACGTCAACGCGTTCCAGTCTTTCCTGCAGTCCAGCGGCCTGTCCAGATACGCGGGCTCGATCGCGCCCCGGAACAAGTTCAACAACCCGGACGTGACCACCATCGATCTGCATTTCAGCCAGGAGATTTCCGCTTACGTTCCGAACGGCGCCAAACTCGAGGTCTACGCCGACCTGGAGAACCTGGGGAACCTGCTGAACAACAAGTGGGGAGTCCTGGAACAATACGACTTCTATCGCGGCGTGCCGGTGGTCGACGTCAATTGCGTCGCCGGGGGCAGCACCGCCGCCGTCGGCTGCGGCACGCCGGGGGCGCGTTATCAATACAAGGGCGCCGGGGTGGGCGGCGCCTTCCAGGCGCCGGTCAAGCCGTTCGTCGTGCCGGGCAATTCGCTCTGGCAGATAAAGATCGGCGCCCGCTACAAGTTCTAGCTCTTGTGAGTGAGCGAACGGTCGGCCTGGCGACGGGCCGCCCTTTTTCGTGTGCGCTTGACGACGGCCGTCCTTCACCCCAATTGGCGCGGCTTCGTGGCTTCGTGAGCTGAATGACCGTCACCGTTCCCGCTGAATGGGCGCCCCATCGGGCCATGTGGTTGGGTTTTCCCAGCCATGCGGAGCTGTGGGAGGACGACCTGGCGCTGGCCCAGGCCGAGGTGGCCGCGCTGGCGCGCGCGCTGGCCGGGCCGGGCGGGGAACGGGTGCGGCTGATGACCGGATCGGCCGCCGGCGAGGCCGACGCGCGCCTCATGCTCGGTGACGTGGCCAGGATCGAGATCGTCCCCGGGGCGTTCGGCGACATCTGGCTGCGCGACACCGGGCCGATCTTCGCCGCGGACGGCCGCGCGCACGGCTTCGGCTTCAACGGCTGGGGCGGCAAGTACGCGCTCGCTCACGACGACGAGGTGGCCGCGCAGATCGCCCGGGCCGCCGGCGCGCCGCTAGTCGTGCACGACTTCATCCTCGAGGGCGGGGCGGTGGACCACGACGGCGAGGGCACGGTGCTGACCACCGGCCAGTGCGTGCTGAACCCCAACCGCAACCCGGGCTGGACGGAGGTGGTCGCCGAGGCGGCGCTGGGCGAGGCCCTGGGGGCGAAGAAGCTGCTCTGGCTGGGCGAAGGCCTGGCGCGGGACCACACCGACGGCCATGTGGACAACCTGGCGCGGTTCGTGGCGCCGGGCGTGGTCGCCTGCCCGGTGGCCTGGGGCCGGGGCGATCCCAATGCGGGCGCCTATGACGACGCAGCGCGCCGGCTGGGGGCGATGAGCGATGCGGCGGGGCGCAGGCTGACCGTGGCGCGGATCCCGTCGCCGGGGTGGATCGACAGCCATGAGGGTGGCGGCCCGGCGCCGGCCAGCCACATGAATTTCCTGATCGCCAACACCGCGGTGATCGTGCCCATCTATGCGGAGCGCCCCGGCGCGCTGGCGGTGCAGGCGCTGGAGTACCTGTTCCCCGACCGCGAGGTGATCGGGCTACCGTCGCGGGCGATACTTACCGGCGGCGGTTCGTTCCACTGCATCACCCAGCAGGAGCCCGCCTGATGACCCGCAAGATTTCCGTCGCGGCGATCCAGACCAGCTACGGCATGGACCTGCAGGCCAATATCAAGAAGACCGCCGAGTTCATCCGCAAGGCGGCGGCCGGCGGCGCGCAAGTGGTGCTGCCGTCCGAGCTGTTCCAGGGCCCCTATTTCTGCGTCGCCCAGCAGGAGCGCTGGTTCGCAGAGGCTCATCCGTGGCGGGAGCATCCGTGCGTCACCGCCCTGGCGCCGCTGGCCCGGGAGCTGGGGGTGGTGCTGCCGATCTCGATCTTCGAGCGCGAGGGGCCGCATTATTTCAATTCGCTAGTGATGGTCGACGCGGACGGCTCGTTGCTAGGCGTCTACCGCAAGAGCCATATCCCCGACGGGCCCGGCTATATGGAGAAGTACTATTTCCGCCCGGGCGACACCGGCTTCCAGGTCTGGGACACCAAGGCTGGCCGGCTCGGCGTCGGCATCTGCTGGGACCAGTGGTACCCGGAGGCCGCGCGGGCCATGGCGCTGATGGGCGCCGAGGTGCTGCTCTATCCCACCGCCATCGGCTCGGAGCCGCACGATGCGAGCCTGGACACCGCGGCGCCCTGGCGGCGCGCGATGCAGGGCCACGCTGTGTCCAATGTGATCCCGGTGGTCGGCGCCAACCGTATCGGCTTCGAGCCGTGGGCGGACTATCCGAACGGCGGCCAGGCCTTCTACGGATCGAGCTTCATCGCCGACCACCGGGGTGACCTGGTTGCGGATTTTGGGCGCGAGGACGAGGGCGTGCTCGCCGCCGAGTTCGACCTGGACTTCCTGGCCACCCATCGTGCCGCCTGGGGCTTCTTCCGCGACCGGCGGCCTGACCTTTATGGGGCGCTGACCAAGGGGCGGCCCCAGTGAGACCAAGGCCTTGATCGAGACCGAACGCCTGATCCTGCGGCCGCCGGAGGCGCGCGATCGCGCGGCGCTGGCGGCGATCAACGGCGACCCTCGGGTCGGCGACTGGCTGGCCGCGACCCTGACCCCGGAACAGAACGACGCGATGATCGAGCGCGTCCTGGCGCACCAGGCCAAGCACGGCTTCTGCCTCTGGGTCGCGGAGCGCAAGGCGGACGGGACGGTCATCGGCATGGCGGGGCTGATGGCTATGGGCGCCGACCTGCCGCCCGGCCCGGCGCTGGAGGTGGGCTGGCGGCTCGCGCCGGCGACCTGGGGCCAAGGCTACGCCACCGAAGGCGCGCGGGCCTGCCTGGACTGGGGTTTCGCCCACCGCGACGTGCCCGAGATCATCGCCATAACCGCGGCGACCAACCTCGCCTCCCAGGCGGTGATGCGTCGGATCGGCATGGCGCCGGATCCCTCGCGCGACTTCGCCCACCCCAAGCTGGCTGACGACCACCCGCTGAAGGCCCACGTCACCTACGCGATCAAGCGTCCGGCCTAGACCCTGACCCGTTCAGATGGAATCATCTGAATGGGATAGCAAACGGTCTATCTTCAAACACTTAGAGCACGTCGGACGGGTGAAATGGTTTCCATTTCACCCTGACGCGCTCTAGGGCGAGGATCAAGCGAACGCCAGCAGCAGAAAATCCCCACCCTGAATTTCAAACCGAGCCACCGCCCACGCTCCGGCGGCATTTGCGGGCGCACCCCTGATCGGCTAGAAGCGGCGACCTCTCGCGTGGGGGCGTTCCGGCCTTCCGCGATCTCCTCGTTTTCGAAGGCTGCCATGTCGACCACCGCCCCGCCCGGCTCCGCCCAGATCACCGGCAATGTCCTGTTCTATTCCCAGCCCGAGCCGCTCTCGCCGGAAACGCACGGCAAGATGGGCGTGAAGTCCATGGACGGGCCCTTTGGCTTCGCCAAGGAAGGCCACGCCGTGCCGCTGACCGTGGGCGAGTTCCCGCTGGCGGCGCTGACCGGGCCGATCATCTTCGTGGGCGAGGAGAAGCTGCCGATCGCCGTGATGGGGCTGAATGCCGGCGAGAACATGTTCGTCCGCGACGACGGCCTGTTCGAGGCGGCGACCTACATTCCCGCCTATATCCGCCGCTATCCGTTCGTGTTCGCCAACGACGAGAACGCCAAACAGATGGTGCTTTGCGTCGACCGGGCGGCCAAGTTCGTGGTCGACAAGGACTTCGACCAGCCGTTCTTCGAGGCCGACGGCCAGCCCAGCACCTACACCAAGAACTGCATCGAGTTCTGCAACAACTTCGAGATCGAGCGGCAGCGGACGGTGAGCTTCATCGCCCTGCTCAATGAGCTGGACCTGTTCGAGACCAAGACCTCGACCTTCACGCCGAACAACCCCGACGGCACGCCCGGCGAGCCGCAGAAGATCGCGGAGTATTTTGGTGTCTCCGAAGAGAAGCTCAACAAGCTGTCGCCTGAGAAGTACGTCGAGATCCGCAACAACGGCGCGCTCGCCCAGATCTACGCACACCTGCTGTCGCTGGCCGGCTGGGACCGGCTGATCGCCATGGCGCTCGCCAAGCAGGTCCCCGGTCCAGTGGCGGCGAACGCCTAAGACATCACTCCACCCACTGAAAGACGTCGTCCAGCTTCACCCCGAAGACGTGGGCGATGCGGAAAGCCGCCTCCAGCGAGGGCGAATATTTGCCGGCCTCGATGGCCGCCACGGTCTGGCGGGTCATGCCGATCGCCTCGGCGAGATCCGACTGAGTCATCTCGCCCGCCTCGAAGCGCAGGCGGCGGATGTGGTTGGCGATGGGCAACGCACCCACGTCAGACGCCGCGCCGGAACATCACGATCTGCGCGACCGCCACTGTCAGGGCCGCGATCACCACCGCCAGCAGGGCGAAATTGGCCATTTCCACACCGCGGTGGCCGAAGAAGGCCGGCACGAACAGGAAGAGCGCCAGGACCATCAGCACATGATAGCCGAGCGTATGCGACCGCCACTGGATCTGGCGCTCGCGCTCGTCGGCCGGTCCGCGGCCGTCCTTCGGTGTCGTCCAGGCGGCGATCAGGCCCAGCGTCACCTGTAGCGCCACGAGCGCCGCTGTCGCCAGCAGCAGCAGGTGCACCGAGCCCAGGCCGCCGAAGTGGTGGTTGCTGTTCCCCAGCCCGCTGAACAGTTCGGTGAAATAGGCCCCGAAACAGATCAGCACGCTGACCAACGTGATCCATGCGGACTTTTCGCGGAAGGACATGGCTCAGGCCTCGATGCCAATTATCTTAGACAAAATGTATGAAATATTTTACATTATGTCTGGCTTTCTTGCCATGCGATAGCAGCCGGGACCGGCGGCGACAACCGCCCCCAACCCGAAGGAGACTGAGATGAACCCGAAGACCTCCCGCCTGGCCGCCTGCGCCATCGCTCTCGCCATTCTGGCGACCGGCTCGGCGGCCCTCGCCCAGCACCCCGCCGCGGCCAACGACAAGCCCGCCGGCACGACCGTCACCCTGCAGGGCAGCGCCGCGGAATGGATCAAGGACCCGCACTGGCGCACCTACTACGACATGACCAAAGCGGCCTTCGCCCAGGGCCCGGCCAAGGTCGACGTTGTCGGCTACGAGCAGAAGTCGTTCGCCCTGTTCCGCGACTTCGGGAAGTCGATGGGGGTGCCGCCAGAGCACATGCAGGACCACCTGAAGCTGATCCCGCGCCAGATCGTCCAGATCGTGCGCGAGGACCTCCACGTCCTCGACAGCTACCAGAACTTCGTCGACGCCGCGTTTGGGCCCATGTGAGCCCTCCTCTCCCCGCGCGGCGCGAGGAGAGAGGAGATCACTCCTCCTCGCCCGGCGTCGTCACCGTGAAACCCTTGGCGCGGAGCTGGTCCAGCACCCCGCCCTGGGCGAGCAGCGGGCGCAGCGGCACCACGGCGATGGCGTGGCCGGGCCGGGCCAGCGCCTTGCCGATGTCGGCCACCTGGTCAGCCTTGATGCGGGCGTCGAAGGCTTGGGCGCCGGCGACCAGCGCGATGCAGCGCTCGTAGGTCCGTTCGTTGGCCAGCGCGCCGCGCACGTCGCCGCCCGCCCAGGCCCGCGCCGCGGCCTGGGTCCCGCCGGGACCGGCTTCCACCAGGGCGAGCACCTCATTGAAACATCCGCGCCCGGCCGCCTCCGGCGTGCGCAGGATCGCCCCCATCAGCGGGCCGATATCATAGCTGCGCTGCCAGATTGGCACGCGGGCGCGCTGGGCCAACAGCTTGATCAGCTTGGTCGGATCCGAGGTCGTGAGCCCGTAGCGGTCGTGATAATCGGCGTCGAGCACCAGTCCGGCGCCCAGCGCGTTGCGGGTATTGTACCGCTTGGCGGGCTGGCCGAGCCGGGTGCGAGCGGCCACGAAGCGGGCCTTGGCGGCCGGATCCAGCGTCTCCTCGAACGGCCCGCCG
The DNA here is from genome assembly GCA_025350685.1 of Alphaproteobacteria bacterium. Lineage (GTDB taxonomy): Bacteria > Pseudomonadota > Alphaproteobacteria > Caulobacterales > Caulobacteraceae > Phenylobacterium. The sequence goes on along the minus strand of JANXXK010000110.1, from coordinate 19,841 downwards.
GAGCGTAGCCTGAGATAGTTGAAGGCCGCCCCGATCGAGCCGGTGACCGTCACGCGCACGTCCTGGACCGGCAGGATCACCGCGCTCGATCCGGCGAGCCGTTTGAGGAATATGGCCTGATCCCACGCCATGTGCTTGGGCGCGATCGACGGCGAGCCCAGGACGTAGACCGTGGTCGTGGCGTTGGAGACCGTCCACCAGGCCGGTCCAGGCAGCCGCGCGGTGACTACCAGCTCCTCGACCAGCACCGCGTCCGGGTCGTTGGGATCGGGCCGCGACGGGGTGATCGGAACCTGACCCCAGGCCGGCGCCGCCAAAGCCGCCGCCAACGCAAGCGCGAGCAGCGGCCGGACCGGAATCGTCCTATAGGGGAGAGCCGCCGAAAGCCTGTTCATGCCGATCCATCGCCTGCCGCCCGAAACCGTCAACCGCATCGCCGCCGGCGAGGTGGTGGAACGCCCGGCGAGCGCGGTCAAGGAGCTGGTCGAGAACGCGCTGGACGCCGGCGCGAGCCGGGTGGAGGTCCAAGCCGACGGCGGGGGTCTGACCCGCATCCTGGTGGCCGACGATGGCCAGGGTCTGACCGCCGACGAGCTGCCGCTGGCGGTCGAGCGCCACGCCACCTCCAAGCTCGCCCCCGACGACGCCGGCGACTACGACCTGCTGCACATCTCGACCCTGGGCTTCCGCGGCGAGGCCCTGCCATCCATCGGCTCGGTGGCCCGCCTGTCGATCTCCAGCCGCGCCCGAAGCACAAATGGGGGCCACGCCGACGCCCATGCGATCTTCGTCGAGGGCGGCGCGGTCGGCACCGTTTCGCCCGCCGCCTTCCCCGATCCGCACGGGGCCCGCGTCGAGGTCCGCGACCTGTTCTACGCCACCCCCGCGCGCCTGAAGTTCATGAAGTCCGAGCGGGCCGAGGCCATGGCCATCGCCGAGGAGCTGAAGCGCCAGGCCATGGCCCACGAGGCGGTCAGTTTCGCCCTCGACGTCGACGGCCGCCGCACCCTGCGCCTCCCCGCCGAGACCAAGGGACCAGAGGGGCGTCTGGCGCGCCTCTCGGCGATCATGGGCCGCGAGTTCTCCGAGAACGCCATCGCCCTGGACCACGAACGCGAAGGCGTGCGGCTGTCGGGCTTCGCCGGCCTGCCGACCTACAACCGCGGCAACGCAGCCCATCAATATCTGTTCGTCAACGGCCGTCCGGTGCGCGACCGGCTGCTGCAGGGCGCGCTCCGCGCCGCCTACGCCGACTTCCTGGCCCGCGATCGCCATCCCCTGGCGGCCCTCTACATCGAGCTCGACACCGCCTACGTCGACGTCAATGTCCACCCGGCCAAGGCCGAGGTGCGCTTCCGCGATCCCGGCCTGGTGCGCGGGCTGATCATCGGCGGCCTGCGCCACGCGCTGGCGGCCGCCGGCCACCGCGCCTCGACCACCGTCGCCACTGCGGCGCTTGGCGGCTTCCGGCCAGAAGGCTTCAGGGGGGCCGGCTATCAGCCTCCGCCATCCGCCGTTGGCTATTCCGCCTGGCACCAGGGCGGCTGGCAGCCCCAGGCGATGGCGGCGGCCGTCCAGTCGATCCCCGGCCTCACTGAAGTCTCCGCCCGCGCCGAACCGCAATGGGACCTCGCCGAAGACGCCGCCCCCGCCCCGGTGTTTGACCCCGTCGACTATCCGCTAGGCGCCGCCCGGGCCCAGGTGCACGAGACCTACATCGTCGCCCAGACCCGCGACGGCGTGGTCATCGTCGACCAGCACGCCGCCCACGAACGTCTGGTCTATGAGCGCATGAAGGGCGAGATGGCTGAGGGCGGCGTCACCCGCCAGGCCCTGCTCCTGCCGGAAGTCGTCGAGCTCGACCCCGCCGAGGCCGAACGCGTCGCCGCCAAGGCCGAGGAACTGGCCGCGCTCGGCCTGCTGTTGGAGCCCTTTGGCATGGGCGCCGTCCTGGTCCGCGAAACCCCCGCCCTGCTCGGCGAGACCGACGTCCAGGGCCTAGTCCGCGACATCGCCGACGACCTCGCCGAGAACGGCCAGGCGCTGGCGCTCAAGGAACGCCTCGAGGAGGTCTGCTCGACCATGGCCTGCCACGGCTCGGTCCGCGCCGGCCGCCGGCTCACCGCGCCTGAGATGAACGCCCTGCTGCGCCAGATGGAAGCCACGCCCCACTCCGGCCAGTGCAACCACGGCCGCCCGACCTACGTCGAACTCAAGCTGGCGGACATCGAGCGCCTGTTCGGGCGGCGGTAGCTGGCCGCGGGAACGCCTGTTCGGTCGCCGCTAGCGCTCAAAAACTACTTGTGTAATATGCACCCTCCCAGTGGGAGGGCGACATGAAGCTTGCGGTGATCCTGGCGACGATAGCGATGGCCTCGGCGAGCCTCGCGGCCGCCCCGACCCCAACGTCGACCCTCGTGTCGCAAGGCCCGGCGGTGCAGATGGGCGCCGAGCGGTTCATACTGCAGGCCCAGCACATCAACCGCGATTTCCTGATCGAGGTGACCGCCCCCCTCGTGCCGCCGCTGCCGGGCCAGAAGCTGCCGGTGATCTACGCCCTCGACGGCGGTTACGGCCTGGTCGGGCAGTCGGCGCGGGTGCTGGGCGGCAGCGGCGCCATGGCGCCGGCCATCGTGGTCTCGGTCAGCTACCTGCAGAACAGCGGCGATGCCGAGCGCTACCGCAACACCGACCTGATGCACGTCCGCGCCATCCAGGGCGACAAGATGGACGGCGGCGGCGGGGCGGCGTTCGAGGCCTTCCTGGACGACGAGCTGCGCCCGCTGATCGACGCGCGCTACCCGACTGACCCCAAGCGCGCGGTGCTGTTCGGCCACTCGCTGGGCGGCCTGTTCACGGCCAGTGTGCTGGCCCACCGGCCGGACGACTACTGGGCCTATCTGATCGCCAGCCCCTCGGTCTGGGCCGCGCCGGATCTGCCGGACCGGCTGCGGGCGGTGGCTGCCGCCGGTGGCGGGCGGCGGGTGTTTATCAGCGCCGGGGAACTGGAGCGCGCCGACATGACCGGCGGCGCCGCGAAGCTGGCCGCAGCCCTCGCGGGCCCAGGCTCGAAGTTCCAGGTCCGCTCGCAGGTCTTCGAGGGCCAGGGCCACATGCCGTCCTACCTGCTGCTGGCCTCCACGGCGCTGCCCTACCTGTTGCCGCCGCCCCCGGCACCCGCGCCGATAATGCGCGCCGAGATCCACCTCGAACCCGAGGTCCTCGACCGCTATGTCGGCGTCTACCGGCTCGACGCCGCGCGGATCATCACCGTCACCCGCCAGGGCGGGCAGCTGGTCGGCCAACTGACGGGCCTGCCCCCGGTGCAGATGTTCGCCGACGCCCCGACCACCTTCTTTTCCAAGATCGCCGACGCCCAAGTGCGCTTCGTGCTCGGCCCCGACGGCCGCGCCAGCAGCCTGGTTCTGCGCCTGAACGGAGCCGAGAGCACCGCCGCGCAGGAACCCTAGGTGCAGATCACGCCCGACCGCGCGTCGGTGTAGGCGCCGTCGGCGTAAGCCACCTCGCCGTTGACCAGCACCGTGTCCACGCCGCGGGCGTCACGCGTGTAGCGCATCCCACCGCCCGGCATGTCGAACACCGGCCGCTCATCGCCCCGCGCCAGGGCGTCCGCGCCGAACACCACCACGTCGGCGGCCCAGCCGGGCGCCAGCCGGCCGCGGTTCTGCAGGCCCCAGATCTCGGCGGTGTCGGAGGTGATCTTCTTGACCGCCGCCTCGAGGCTGAGGTGCCCCTTTCGCACGAACTCGCTGAATAGGTAGCCGGTGTCGCCATAGGTGGCGAAGGACGCAAGGTGCGCCCCGCCGTCGCTGGCGCCGATGTGCACCAGCGGGTGCGCCAGCATCGGGCCGATCCGGTCGGTGTCCTCGTGCCCCAGGCTGGCGGCCAGGAAGGCCACGTCGAGGCCGTGCTCCAGCGACAGGTCGATCAGCGTCCTCGCGCAGCCCTGGCCGCGAGCCTCGGCGATCTGCGCCAGCGTCTGACCAGTCAGCTCGGCCGGCGCCGCGTCCCCACCGCGCAGCACCAGGGAGCCGAACATCGCCAGGCCGCCGTCCGGCCCGGCGTCCTCGATCATCCGCGCGGACGTCTCCGGATCGCCGAGCGCGGCGATCCGCTCGGCCAGCGGCTGGCGCAGCACCCGCACCCAGCGCGGCAGCCGCGCGAAGAACAGGCTGGGCCGCAGCAGCGAGAACGACAGGTCGATGGGTCGCGTCTGCATCTGCGGCCACACCCGCGCGCCGCGGGCGAACTGCTCCTCGACGCGGGCGATGGCGCGCGGCGCGTTGTCGGCGTTGCCTCGGCTGTCGAACAGCGGCGAGAAGGTCGTCGGGATCTTGTGGCGCAGCGACAGCTCGGCCAGCTGGTCGATACGCGCGATGGTGATGTCGGTGGCGTAGAACTCCGGCACCACCTGCAGCATCCGCCCGAACTCGCCCAGCACGGCGCAGAGCGCATCCAGCTCGGCGCTGTCGGCGTAGCGGCTGGGCACCGGGCGGCCGGTCTCGTCCACATCGACGAAGCTGGTGGAGAGGCCCACGGCGCCGGCGTCCAGACACTCGCGCAACAGGTCTTGCATGGCGGCGACCTCACCGGGTTGCGCGGTCCGTTCCTGCGCCGCCGGGCCCATGACGAACAGCCGGATCACGCTGTGGCCGACCAGCGGGGCCACATTGACCGACAGGGTCTTGGCGATGGCGTCGCGGTAGCCGGCGAAGTCCTCCCAGGTCCAGTCGAAGGCGATGGTGAAGGCCTCCGGCGGCATCTCCTCGATCTGCTGGAACATGCCGACCACCGCCTTGCGGTCGGCGGCCTTCAAGGGCGCCAGCGACAGGGAGCAGTTGCCGGGCACAATCGAGGTGACCCCGTGCTCCAGCGCCGGCTTCGCCGCCCCGTCCCAGAGCAGCTGGACGTCGAAATGGGTGTGCGGGTCGATGAAGCCCGGCGCCACGACGCGGCCCGCCGCGTCGATCTCGCGTCGCCCCGCCGCCAGCCCTTGCCCGATCTCGGCGATCTTGCCGCCCGCGATCGCCACGTCGGCCAGCACCCCGGCCTCGCCGGAACCATCGACCACCAGGCCGCCGCGAATGACGACGTCGTACATGCTCACAATCCTTCCAGGATGCGCCGCCAGGGCTGGCCCGGCAGCTCGGCGGCGGATGACACGCCGCAGCTCTTCATCAGGTGAAAGCCGGTCTCGCCGTCCAGCGCGACGGTTTCCACGCCGCCGTTGGGATGGCGAAGCGTGACCAGCAATTCGGCCGCCCCGTCGTGGCCGGGCGCGACGACCGCATCGAGGATGATCGCCTCGCCGTCGGTCATGGCAGCGGCGGCTCGACGAACACCACGTCGCTGCCGAGCATCAGGCCGCGCGGCTTGCGCATGGCGAAGATGTGCAGGTTCCAGCCTTGGATCAGGGTCGTGGCCTCGGGCAACGGCGTGTCAGGCATGGCGCGACCGGCGAGCTGTTCCAGCGTCTCGTCCGCCATCGGCGTAACGAAGCGCCGCTGCACCGTCAGAGACATAGTTCGTCCTCGCCGAAGTCGTTCTCCGACCTAAGCGCGCCTTACGTGGGGGACGACAAGCCTCTTGCGCGGGGCCTAGCCTCCGAACCGGAGGAAGTGCACCCGCGCGGCGCCGTAGTCGCGTGCATCCAGGGTCTCGAAGCCGGCGACCTCGAAAGCCGGCTCGGCCGCGCCGCGCTCGAAGACCACGATCGCGCCCGGCGCCAGCCAGCCGCCCTCGGCGAGCTTCGCCAGCGACGCCTCGCCCAGATTCTTGTCGTAAGGGGGCCCCTTGGCGTAGGGCGGGTCGAGGAAAGCCAGGCCGAACGCCGGCCCGTCGGCGCCTGGCCGCACGCCCAGGTCGGTGGCGTCGCGGCGGTGCACGCGGGTCACGCCGAACAGGCTCCCGGTCTTGTCCAGGGCATCCACATTCTCGCGGATCGCGCCGCGCGCGGCCTCATCGGTCTCGACGAACAGGCAGAAGGCTGCGCCGCGCGACAGGGCCTCGAAACCCAAGGCGCCCGAGCCGGCGAACAGGTCGATCACCCGGACGTCGCGCACGCCGTTCGACCAGGCTGCATGCTCCAGGATGTTGAAGATCGCCTGCCGCGCGCGGTCCGACGTCGGCCGCGTCGCCTCGCCCGAGGGCGCGGCCAAGGTCTTGCCGCGGAAGCTGCCGGAGACGATGTGCAACGCTGGACCTCTGCTGATCGAGCGCTTGCCGCCCGCGCCCCTCCGTTCCAAGCTTTTCACGCAACAATCAAGGGAGGCGGCACATGAGCTTGGTCAGCATCGAGCGTCGGGGCGGCGCGGCGATCGCCACCTATGCCAACCCGCCGTTTGGCACGATGACGGCGGCAGGCGCCCAGGAGATGCTCGACAAGCTGCGGCCGCTCGCCCTCGACGCCGCCGTCCGCTCGATCATCATCACCGGCGGCGTGCCCGGCATCTTCATCCGCCACTACGACGTGGGCGAGCTCTCCACCGCCAGCGACGCCGCCAAGGACGCCCCGCCGCTTGATCCCGCCTGGGACGGCAAGGCGCCCGGCGGCTACCTGGCCCTGGTCGACCTGATCTATGAGGCGCCCAAGCCAGTGGTCGCCGCGATCAATGGCCTCTGCATGGGCGGCGGCTTCGAACTCGCGCTCGCCTGCGACATCCGCATCACCAGCCCAGGCGTCGAGGCCATCGGCCTGCCGGAGACCCGCATCGGCATCTTCCCGGGCGGCGGCGGCACGCAACGGCTGCCGCGCATCGTCGGCGAGGCCAAGGCGCTGGAAATCATCCTCCGCGGCCTGACCTTCTCGTCCGAGGAAGCGCTACGCATCGGCGCCGTCCACGAGATCGCCGCCGACCCTGTGGCCCGCGCCCTGGAGATGGCTGGCGAATGGGATCAGCGCGGCGCGGAGGGCATCGCGCTTGCCAAGCGGCTCACCCGCGCCGCTTTGGACCGCCCGCTGGGCGAGGGCCTGGCCGACGAGCGCCGGTCTTTCCAGGCGGTGATGCGGACGGCTTCGGCCCGCGAGGGCCTGCGTTCGGCCCGCCAGCCCGTTTTGATCCAGGAGGTTTAGCGATCACCGGTTTCGGCTTGGGCTTCGCCCAGCCGGCCTTGTATTCCTTCTTCTTCACCGGCTCGTCGGTCACTGACCGACCGCGCTTCTCGCCGGGACGACGCAGACCACCGCGAGCCGGCTTCTGCCCGGGACGCCCGCGCCCGATCTCCACGGCTCCACGCCGCGGCCCCGCCACCGCGGTCGCCGGCGCCTTCCACAGCGGCCGGTCGCCCTTGGGCAGGTTGGCCGGGGCAATGTGCTGGGCGAGCTGCTCGCGGATCACCCGCGGACCCACCTCCTCGACCTCGCCGGGCCTGAGCGTCCCCAACGCCAGCGGTCCATAGGACAGCCGGATTAGCCGGTTCACCTTCAGGCCCAGCGCCTCCAGCACGCGGCGCACCTCGCGGTTCTTGCCCTCGGCCAGCACCACGGTGATCCACAGGTTCGCCCCCTGCGGCCCCTCCTTGGCCTTGTCGAGATTGGCCTCGATGGCGCCGTAGTGGACGCCCTCAATGGTGATCCCGTTCTTCAGGGTGTCGAGCTTCACCTGGGTCACCCGGCCCCGCGCCCGGGCCCGGTAGCGCCGGATGATCCCGGTCGTCGGCAGCTCCAGGGCCCGCGCCAGTCCGCCATCGTTGGTCAGCAGCAGCAGGCCCTCGGAATTGATGTCCAGGCGGCCCACCGAGATCAGCCGCGGCAGGCCGGGCGGCAGGGCCTCGAACACCGTCGGGCGCCCCTTGGGATCGCTGTGGCTGGTCACCAGGTCGATGGGCTTGTGGTAGCGGAACAGGCGCGCGGGCTCGGCCTCGGTGACCACCGCGCCGTCCACCGTCAGGATGTCGCCCGCCTCGACCTTGACCGCCGGCGTGGTCAGCACCTGGCCATTCAGCGCCACGCGCCCGGCCTCGATCAGCCGCTCCACCTCGCGCCGCGAGGCCACGCCAGCTCGCGCCAGCATCTTCGCCACACGGTCTCCCCCCTCGGGAGAAGCCTCCACTGAAGGCGCGCGGGCTTGACCGGGAGGGCGGCCACCGGTTCGGTGCGGATCGTGGACCATGACCATCGCACCATGCGCATTGCCCTAGACGCCGCGCAAGCCGCCGCCGAGCGCGGCGAGACCCCCGTGGGCGCGGTGATCATCGATCCGGCCACCGACGAGATCATCGCCGTCGCCGGCAACGGCCCAATCGGCGCCCACGACCCTACCGCCCACGCAGAGATTCTGGCCCTGCGCGAGGCGGCCCGAAAGCTTGGCAACTACCGCCTGACCGGCCTGACCCTGGTGGTCACGCTGGAGCCCTGCGCCATGTGCGCCGGCGCCATCAGCCACGCGCGCATCGGCCGCCTGGTGTTCGGGGCCGAGGACGCCAAGGGCGGGGCGGTGATCAACGGCCCGCGGTTCTTCGAACAGCCGACCTGCCACTCCAAACCGCTCGTCGCATCGGGTGTGCTGGCCGAGGAAAGCTCGGCCATGCTGAAGGCCTTCTTCAAGGCCCGCCGCCTGCGCTAGGGGCTTGCCAAGGGCCGAGCCCTAGCCGGAAGATGGCTCCCATAAAATTAGAACATAGGGAGACACGATATGGCGGGACTGCTTGACGGCAAGGTTGCGATCATCACGGGCGCGGGCGGCGGCCTCGGCGAGGCCTATGCCAAGCTGTTCGCCAAGGAGGGCGCCGCGGTCGTGGTCAACGATCTGGGCGGCTCGCGCGACGGCTCCGGGACCGGGACCAGCGCCGCCTCCGAGAAGGTCGTGGCCGAGATCAAGGCCGCCGGCGGCCGGGCGGTAGCCAACGGCGACGACGTCTCATCGATCCAAGGCGGCGAGAACATCCTGAAGGCCGCGCTCGACGCCTTCGGCAAGGTCGACGTCCTGGTCTGCAACGCCGGCATCCTGCGCGACAAGACCTTCGCCAACACCTCCGAGGAGGACTGGGACAAGGTCATCAAGGTGCACCTGAAGGGGACCTATTGCGTGGCCCTGCCGGTCTGGAAATTCATGAAAGACCACGGCGGCGGCTCGATGGTGCTGACCTCGTCCACCTCCGGCCTCTACGGCAATTTCGGCCAGACCAACTACGGGGCCGCCAAGGCCGGCATCTACGGAATGGTCCGGGTGATGTCGATCGAGGGGCGCAAGTACAACATCCGGGTCATGGGCCTGGCGCCCGGCGCCTACACCCGCATGACCTCCGACCTGCCCGGTCGCAAGGACCGCGAGCCCGACCCGTTGAGCCTGCCGGAGAACGTCGCGCCGGGGGTCCTGTTCATGGTCTCCGACCTGGCCGCCGAGCACTCGGGCAAGATCCTCGGCGTCTCCAGCCGCGGCGTGCGCGAGATCAAGATGCTGCAGACCGGCGGCTTCCAGCCCGGCCGCCCCTACACCGCCCAGGAAGTCGCCGAGCACGCCTCGGACGTCTTCTTCGCCAACGCGGAAGAACGCACCGCCGTGAGCGCCTGACGCGCCTGCATCCGTTGACCAACCCCGCGGCGACTAGGCTTTGAGAGACGGCCAGGGGGCGGCGATGGACGCTGAGGGGGATGGCGCGCTGGCGCAGCTGAAGGGCGCGAAGAAGCGCTACGGTGCGACCACCGCGCTCGACGGCCTCGACCTGGAGGTTCGGCCCCGCGAGCTGCTGGCCGTGCTCGGTCCCAACGGCGCCGGCAAGACCACCGCCATCGCCCTGCTGCTCGGCCTGCAGCAGCCGGACGCTGGCGAGGTCAAGCTGTTCGGCCGCTCGCCGCACGACCTGACCGCGCGGCGCGGTGTCGGCGTGATGATGCAAGAGGTCATGCTGCCCGATGCGCTCCGCGTCGGCGACCTGATCTCCCAGGTGCGCGCCTACTATCCCGACCCTTTGAGCTTCGACGAAGCCGTCGCGCTCGCCGGCGTCGAGAAGCTGGTCAAGCGGCCCTACATCAAACTCTCCGGGGGCCAGAAGCGGCAGGTGCAGTTCGCGCTGGCGATCTGCGGCCGCCCGCGCCTGCTGTTCCTCGACGAACCGACCACCGGCCTCGACGTCACCGCCCGTGAGACCATGTGGGCCACCCTGCGCCGGCTGGTGAAGGACGGCGCATCGATCGTGTTGACCACCCACTACATCGAGGAGGCCGAGGCGTTGGCCGACCGGGTGGTGGTCATGGCCAAGGGCCGCCGCATCGCCGGCGGTACGGTCAGCGAGATCCGCAGCCTGGTGGTGCGCAAGCGCGTCGACTGCGTCACCGCCGTCGCCCTGCCCACCATCGAAGCCTGGTCGGAGGTCATCGCGGCCGTGCGCGAGGGCGACCGCACCTCGATCACCGCCACCGAGGCCGAGAGCGTGGTCCGCCGCCTGCTGGCCGCCGACCCCAAGCTCAGCGAGCTGGAGGTCCGCCGCGCGGGCCTCGCCGAGGCCTTCGCCGAACTCACCCAGGAGCCCGCAGCCCAGGAGCAAAGAACATGAGCGACGTCGCCACCAAGCCCGCGGTCCCGGCCATGCCCCTCGGCCGCACCGTCGCCGCCTATCTCTCGGACGCCAAGTGGGAGTCGATCCGCCTGTTCCGCACGCCGGCCTTCTCGATCCCGATCCTGGCCATGCCGATCCTGTTCTACAGCTTCTTCGGCATCGTGCTCGCCGGGAAGAGCAACATCGGCGAGCTGGCCAACAACCTGTTCGTCGGCTGGACGGTCTACGGCGTCATGGGCCCGGGCCTGTTCGGCTTCGGCATCCTGGTCGCCGTGGAGCGCAACCAGGGCCTGCTCACCTTCAAGCGCGCCCTGCCGATGCCCACCGGCTCCTACCTCGCCTCGAAGCTGATGATGGCCTACGTCTTCGCCGTCGTGGTCATGGCCATGCTGGTGACCATCGCGGTGAGCTTCGGCCACGTGACCCTGCCGATGGCGATCCTGGTGCGGATGGCCGCGGTGATGTCGGTGGGCGTGATTCCAGCCTGCGCAGTGGGCCTGTTCATCGGCGCCTTTGCGCCGGCCTCCAGCGCCGCCGCCTTCGCCAACATCACTTACCTGGGCATGGCCTTCCTCTCCGGCCTGTTCTTCCCGCTGTCGGGCTTCCTGCACTCGATCCGCTCGGTGTGGCCGACCTACCACCTGTCGCAGCTCGCCCGCGCGAGCGGCGGCATGACGAGTGAGGGCGAACCCCTGGTCCATGTGGCCATCCTGGCGGCGATGACCGCGGCGCTGGTGGCCCTGGCGGCGCGGAAACTGTCGCGGCGCGGTTAGGTTAGCGCCGCCAGCCGTGCGTCTAGGCCGTTGCGCACCGCCGGCCACTCTTCGTCGAGGATCGAGAAGATCACCGTGTCGCGGATCCGCCCGGTCCAGGTCACGCGGTCCTGTCGCAGGATGCCCTCCTGCGTCGCGCCCAGCTTCAGCACGGCTGCGCGGCTGCGGGCGTTGAGGGCGTCTACGCGGTAGACGACGCGCCGGGCGCCGGCGTCGAACGCGTGCCCCATCATCAGGCGCTTTGTGGACGGATTGACCGCGCCGCCGCGCTGGTCCGGCTGGTAGTAGGTGCCGCCGATCTCCACGCCGGCGTTGGTCGCGTCGGCGCCGAGGAATGACGACAGCCCGACGCACCGACCCTGGACCAGGATCGCAAAGGCGATCGCCTGGCCGGCGTCGATCTGGCCCATCAGTCGCCGCCAGCTCGGATCGAAATGCTCGCCCGCCCAGGAGATCGGGTAAAGTTCGGTCCAGACCGCCGGGTCGGCGTTGCAGGCTGCGCGCAGGTCCTCGCGATGCGCCTCGCTCATAGGCTCCAGCCGCACGAAGCGGTTCTCCAGCACCTGGGGCTCAAGCTTCATCCCGTCACCTGCCGTCAAAAAATCGCCGGACCGCACTTGCACGCGCCGATTGAGCACATACCTATGCTTTGCCCGTTCCTGGGCGTTTCCTCCCTATGACTTCCCCCACGGGGCTCTGCAAAGAGTCCCGTGTTTTTTTGGCCGAAATAGGAGTGTGGGAATCAGGCGACATACAGCCGGATGGCTTGGACCAAGTAGATCGCGCCGATAGCGGTCACGATCAGGCGCAGGTAGCGCTTGAAGTTCACGTCACTGAGGCGGTCGAGCACGTAGCCGCCGGCCACCGTGCCGACCATCGACAGCGGCACGGCCAGCGCGAACACCCAGACCGGCGGCATGCCCTTTCCGCCGGCGGCAAACAGCGGCGCGCCATAGACGCCGATCTTCATCAGGTGGCTGAACACCTGGGTGCCGGCCTTGGTGGCGACGATCTCGTGGCGGGTCATCGCCGTGCGCACGAAGAAGATGTCGAGCAGGGGCCCCGCGACGCCCGCCGTCAGGTTGACCCCGGTGACGCTGATCCCGGCGAGCACCGCCTGAGCCGGCTTGGAGCCATCCAGCTTCACCCACGTCTGCGGCAGCCAGACCAGCAGCGGCGCCAGGCCCATCAGCAGGAACAGGGTCGCCCGGGTGGGTTCGAAGGCGATCCTGGCGACGATGGCGGCGATGACGAAAGCGCCGACGGCGAAGAGGCCGACGATCTTCCAGTCGACGTGCTTGCGGTGCAGGATCGCGCGCCAGGCGTTGGCGCTGAGCTGCAAGATGCCGTGCGCCACGAAGGTCGCCGAGACCGGCAGCACCAGGGCCAACGCGCCCTTCAGCGCCAGGCCGCCGGCCATGCCGAAGATGCCGCTAAGCGCCGCCGTCAGGAACGACATGACGACGATGAACGCGCCGACGGCGAGGCTCATCGGGCGGCGTCCAGCCGGGCCCGGCCGGCCACGGTCAGCCGGACCGGACGCTCGGCCAGGCGTAGGCCTGGCGCAGCGAGCACCTCGATCCATCGCGCGTCGATCGCGTCCTCCCAGATCGGGAACACCGGGCAGTGGGTGCCCCAGGTCTCCATCGCCTCACGATAGGTGCGCGGCCCGTCCGCCGCCCAGTCGAGAAGCTGCAGGGCCAGCGCGTCGCTCTGTGAGAACGGCTGGTATTTTCGGCAGGTCATGGAGCGGAGAAGTAGCCGTCGCGCGCCTGTGCGTCCAATATATGTGTTTGACGATCTTCATACCTTCGCGGTATGGGCGGGCATGGACCTGCGCCGCCTTCGATACCTGGTGACGGTGGCCGACGAGGGCCACATCACCCGCGCGGCGGAGCGCCTGGGCATCCAGCAGCCGCCGCTCACCCGGCAGATCCGCGCCTTGGAGGACGAGCTCGGCGTCGTCCTCTTCCAGCGCCTGCCGCGCGGCATGCGCGCCACCGAGGCCGGCCGCGTGGTGGTCGAGGAGGCGCGGCGAATTCTGGAACGAGCGGATCGGTTGCCCGACACTGCCGCGCGCGCCGCGCGCGGCGAGCAAGGGCGCCTCGCCATCGGCTACACGAGCTCCGGCGCCTTCCAACCGTTCGTAGCCCAGCAGATCAGAGCCTTTCGCACCGCGAGCCCCGGGGTCCAGCTCGCACTCGCCGAGGACGGCACGCCGGAGTTGGTGGCGGCCCTGGAGGAGGAGCGGCTGGACGCGGCCTTCGTCCGTTCGGGCGGCGCCCACGGCGCGGGCCTCAGGGTCGAGCCCCTGCTGGAGGAGCCGATGGTCGCCGCACTCCCCACCGGCCACCGGCTGGCGGCGGCCGGCGGCGTTGCCCTGGCCGAGCTCGCCGATCAGACCTTCGTCTTCTACCGCCGCCCCACTGGACCCGGCCTGCATGACGCCATTGTCGCGGCCTGCCTGCGGGCGGGCTTCAGCCCCATGGTCGGCCAGGAAGCGCCGCGCATGTCCTCCACGCTCGGCCTGGTGGCCGCGGGCCTCGGTGTCTCCATCGTGCCGGCGTCGATGCAGCGGATGAACGTCGAGGGCGTGGTGTTCACCCCGTTCAAAGGCGACCCGGGCCTGGCCGCGCCTCTGCTGCTGGTCACGCGAAGACGCGACCGCTCGCCGATCGTCGAGGCCTTCCGCGCCCAGGCCAAGGCCGCAGCCACCGACTAGGTCCTCAGCCCTTTTTCTTGCCGGGCCCGTTGCGGGCAGGAATTGCGCAGGCCCAGGCCGCGCCGGTCTTCTTCGCCGCGCTCGGATATGGGCAGAGGATCTGGCTCGCCGGACCGCCGGGCGCCTGGCCGGGGCCGCCGACCGCGGTGAGGTCGCCGGGCGCCTTGCCTGCGTTGGCCCAGCCGTCGATCTGGGCCACCCAGTCGACGTTGGCCGGGCCAACCCCTCCGCCGCAATGGAGCATGCCGGGGATCAGGTACATCCGGTAGAAATCGGACGCGTCGCCCATCGTTTTTCGGACGTCCTCGTAATAGACGACCGATGAGCGCGGCGGGATCGCGGGGTCGTTCCAGCCGTGGTACTGGATCAGCTTGCCGCCGTGCTTCCTGAAGGCCGCTAGGTTCGGGTCGGGCGAGTCCAGCACCGCGGCCATCTTCTGCCTTGCGCCCTCCATCTGGGCGCCCAGGTCCATCTTCAGATAGTCGAAGTTGGGGTCCTGGAAGCCGAAGAATTTGAAGGCGTTGGACGAGAATGACGGCCCCGCCGCCTTCTGGTTGGTCTCTGCGTTCGGCCCGGTGATCCAGGCGTTCCAGCTGCCGTTCAGGCTCTCGGCGCCGGGGCTGTAGCCGGGGAAAACCAGCTTGCCCGACTTGTCCTTGCGCCCGTCATAGAACCCCCGCGCCGAGACCACCTGCGCCGCTGTCAGGCAGCCATCGGTTTGGCCGGCCTTGCAGGCCAGCTTGCCCGGGTCGAAATGGCAGGACATCGGGTCGCGGATGAAGGCTTCGCCGGCGCCGCATTCGGCCAGGGCGGTTTTCTGCAGCAACTCGCGTTGCGCCTGGGCGAGGTAGCCGCCAGGCCTTGCCATGGTCTGCTGCTGAAAGGCCGACAGCGCGAACAGCTGGCTCATGTAGTTGGCCGGCGCGCCGGCGACGATGCCGTCGAAGTCGTTGGGATAACGCTGCGCTTCCATCAGCGCCTCGCGCCCGCCGTCCGAGCAGCCGACGAAGTAGGACCGGGTGATCTTGCCATTCTTCGCCGCCAGGATCGCCTTGGACGCCTCGGTGGTCTCCTTCAGCGCCCGCCAGCCGAAGTCGATGACCTTTTCCGGATGCCCGAGCGCCCAGGAGGCGTTGGTGCCGACCGGGTCCTGGTGGCCGTCGTCGGTGCCGGCGACGGCATAGCCGGCACGCACCAAGCCGTTGAACGAGCCGCGCGGGATGGTCCCCGCAAAGCCGCCGTTGCCGACCTGGACGAACTTGCCGTTCCAGGCCGCGCCCTCTGGAATCCACAGCTCCATCCGGATGTCGCTGTCGGCCGTCGGCTTGGCGGTCACCGCGACCTTGCAGACCAGCTTGTCGCCCAGCATCTCCTGGCCGGCCTTGGTCACGGTCGCATGCGGCAGGCTGAGTTTGGCCAAGTCGGGACAGGCCGTTTCAGCGCGCGCCGTCAGGCCGATCATGGTCAGCGCAAAGACCGACAGCCCCAGTGTCACGGGTTTCATATCGCGAGCCCTCCCAAGCCTTGTTTGTTAGAGTGTAGGCACGCTTGCGGGCAGGCGCAAAACTCCCTTCTCCCCCTGTGGGAGAAGGTGTCGACCGAAGGTTGACGGATGAGGGGTCGCGCTCCGCTATCGGCGCGACGCAGCGCCCGAATGGAAAGGCCTTTCGACCCCTCATCCGGCCCGCATTCGCAGGCCACCTTCTCCCACAAGGGGAGAAGGGGCGTTGCTGTCTCCTAGTGGCGGAAGATCGAGGTCTCGCCGGGGTCGCGGGCCGTTTCGCGGTACTGGCGCAGCTCGTTGCGGCCGACCACCATGTGGTGCACCTCGTCCGGGCCGTCGGCGATCCGCAGAGTCCGCATCGAGGTGTACATCTTGGCCAGCGGCGTGTGCTGGGAGACGCCGAGCGCGCCATACATCTGGATCGCCTGGTCGATGATGTTGCAGACCCGCTCGGGCACCATGGCCTTGACCATGTGGATCCAGACGCGGGCTTCCTGGTTGCCCAGCACGTCCATTGCCTTGGCGGCTTTCAGCACCATCAGGCGCATGGCCTCGATCTCGATGCGGATACGGCTGATCCGCTCGATGTTGCCGCCCAGCTGCACGAGCGGCTTGCCGAACGCTTCGCGGGTCAGGCCGCGGGTGACCATCAGGTCCAGCGCCTTCTCGGCCGAGCCGATGGCGCGCATGCAGTGGTGGATGCGGCCCGGGCCCAGGCGCAGCTGGCTGATCTCGAAGCCGCGGCCCTCGCCCAGCAGCATGTTCTCCTTCGGCACGCGGACGTTGTCGAAGACGATGTGCATGTGGCCGTGCGGCGCGTCGGGGTCGCCGAACACGTGCTGCGGCCCGACGATCTTCACGCCAGGGTGGTCGGTGGGCACCAGGATCTGCGACTGGCGCAGGTTCGGCGGGCCGTCGGGATCGGTCTGGACCATGGTGATCATGATCTTGCAGCGCGGGTCGCCGGCGCCTGAGATGTAGTGCTTCTCGCCGTTGATCACGTACTCGTCGCCCACCAGGGTGGCGCGGGTGTTGACGTTCTTGGCGTCCGACGACGCCGAGTTCAGCTCGGTCATGGCGAAGGCCGAGCGGATCTCGCCGCGCAGCAGGGGCTCCAGCCACTGCTGCTTCTGGGCCGGCGTGCCGACCCGCTCGAGGACCTCCATGTTGCCGGTGTCGGGCGCGGCGCAGTTCATGCACTCGCTGGCCATCCGGTTCCTGCCCAGCTCGACGGCGATGTAGGCATAGTCGAGGTTGCTGAGGCCCTCGCCGGTCTCGGCGTTGGGCAGGAAGAAGTTCCACAGCCCCTCGGCCTTGGCCTTGTTCTTGGCCTCTTCCAGCAGCTCCAGCTGGCCGGGCGCGTAGGACCAGATGTCGGTCTTGTTGGCGTCGAGGGCGTGGAATTTCTCGCTCATCGGCTCGACCACTTCGCGGATGAACTTTTTCACGTGGTTCAGCAGCGGCAACGCCTTTTCGCTCATGCGCAGGTCGTTGAGCTCGTCCTGCGGGTTCAGCGCGAAGCTGGACTGCGGCCGGTCGGCGGTCATGGTCATCGGAATGCTCCCAGGGGGTCTGTTCTCGGCTGAGATCATTGACTCATCGCGGGCATTCAAACAAGTGTTTAAGTGGCGTCATCCCACGCTTTAAGGGAGGGGCGCGCGGGCGCAGCCCACCGTGGTGGGGGGTGTTGCGATCAAGTTATGAGGTCAGAGCCTGAGCGCCGGTTCTCCACCGGCGCCCCTCACGTGGCCTGTCCCTCCCTGGAAGAGGAGGGATGGCGGCTAGTGTCCCGATTCCGAAGTTCGCCCGCGTCTGGGGCGGGCTCCGGCGAACTTCGGAATCGATAAGGACACTAGCAAGTCTATGTTTCTAGTGTGGTTTACGGTTCTGAAGTTCGCAACACAGCTTGCCCAATCCATCAGGCGAACTTCAGAACCACCACACTAGACGTAGAGCGACGAATGCGCGCTGAGGATCAGCAGCACGGTCACCAGGGCCAGCGCCCCGATCGGCGGAATGAGTTTCAACCAGAGTTCCATGGCGCTCAGATAGGAGTGAGGCCCCGGCTTTTCCAGTTAAGCTTTGGACATCATCGCGCCCTTCTCCTGAGGGGAGAAGGAAACTCACAGTATTTTACTTAACCGGCACGTGGTCGGCGCTCGGACAGACCGCGCCCATCAGGGCCTGGTTCTCCGCACCTTCCGCCTTCTTCGGCGTGTCCTCGCGCCAGTTGGCGCGGATGTTCAGCGGCTTGGATGGGCTGTAGCCGCTCATCATGATCATGTTCTTCTTGGTGCAGTCGATGGCGACCACGCTGCCGACGCCGTCCGCGGCGCCCGGCGCGGAGGGACCAAGCTTGCTCTCCGGCTTGGAGATCGCCTGCAGCACCACCAGGCGGCCGGTCGGCTTGTCCTTGTAGCTGTAGTCGGCGTCGTAGGACCATTGGGTGCCGGGGGCGGCGCCGTCAGTGTATTTGGTCCAGTGTTCCGCCGCGGCCGAGCCTGCGGCGGCAAATGCCGCGATGGGGGCGATGAGGGCGGCAAGCGCGAGGGCGCGTCGCATGGGTGGTTTCTCTCCAGACTGCATTGGGCTCCCAATCTTCATTGGGTAAAATGAAACTCGACCCTAGCGGCGCCAATGAGGCGTCTCCAGCGGAATTCTAGGCGCGGCCAAGCGCTACCGCGATTTCCGGGCCGCAATCCTTGACTCCGCCAAGCGCTTTTCCTACTTGCAGCGCGGCGTTGGCACTCAAGGGGAGTGACTGCTAACACGCGCCCCTTGGACGCGGCCGACGTCGCACCATCACCAACCGTCTCGAACGGAGAAAGAGCATTATGGCGTTTCGGCCTCTGGGAGATCGCGTCCTCGTCAAGCGCGTCGAGGAAGAACAGAAGACCAAGGGCGGGATCATCATTCCCGACACCGCAAAGGAAAAGCCGCAGGAAGGCGAAATCGTCGCCGTCGGCCCCGGCGCACGTGACGAAAGCGGCAAGGTCCAGCCGCTCGACGTCAAGAAGGGCGACAAGATCCTCTTCGGCAAGTGGTCCGGCAGCGAGATCAAGCTCGATGGCGAAGACCTGCTGATCATGAAGGAAAGCGACATCCTGGGCGTGCTCGAGGCCTAACGGCCCGGCCTGCTCCATCCCCGAAATCCACTAGAAAGAGAGTTCCCACCATGGCTGCGAAAGACGTCTATTTCGCTTCCGACGCGCGCGACAGGATGCTGCGCGGCGTCAATATCCTGGCCAACGCCGTCAAGGTGACGCTCGGCCCCAAGGGCCGCAATGTGGTCATCGAAAAGTCCTTCGGCGCTCCGCGCTCGACCAAGGACGGCGTGACCGTCGCCAAGGAAATCGAGCTGTCCGACCGCTTCGAGAACCTCGGCGCCCAGCTGATCCGCGAAGTCGCCTCCAAGACCAACGACAAGGCCGGTGACGGCACCACCACCGCGACCGTGCTGGCGCAAGCCATCGTCGTCGAGGGCCTGAAGTCGGTGGCCGCCGGCATGAACCCGATGGACCTGAAGCGCGGCGTCGACAAGGCGGTCGCCAAGGTCATCGAGGAGATCAAGAACTCGGCCAAGAAGGTCTCCGACAATTCGGAAATCGCCCAGGTCGGCACCATCTCCGCCAACGGCGACACCGAAGTCGGCGAGATGATCGCCCGCGCCATGGCCAAGGTCGGCAACGAAGGCGTCATCACGGTTGAAGAAGCCAAGACCGCCGAGACCGAACTCGACGTCGTCGAAGGCATGCAGTTCGACCGCGGCTACCTGTCGCCCTACTTCATCACCAACGCCGAGAAGATGGAGGCCGAACTCGAAGAGCCGATGATCCTGCTCTTCGAAAAGAAGCTCTCCTCGCTGCAGCCCCTGCTGCCGGTGCTGGAAGCGGTGGTCCAGTCGGGCCGTCCGCTGCTGATCATCGCCGAGGACGTCGAAGGCGAAGCTCTCGCGACCCTGGTCGTGAACAAGCTGCGTGGCGGCCTGCGCGTCGCCGCCGTCAAGGCGCCGGGCTTCGGCGATCGCCGCAAGGCGATGCTGGAAGACATCGCCATCCTGACCGGCGGTGAGCTGATCAGCGAAGACCTGGGCATCAAGCTCGAGAACGTCACTCTCGAAATGCTCGGCAAGGCCAAGAAGGTCACGATCAACAAGGACGACACCACGATCGTCGACGGTTCGGGCGACAAGGCCGGCATCGCCGCCCGCATCTCCCAGATCAAGAAGCAGATCGAGGACACCACTTCGGACTACGACAAGGAAAAGCTGCAAGAGCGCTTGGCCAAGCTGGCCGGCGGTGTTGCGGTGATCCGCGTCGGCGGC
>JANXXK010000081.1 GCA_025350685.1 Alphaproteobacteria bacterium | reverse complement strand
ATCATATTATAGCCACCTAATTTAAATTCGGAATACATCAATTTTCCTGCATTCACATCTTCCTCAGGATATAAAATCACTTGATCTTTTTTTGAATTCTCAAATACTTTCGTGTAAAAATTTAAAGCTGCTTCACCTTGTCCGAAACGCCGACCAGGCCCGCTTCCACCAGGACGCGGTGGTCGAGGTCCTGCCGCCGGCCTGCGTCGCGCTCTGAAGCCCGATCATCCGCCGGGGTGATAGCGCCGCTCGGTGTGGCCCTTCAGCTGGTCCGGATAGAAGTAGACCTCGCGCAGGTCGCCGGCCGCGTAGCGCCCCGCCTGGTCGTCGAAGTGCTTCGATGCGGGATCGCCGCTCTCGCCCCCGGCCGTGACCGCCCGGGCGTGGACCCGGTCCCCGAACTCGACCGCGGCGATGAAGCTGTTGCCGTTGGAGCCGTAGTACTTCTTCGTTCCCGGATAGCGCTTGGCCCCGAAGGATGCGAGCGAGCCCCACTGGGCCGAGACGAAGGGCACGGGGATCGACGGCCCGGCGTCCTCGAACTGCGGCGCGATGTCGTCGGTGATCCGCTGGAAGCGGTTGATGTCGCCCCAACAGGTCTTCCAGGTCCCGAAATCCTGGGTCAGCCGATCGACAGCCTCAGCCAGGGCGTCCAGCTTCTGAGCCGGCGTCGCGTGGGTGGCCATGTAGTCATAAGGGCTGTCGTCGTCCGCCTTGGCGGCGGGGGCGATCTTGGCCCACAGGGCCTCGCCCCAGAATATCGCCAGCGATGTCGGAACCGAGGTCGCGGACCAGCGGTCGTCCCAGGCGCGCAGCGGCTCGATCGGCTCACGCAGCGTGGCCTTCAGCGGATCGCTGGCCGGGGCGGCGTCATAGGCCGCCACCAGCCCCGGAACCAGCCGCGCGAACGCCGGCAGGTAGGGATCGTAGGCCGCCTGGATCAGGGTCGGGATGGTGAAGTCCTTGCGCGCACTCAGCACCCGCAGCGCATGCGGCGTACGCGGGTTCTCGCCGGCCTGGTCCATATAGTGAGGAAAGTCGGCGGCCTTCAGGCTGCCGGTCCCGGCGGCGGACCAGGGCGCGTCGTTGGAGTTGTAGAGCCAGCCGCTGGCCGGGCTCAGCACCATCGGCATGTCTGCGAAAGGCGTGACGCCCTTCCAGTCGGTGGCGGGGTCCGAGCCGTCGACGGGCTTGGTGTAGTCGAAACGGTTGTCGCGCCGGGGCATGAACTGCGGCAGCAGCAACGCGATCTCGCCCTTGGAGTCGGCGAAGACGGTGTTGTTCGAGGAATTGGCGGCCAGCTCGGCGACCTTCAGGAACGAGGCCAGGTCGGTGGTCTTGGTGCGGCCGAACGACTGCTCGAGGGCCTCGATCGGCTTGAACATCAGCGAGATTGCGATCCACTTGTCGCCCTCGGCGCGGACGATCGGGCCATGGTGGGTGCGGAAGGTGGTGAAGCGTGCCGGATGGCCGCCGTCGCCGCGATAGGGGACGGTGATGGTCGTCACGGTGACCGGCCGCAGCTCCGCGCCGTATCTGTAGAACAGCCCGCCGTCCTTGCGGACGATGGTCTCGGCGAACTCGTCGACCGTGTCGGCGCCGGTGGTGGTGTGCATCCAGCCGGCGTGGGCGTTGAAGCCCTGGTAGATGAAGAACTGGCCCCAGGTCGACGCGCCATAGGCGTTCAGCCCCTGGTCGCTGCTCACCTGTTGTTCGGAGCGGAAGAAGAACGAGGTGTGCGGGTTGATGTAGAGCAGGGCATGGCCGTCCCGGGTGATCCGCGGCCCGATCGCGATGCCGTTTGAGCCGCTGGGCTCCTTGAACTTCAGGGCCTCGTCGTCCGACAGGCTGGCCGCCGGCTTGCCGCCGTAGAAGGCTTCAAGCTTGTCCAGCGGCGCCTTCTCGATGTCGGGTCCAATGCTGCCTTCTGTGAAAGAGAGCGCCATCCAGGGCTCGAAGTGCTTGATGACCTTGGGCGTCACCTTCGGATGGGTCGCCAGGTAGTAGTTGAGCCCATCGGCCCAGGCATTCATCAGCGCCTTCAGATAGGCCGGGCTGGCGGCATATTTCGCTTTCAGGTCAACCGGATCGATCACCAACTTGGCGCGCAGATCCTGCCAGATCGCGCTCTGCCCCTCAGCCTCGGCTGTGCGGCCGAGCGTGGTGATGTAGTTGGTCTCCACGCGGTTGAAGTCGTCTTCGGCCTGGGCGTAGATCATCCCGAACACCGCGTCGGCGTCGCTCTTGCCGTGGATGTGGGCGATGCCCCAGTCGTCGCGGGTGATGGTCACGCGGGCCGCTTCAGCCCTCCAACGGGGCAGGTCGCGGGCCTCGGCAGAGGAGGCCGTCAGAACACCCGCCAGGAACAGTAGGCTGAACATCTTCATGACGTCGGACTACCCGCCGCGGCCGCTCGCGTCCAGGCGTTGGTCCAGACGGCGAAGGGCCGCCGGATCGCTCCGGCGGCCCCCACTGGGCGTCGCGCCCGGCAAGCCTGCTACAGCCTCTCCAGAGCCGGGCGAGCGCGCCGCAGTGTGTTGCGGATCAGCGGCGGATCGAGGCCGCGCCGTCGGCGGACGCGTCGGCCGAGACGTGCGACGGCTTGCTGGCCGAGGCCGTGGCCGAACCGGAGCCCTGGGTGGAACCGCTGGCCTTGGCGTGCTGGGCCTTAGCCTGACCAGAGCCGGAGCCTTGCGCGTTGGCGCTCACGCCCTGGTCGGCGGCGCTGGCCGCCTGTTGCTGGGCCTGGCCGGCGAGCCCGCCGGCCGTCTGCGTCGAACCGGACGCGGTCGTCTGGGCCGAACCCACGGCGCCGGCGCCGGCGGTCTGCGCCTGGCCGGCGGCGGCCGACGCGGCGCTCTTGGCCTGGCCGGCGGCGTCGCGCGCCTTGTGGCGGACGCTCGTGGCGGTGTCGCTAAGCGGTCCGGTCAGCGAGCCGGGATCGGCTCCGAGGCGGCCAGAGGCCCCGCCCGCGCCGGTCAGGCCGCCCGTGAGGCCGCCGGGGCCGCTAAGCCCACCGGTGAGGCCACCGGTCAGCCCGCCCTGGCCGCCGAGCAGCTGAGCGTCGGCCGCGCCGGCGAGCGCCAGGCTGGACGCCAGCACGGCGCCTAGAAGAAGCGGGGTCTTGCGCATGGGATGTCTCCTGTCGTTGCCAGACTTGGCGTCCGGTTCAACGACCGGGCTCGGCGATTTCATCCGCCGGCGGGTAATTTTTATTCGCGGGAGCCTCGCGCGGCGCCGACGGCGGCGGGATCGGTGCGCAGCTCCGCGCCCACCAGGCCGCGGCCGTAGACCGGGTCGGGGCCGGGGGCGCCGAGGTCAGTGGCTTCGCGGCCCAGGGCTTCTATCGCCTGGGTAGGCGAGGCCTCGGTGGCTAACCGGGCCAGCCGTCCGGCGACGATTGGCGCGGCGAAGGAGGTGCCGCGGACACTGACGTAGCCGTCCCGGCTCCCCGCCGCGGCCATGTCGGCGCCGGGGGCGGCGAAGTCCACATGGGTCCCACGCCCAGCCTCAGGCAGCACGCGGTGGCGCGCGTCGACGGCGGTGACCGCGACCACGCCGGGATAGGCGGCCGGATAGAGCGGCGGCGCGGCCGGGCCGTCGTTGCCGACCGCGGCGACGACGATGTGGCCGTGGGCGATCAGCGCGCGCACGGCCGCGCCCAGCAGCACGTTCGACGGTCCGACCAGGCTGATGCTGATCACCGGCGTCTTTTGCTCCGCCAGCCAGGCCAGCGCGCGGGCGACGGCCTCGGCGGAGCCGCCGGTGGGCGTCGGGCCATAGACATCGCCCACATAGAGCGTCGCGCCGGGCGCCGCGCCGCGGAACGGCCCGGCCGACCCGACGATCAGCGACGCCACCGCCGTGGCATGCGCGCTGACCCGCGCCCCGCCGGCGGCGAAGGCGCGCTGGACGAGAGCGGCGTGGACCAGGGCCGGGCGGCTCGGAGCCACCGAGCCGTCGACCAGACCGATGCGCAGGCCGCGGCCTTCTGCCGCTGTGGCGGCGGGGGACGCCCGCATCGCCGGCCCGCTGACGCCGCCGGCCTGCTGGTAGAGGTGGTCGAAGTCGTACTGGCCCTCCGGATCGAGGCTCCGCAACTGGCGCACCGCGTCCACCGCCGAGTGTCCCTTGGGCAGGCCGAGCACGACCGTCCTCAGCCCCAATGCGCCAAGGACGTTCTGCGAGCGGACGCTGAACCCCGCCTGCCGCAGCCGCACCAGCGCGTCCGGCCTCGGATCGATGGCTAGCACCTCGCCGCGCACCACCGGCTGGCCGTGATCGTCGGCCTCGAGGACGTCGGGGTGTGCGAGCAGCAGGCGCTCGGCGGTCAGCCGTCGAACCTCGGAGAGCGGGGCGTTGGCCAGCGCGCTCGCCAGGGCTTCCACCGGCGGCGTCAGTCTGCGCAGAGGCGTGGTCGCGTCAGGCAGGCCCCGATCACCCAGGCCGCGGTCGCCGAGACCGCCGGGCAACCCGCCTGGGGGCAAACCGCCGGGTAGGCCGCCCGGCAGTCCAGGCAGGCCGCCGCCGATCAGCTGGGCGGCCGCCGGTGCGGCGCAGGCCAGGGCGCCGGCCACGGCCAGCGCGGGAATCACTCTGCGGAATTGACGATCGTCGGCCATTTCGTGGAACAAACGCTTTCAGGCGTCACTGTGGTTGCAGATTTTTCGGAACCTCACGGATGAAACGCCCCGCGCGACGCGTTTCATCCCCAGGACGAAGGTGAGCCTTGGACGGCCTGGAGCGCGAGATCGTCGGCCTGCTGCCGCGTCTGCGGAGGTTTGCGCGGACGCTGACGGCTACGCCGACGGACGCCGACGACCTTGTGCAGCAGACGCTCGAGCGCGCGTTGACCCGCCGCGGTCAGTGGCGACCGGGGACCCGCCTGGATAGCTGGATGTTTCGCATCATGAAGAACGCCTGGATCGACGAAACTCGCGCCCGCAGGCGCAAGGGCGGCCTGTTCGCCCCGGCCGAGGAGGGCGACCGTGTCGGCGACGACGGGGCCGGGGCCATGGAGACCCGCCTGGCCGCAGCCGAGGTCGCGCGCGCCATGGCCCGGCTGCCCGACGAGCAGCGGTTGGCCGTCGCCCTGGTGCTCGTGGAAGGGCTTTCCTACCAGGAGGCGGCCGAGGTGTTGGAAATTCCGGCCGGCACGCTCACCAGCCGTCTGGTCCGCGGCCGCATGGCGCTGACGGCAGATCTCTCGGAGGCAAGCTCATGACCGCTGAAGAAAGGTTGATTGCCTATCTGGACGGCGAACTGTCGCCTGCGGAACGCACTGCCTTCGAGGCCGAGCTGGCCGCCGATCCGACGCTCGCCGCCCAGGCCGAACTGCATGAGGCCCTGTCGGCCCGGGTGGCCGGAGCCTATGCGCCCGTTCTGGACGAGCCGGTCCCGCCGAGGCTTCTCGCCATCGCCAGCGCCGCCAACGCCCCGAGCCGGTGGCGACTAGGCCTGCCGCAGTGGGCCGCCATGGCCGCGTGCCTGGTGGTCGGCGTCTTCGCCGGTCGGGCGCTCTGGCCGCAGGGCGGGCCGCTGGCGGCGCATGGCCAGGCCCTGGTGGCGCAGGGTGGCCTCGAACGCGCGCTCACCACCCAATTGGCGTCCGACCAAGGCCCGATCCGCGTGGGCCTGAGCTTCCGCGCCCGCGACGGCCGCTATTGCCGGACGTTCCAGAGCGCGCCTGACCGTCTGGCCGGCCTCGCCTGCCGCGCCGGCGGGCGCTGGACGGCCGAGGCGACCGCGGCGTGGAGGCCGGAGGGCCAGCCGGACTACCGGACAGCCGCCAGCGCCACGCCGCCGGCCGTGCTGGCCGCGGTCGAGGCGATGATCGCAGGAGACGCGCTGGATGCGCCGGCGGAGCGCGCCGCACGCCAACACGGCTGGAAACCCTGACGTGCGCCCCTGAAATGCGAAAGGCCGCCCTGTCGCCAGGACGGCCTTTCCATAGTCGGACCGCATAGCGGTGCGCGACCTTGCCTTAGACGTGGCTTAGGCGCGGACCCCGCGAGCGGAGGTCCAGGTCACGGTCACCGGGCTACGGTTTTCACTATGAGACACTGGATCACCTCCTTTCAGTTGCTGAGCAAGGACCCCAATATGGGTTGCTTCGCGCAGGCGCGCAAACATCGCGATGACGCAGCCTCACCACCACGATCAGCGCAGCATTCCGCCGGCACTCTTCATCGCGGCCTGTTCGGCTAGGTTCAGCCGGCGCCGCAGCGCCTGAACCGGGCGCTGGATCTTGTCGAGCGCCTCGTTCATCGCCCGAAAGCCCTCGGCCACGGCGGGGTCAAAGGCGCTGAAGTCGCGGATTTCGATCTTGTTGGTGTCCGGCAGAACCAGCATGTCGGTCGCGTCGCGGGCCGCGGCGAGATCGCGCGATGTCGAGACCGTCGCCGCGCGCATCAGCAGTGAGACGATCGGCGGGCCCTTGCGCCACTGGCCCGACCAGATCCAGCGCCAGACCGAGGCCGGGCGGGCCACGTCGTCGGCGGTGATGCTGCGCCCGCCGGTGACGTCGACGCCGACGATGGGTCCCAGCTGGCTCATGCGCATGACGTCGGTCGGGAAGTTCTTCATCACCGCGCCATCGACCAGCACATTATTGTCGTCGGTCGCCGGAGGCATGATGCCAGGCAGCGAGATGGTCGCCCGAAGCGCCTTCCGCAGCAGGCCGCGCCGATGCATCTGATAGGCGCCGGTGGTCAGGTTCGACGACAGGCAGAAGAACGGCAGCCACAGGTCAGCGATGTTGACCTCGCCGAAGTGGTGCGCCAGGCGCTCGTTGACCTTGATACCGTGGGTCATGGCCAGCAGCGGGATGGCGATGTCGTCGAGGGGGCTGGTGTCGACGAAGGCCTCGCGGATGCGCCGCTCCATCTCCGGCTCGTCCCACCCCATGGCGACGCCGGCGGCGATGATCGCGCCCATGGAGACCCCGCCCACGAAGTCGATCGGCACGCCGCGGTCCCGGAGCGCCTGGACCGCGCCCACATGGGCGTAGGCGCGCGCGCCGCCGCCGGAGAGCACCAGGCCCACCGACTGGCCCGTGAGGATGCGCGCCACCCGCTGGATGTCGGCGGCCTCTTCGCGGCGCACATGGAACAGCCGCGCCGGCTTGGCGGCGTCCATCCATGCCTCCGACCCCTGCGGACGGTCGATGTCCGGCGGCTGGATCAGGATCAGGTCGACGAGATTGGCCGCCTGCAGGGGTGTCGGCGCCACGACCACGGGGTCCGGCTTGGGCGGCTTGCGGTCGCCGCGGCCCACGCGGAACAGCCGGTCGACCTGTCGGGCGACCACCTGGCGCCAGCCGCCGTCGTCGATCTCGGCGACATAGAGGACAAAGTCGTGGGTGCGCTCGACGTCGGAGAACCATTCGGTGGGCGCGCTCTGCGCCTCGGATCCGATCGTGGTGACCTTGTAGTCGAGGGCGGCGATCTCCACGGCGACCTTTTCCACCAGCGCTCGCAGGCCGCCGCACTGGCCCATGGGCACGAAGCCGAACACTGAGGGCTCGCCGGTGGTCCCGCGCATCACCGCCTGACGGCTGCGCAGCATCATCAGCTTGGCGAGCTCGATCATCACGTCGGGCTCGGCCTCGCAGGCCTCGAAGAAGACATCGCGTGGGACGGCGATGATCTCCGAGTCGCGCAGGGCCACCACGTCGGCCGAATGCGGAGCATTGGCGATCAGCGACATCTCGCCGGCCGGTTCGCCGGGCCGGATCACCCCCAGGAACTGGATTTCGTGCCCCGGTTCGTGCCGGAAAGCCCCGAGCCGGCCGACCCGCAGGAAGAACAGCTGCTCGGAGAGGTCACCGGCGGCGAACAGGGTCTGGCCGCCCGGCAGCGAGAACCAGGTCGCCTCTTCCTGGACGCGAGCCTGCCCGAACAGTCGCGCCAGCGCCGAGTCTTCGGGAATGGCTGGAAGGCGGCCCACAGTCGGGGAGCCTAGCTTGCCCACAGAGTCGCGGCTACGGCTTCGCTGTGCGGCCCGCTGCCCGCTAGCCAAACGCCGGCACGCGTCCTAATCCAGGGCCATGCCGCTGCACATGATCAAGCTCTGCGTCGGGGCCGCCTCCGTCGAGGATCTGCTCGAATGGCAGCGAACCCGCGAGCCGGGTGGCCCTTGGATCATGCGCACCCGCCAGACCCCCAAGCGCGCCGCAGAGCTGGTCGCGGGCGGCTCGCTGTTTCGGGTGTTCAAAGGGATCATTCTCTGCCGCCAGCCGATCCTGGCGGTGAACACAGTGGGCGAGGGGATCACCGCCCGCTGCGAGGTGACGCTGGACTCCGAGCCGCTGCGCGTCGCCCCCACGCCCCGGCGCGCTTTCCAGGGCTGGCGCTATCTCGAACCGAAGGATGCGCCGCCCGATATGCCGCAGGATGCCTTCGGCGACATCCCCACGGAACTGGCCCGTCAGCTGCGCGAAGTCGGCGCCTGGTAGCGGCGGCTAGACCGCCACGTTGTCAATCAGCCGGGTCTTGCCCAGCACGGCCGCGCCCAGGACCCGCGCCCCGCCCCTGATGACGCCGGGGCCCAATCGCGTCAGGTCATGGGCGTCGCGGACCTCTACATAGTCGACGTGGGCGAAGCCGGCGGCCAGCAGAGCGTCGACCGCTTCGGCCTCGACCTTGGCGACCGTGGCGCCGGCCTGCAGGCCGCGCGACGCCCGGGCGAGTGACCTGTGCAGCAGCGGGGCAATGGAGCGCTCGGGCGGGGTCAGGTAGGCGTTGCGCGACGAGAGCGCCAGGCCGTCCTCGGCCCGGACGATCGGCCCGCCCAGCACCTCTACCGGGATGTCGAGGTCGGCGACCAGGCGGCGGATCACCTGAAGTTGCTGGAAATCCTTCTCGCCGAACACCGCCAAGTCCGGCGCGGTCTGCAGCAACAGCTTGGTCACCACGGTGGCGACTCCGGCGAAGTGACCGGGCCGCGACGCGCCGTCCAGCGGCTCTGAAACCTTCGCCACAGTGACACTGGTCGAGAAGCCCGGCGCGTACATCGCCTCCACAGTCGGCGCAAACATCAGGTCGCAGCCGGCCTTGGCCAGCAGGGCGACATCGTGGGCTTCGTGGCGCGGATAGGCGGCGAAATCCTCGCTCGGTCCGAACTGGGTCGGGTTGACGAACAGACTGACGATTACGCGGCGGGCGTTCTGCTGGGCCATCCGGACCAGCGACAGGTGGCCCTCGTGCAGCGCCCCCATGGTCGGGACCAGGGCTACGCGCTCGCGGTGCTGCCTCCACGGAGCGATCTTGCGGCGCAGTTCGGCCACGGTGCGGACGATGGGCAGCGGGTACGTCGACATGGCGACTTGCCTTTGACTGGGAAGGCGGCGGCCTTATGGCCGACCCTCGGCGTCGCGTCCATCCACAGGCCATAACGAACGGCGCGTTGACGAGACTCCCGCGGGGGCGCGACGTTGCGCCAAGTGAGTCGGGGCCAAATGAATCGGCTCGCCGACCGGTTGGGAGCTATCACGTCATGTCGCAGGCCAGCATTATCGTGGTCGGCAACGAGAAGGGCGGCGCGGGCAAATCCACCATCGCCATCCATACCGCCGCCGCCTTGCTGCACGCCGACGCCAAGGTCGCGGTGCTGGACCTCGACCTGCGCCAGCAGTCGACCGCCCATTTCTTCGCCAACCGGGCCGCCTGGCTGGCCGCCAACGGCGTGTCCGCCCCCATGCCGATGGAAAGCCGCCTCGGCGCCGAGCTCGCGACCCTCAGCGAGGCCGAGGTCATGGCCCGCTTCGAGGACGCCTTCGCGCAGGCGAGCCAGGATGCTGAGTTCGTCATCGTCGACACCCCTGGCAGCGACACCCAGATCAGCCGCACGGCCCATGGCCTGGCCGACGTGATCGTCACCCCGATGAACGACAGCTTCGTCGACTTCGACATGCTGGGCGTGGTCGACCCGGTGACGCTCGAGCTCACCCGCCACAGCCTCTATTCCGAGACGGTCTGGAACAGCCGCAAGGTTCGCGCAGCCAAGGACCGGAAGATGATCGACTGGGTCGTGTTGCGGAACCGGCTCGCCCCCACCGAAGCGCGCAACCGCAAGCGGCTGGAAGAGCGGATCGAGAGCCTGTCCCGGAAGGTCGGCTTCCGTATCGGCCCCGGCCTGCGCGACCGGGTGATCTACCGCGAGCTCTTCCCCTTCGGCCTGACGGTGGCCGACCTGTCGCCGACGATCCGGCCGGTGGCGATGTCGCTGCAGCACGTGGCCGCGCGCCAGGAGCTTCGCGCCTTGATGGCGGCGCTTGGCCTCTCGGGCTTCTCCGACGGCGAGCAGATCGCCGCGGAATAGACGGCCATGCCCTTTCTGGCGCTGGGGGCCGTCGCCCTGCTGATCATCGTCTGGTTTTCCAACGGCAAGCCGATATTTCAGCGGCGCGAGTGGCGGCTGACCTCGGCGGGCTTCGCCATCGCCGCCTTCGCCGCCGCCGCCTATGTCGCCCTGCGCGAGGCCTGGCTGCCGGCGCTGGTGCTGGTGATCCTCGGTCTTTGGCTGGCGGTCTCGGCGAGAACCAGGGGCATGGCCGCGTCCCCGCCGCAGCCGTCTGCCCGGATGAGCCTGGACGAGGCCCGCTCGGTCCTTGGGGTGGAGGAGGGCGCCACGCCCACCCAGATCAAGTCCGCCTACACACGCCTGATGCGCATGGCCCACCCGGACAAGGGTGGCACCGCCGGCCTTGCGGCCCAGCTCAATGCGGCCAGAGACCGCCTGCTGAACCCCTAGGCGGGCGCGATGACCATGCAGGCCAGGCGCTTGGATTTCATCGCCCGGCAGGCGTCCCTCGCGTCGCCCTCGGCCAAGCCTGAGAACACCGCCTTGTACTTGCGGCCTTCCTTCTCGGCCGCGCCGCGCGCGCCGTCGAAGTGGTCGGCAAACTTCTTCTCGACCATGGCGATCTGGCGATGGGCGTCGGTCTTGGAGCGGAATTCGCCGACCTGGACGGCCCAGCGGGACTTGCCGCCATGTTTGACGACGTCGATCCTGCCGACCTTGGCCGCCGGGGTCTGGGTCAACTCGATTTTCAGCGAGGCCTGGTCGCCGTCACCCTGCTCGCTGGGTGGTCGGACCACCGGGCCGTTGAGCTCGGTGGGCTCGAACATGTTCTGGGCGACGACGATCTTCTCGCCGTTGGCGCGCCGGCGCATGACATCGAAGCCGGTGAGCAGCAGGTCCTCGGCGTTCTGGTCGCGCTGGGCGATGGTCGGGCCGCCCATGACCACGGCGATCAGCCGGCGGTTGTCGCGCACGGCCGAGACCGCGAGGTTGAAGCCCGAGGCGTTGGTGAAGCCGGTCTTCAGCCCGTCCACGCCCTGCATCCGGCCCAGCAGATGGTTGTGGTTGGCGACCGTGCGGCCGCGGAAGCTGAACTCCTCGAGGCTGAAGAAGTGGTAGTATTGCGGGTAGTCCCGCATCGCCGCCCGCGACAGGATGGCGATGTCCCGCGCCGTGGTGATGTTGCGGCTGTCGGGCAGGCCATTGGCATTGACGAAGTGGCTGTTCTGCATGCCCAGCTCCTGGGCGCGCAACGTCATCAGGGCGGCGAAGCGGCTCTCCGTGCCGCCGAGTTTTTCAGCCATGGCCACGGCGGCGTCGTTGGCCGACAGGGTGGTCATCGCCTCGATGGCCTCGTTCACCGTCACCGACTCGCCTGGGCGCACGCCCAGCTTGGTGGGTGCCTGGGCCGCGGCGTGCGGCGAGAACACCACCCGGTCATCCAGGTGCAGCTTGCCGGCCGCCAGGGCCTCGTAGGTCAGGTAAAGCGTCATCACCTTGGTGATCGACGCAGGATAGCGGGGGCTGTCGGCGTGCCTGGCGTAGAGGATCTCGCCGGTCTTGGCGTCGACCACGATCGCCGCATATTTGGTCTGCGAGGCCGCCAGCAGGTTCTGGAAGTAGGGAATCTGCGCGCTCGCCGGGGCGGCGACGGATCCGAGGGCGGTGGCGGCGGCCAGACCTAACGCTAGGAACAGGCGGCGGGCGTGCGTGGCAATCATGCTTCGTCCGTCGAATCAGAGGTTTGCGTCGACGCGTATGTCGACCAAGAATCTCGCGAATATGACAGCCAGACCCTTGCAGGACAGTAAACAGGTGTTGAACGGGCTCATTTGTCGCGCGGTGGATCGCTCGGATTGCCCCCCGCCACACGCGCGCGTCATGAAAATGTTGCACTGCACAAAAAGTCGTTGACTGCTGCACTGCAGCATGAGACAACCCGTTTGTACTTAACGGGCCACAGCCCAAATCCCCAGTTTGCACCGCGGCGAGAGCCGCCCCCCAACTCCAGGAGTTGATCCGATGGCCGCCGCCGAAACCGTGAAAACCACTGTCGACCAGTTTACCGCCGCCTCGAACACCGCCTTCAAGGGCGGCGTCGAAAAGACCCTGACCGCGCTGAACGAAGCCAACGCCGTGTCGAAGAAGAACCTCGAAGCCATCGTGGCTTCGGTGACCGCCGCCACCAAGGGCGCCGAAGCCCTGGGCGCGCAGGCCATGGCCTTCTCCAAGGCCGGCTTCGAAAGCCAGGTCGCCGCGGCGAAGTCGCTGTCGGGCGCCAAGAGCGTGCAGGAAGTGGTCGAGCTGCAGACCAGCTACGCCAAGACCGCGCTTGAGACCTACATGGCCGAGATGGGCAAGATGTCCGAGGTGGTCTCCGCCTCGGTGAAGGACAGCATGAAGCCGCTGAATGAGCGCATGACCGCGATGGTCGAGCGCATGCAAGCCGCTCGCTAAGACCAGTAACCCGCGTACGGCCGCCGAACACGTTTTGGGGGCCGATGGGGCAGAGGGCCCGGAGCAGAGATGCTCCGGGCCTTTTCTGTTTCTGGAGAGGCAGGTAGACCACTGTCCATGTCCCAGGTCGAAGATCGCCTGGCCGCCGCGGGCGTCGTCCTGCCGCAGGCCAACCGCCCCGTCGCCAACTACGTGCCCTTCGTGCGGGTCGGCGAACTCGTCCACATCTCCGGGCAGGTGTCGCTGGACGCCTCAGGCGGCATCAAGGGGGTTGTCGGCGACGACGTCGACGCCGAGACGGCCAATCGCGCAGCGCGGCTCTGCGGGCTCAGCCTGCTCGCCCAGATCAAGGCGGCCTGCGAGGGTGACCTCGATCGGGTGGTGCGGGTGGTGAAGCTCGGCGGCTTCGTCCAGGCGGGGCCCGGGTTCTTCGAGATTCCCCAGGTGATCAACGGCGCCTCGGACCTGATGGTCGAGGCGTTTGGCGAGGCCGGCCGCCACGCCCGCTCGGCGGTGGGCGTCTACCGGCTGCCGATGAACTTCGCCGTCGAGGTCGACGCCGTGGTGGAAATCCGTTGAGCCCGCCCCTGAAGCAACAGTTCGGCGAGGCCTGGGACCTCCTGTTCCATCCGCCCGTCGCCCATCGCGGCCTGTGGAAGCCGGACGGCGCGCCCGAAAA
>JANXXK010000326.1 GCA_025350685.1 Alphaproteobacteria bacterium | reverse complement strand
GCCGCAGATCGGCGGCATGTACCGGGGCGACTATCGCCGCAAGTTCACCCTGGCCGAATACGGCTTCCGCCTGCCCTCGGCGATCGACAACCGCCCGCTCAAGTTCGAGGAGTGGGACGCCATGCGGCCGGATACGGTGCTGGTCTCGGCCACGCCGGGGCCGTGGGAGATGGACCGCACCGGCGGCGTCTTCACCGAACAGGTCATTCGCCCGACCGGCCTGATCGACCCACCCGTCGAGGTGAAGCCGGTGTCGCAAACCAAGGATGGCGGCGGCTTCAGCCAGGTTGACGACGTGATCGACCAGGTGCGCCAGGTTGCCGCCCAGGGCTACCGCGCGCTGATCACCGTGCTGACCAAGAAGATGGCCGAGGACCTCACCGAATACATGCACGAGCAGGGCCTGCGCGTGCGCTACATGCACTCCGACGTCGATACTCTGGAGCGGATCGAGATCATCCGTGACCTCAGGCTCGGCGCCTTCGACGCCCTGGTCGGCATCAACCTGCTGCGCGAGGGCCTGGACATCCCCGAGTGCGGCCTGGTGGCCATCCTCGACGCCGACAAGGAAGGCTTCCTGAGATCTGAAACCTCGCTCATTCAGACCATCGGCCGCGCGGCGCGCAACATCGACGGCCGGGTGATCCTCTACGCCGACCACATCACCGGCTCGATGGAACGCGCCATGGCCGAGACCAAGCGCCGCCGCGAGAAGCAGGAGGCGTGGAATACCGCCAACGGCATCACGCCGGCCTCCATCAAGAGCCGGATCAAGGACATCCTGGCCTCGCCCTACGAGAAGGACCGGGTCACCGTGCCGGTGGGCGTGGCGGAAGACGGCAAACCCTTCCTGGGCAACAACTTCAAGATCACGCTCAAGGACCTCGAGGGCCGCATGCGCGC
The DNA here is from genome assembly GCA_025350685.1 of Alphaproteobacteria bacterium. Taxonomy (GTDB): domain Bacteria; phylum Pseudomonadota; class Alphaproteobacteria; order Caulobacterales; family Caulobacteraceae; genus Phenylobacterium. The sequence continues at coordinate 24,710 of JANXXK010000326.1, read as the reverse complement.
CGCCGCCTCCAACCTGGAGTTCGAGGAGGCCGCCCGCCTGCGCGACGAGATCAAACGCCTGAAACTCCTCGACCTGGAATTCGCCAACGACGCCTTGACCGCGCCCGGCGAGGCGGTGGACCGCTCCGCGCCCAAGCGGGTGCGCGCAGAGGCCAAGGCCGAGGCGGATGAGCGGTTCCGCAAGGCGCGGCTGGGGCGGCGGCGGTAGAGCGCCGAGCGCCGATACCGGGTTTTCTTACTGGAAATTGCAGACGCGCATGCGTTCTCGCGCCGCAAACCCTCAGAGACCCGGATCAGGCGTCCGTGTTCCCAATTTAATCCAGCTGAGGCGGGGCCGTTAACTTCACACTGTGGCCTGCACACCCCACTTCAGGGCTCGCGGCGCCGTTCATGCAGTAGTCAGGGAACCTGTGCTGTCACTTGTACGTAACTGAGACAGAACCAGGTGGGCTTGAGGCCCTGTCAGCGGGATCGCCATGATCCCGCGGGACCTTGAGAAACCTGGGGCGTCCTATTGAGGTACTATCGTATGAGCCCGTCTCCGTCTCTCAGCGTAGTGGCCGACAACGACCGCGCCACCATCGCCACCGCCAAGCCGGAAACCGTCGCCGAGCGCGTGCGCCGGCTGCAGGCCGAGGCCCGCACCCTGGCCAAGGACCACATCCACGCGCTCAGCGCCGCAATCCTCAACGCCGAGCAGATCGCCGCCGAGATCGCCGAGGGCGGCGACGCCTACCCGGCCGGCATCCGCGACCTCGCCCGCCGCTTCGCCGAGGACGCGGGGACCCGCGTGCAGACCCTGGAAGCCATCACCGCGCGGACTTGAAGAAGAACCACGGAAAACACGGAAAGAGCACGGAACGAGGCTCATCCGGAGAGGCCGTGGGCGAACGAAGGATCGCGCCAGCGGCGCGATCGACGAAGCAAGGCACAGCGCACGATGCCGCCGTCGTTCCGTGCTCTTTCCGTGTTTTCCGTGGTTAGGCCCGGCGCTTGCCGACGGATCGGAGCTAGCTCACCAGATCTCCGAATTCCTCGCTCCGGGACAGCCAGGCGGCCGCGTAGCTGCAGATCGGTATGATTTTCAAGGATTTGGTCCGGGCGTCGGCGGCGATCGCGGCCATCAGCCGGCCGGCGGCACCGGTCCCGCGCAGCGCCGGCGGGCTCTCCACATGGTCAATGACCAGCCGGTCGGCCGAGCGGCGGTAGTCCGCCCAGGAGGTCAGGCCCTGCTCGTCCATCTCGTAGCGGGCGCCGGTATCGCGAAGGTCTGACATAGCGTGTTCTCCCGGCGGCGGATCGCGGTTAGCCTCGCGCCCAAACCCAGCACTAGCAAACTGGGCATTGGGACGGAGGGTTCAAAATGAAACGCCTGATCGGGATTTCGGCCGTGGCGCTGGTGGCGCTGGCCGGCTGTAGCAAGAAGACCGACACGGCCGCCTCGGCTGGGGGCGCAGGCGCACCCGCGGCGGCGACCGCGTCGGACGCCAAGCCCGCGGCGCTGTCCGCCATGCCCACCCGCAAGGCCGGGCTCTGGGAGCAGACCATCAGCAGCGAACAGATGCATCAGACGACCAAGATGTGCCTGGACGACATGACCGAACAGAAGATGAAGTGGTGGGCCACCGAGAGCCGCGGCGACATCAAGTCGATGTGCCCGGAGCAGTCGATGACGCCGAAGCTGACCGGCGGCTGGCACGTCCACTCGGTCTGCAAGATGGGCGATGCGGGCACAGTCACCTCCGACGGCGATGTCACCGGCGACTTCGGCTCGCACTACACGATGACCATGACCTCGGTGACCACCGGCTCGGCGATGGCCCAGGCCAACGGGACCCACAAGATGACCATGGAAGGCTCCTGGAAGGGCGCCTGCCCGCCCGACATGCGGGCTGGCGACATGGTGATGCCGGGCGGGATGAAGATCAACACGCTGGACATGGCGGCGGGCAAGCCGGCGATAGCCGGGATGGGCGCCGGCGGCCACATGAGCTCCGCCGACATCGCCAAGCTGCGCGCCCAGGCCCAGGAAATGGCCAAGGCCGCGCACGAGACGAAGTAGGGTTAGGCCAGCTCCACCGCCATGGCGGTGGCCTCCCCGCCGCCAATGCACAGGGCAGCCACGCCGCGTTTGCCGCCGCGGGCTTCAAGCGCGCTGAGCAGGGTCGCCAGGATGCGCGCGCCCGAGGCCCCGATGGGGTGGCCGAGTGCGCAGGCGCCGCCGTTGACGTTGAGCCGGGCCCGGTCGAGGCCCAGGTCGCGCTCGGCGATCATGGCGACCACGGCGAAGGCCTCATTGACCTCGAACAGGTCGACGTCGGCCACGCTCCAGCCGGCGCGCTTGAGGCACTTGCTGATAGCGGGAACTGGCGCGGTGGTGAACAGGCCCGGCTCATGGGCGTGGGCGGCGTGTCCGGCGACCCGGGCGACGATGGTCATGCCGAGCTTTCGAGCCACGCTCTCCCGGGTCATCACCAGGGCCGCGGCGCCGTCGCTGATCGAGGAGGCATTGGCGGCGGTGATCGCGCCGTCCTTGGCGAAGGCGGGCTTCAGCGTCGGGATCTTGGCCGGGTCGGCCTTGGCGGGCTGTTCGTCGTCGACGATGAGGACCGAGCCTTTTCGCGTGGTCACCTCGAAGGGGGTGATCTCGCGGGTGAAGGCGCCGGATTCGGAGGCGTGCTTCGCCTTCATCAGCGATCCGATGGCGAACTCGTCCATGGCCTCGCGGGTGAACTGGTACTGTTTGGCCGTCTCCTCGGCAAAGGAGCCCATCAGCCGGCCGGGCTCGTAGGCGTCCTCCAGGCCGTCCAGGTACATACTGTCGTAGGAGGTGTCGTGGCCGATGCGGGCGCCGCCGCGGTGGTTTTTCAGCAGGTACGGCGCGTTGGTCATGCTCTCCATGCCGCCTGCGACAATGATATCGGCGCTGCCGGCGGCGAGCGCATCGTGCGCCATGATCGCGGCCTGCATGCCCGAGCCGCACATCTTGTTGACCGTCGTCGCCTCGACCGAGGTGGGCAGGCCCGCGCCGATCGCCGCCTGGCGGGCCGGCGCCTGGCCAAGGCCGGCGGGCAGGACGCAGCCCATGACGATCTGCTCGACAGCATCGGCCGGCGCTCCGGAGCGCTCGACAGCGGCGCGGACGGCGGCGGCGCCCAGTTCGGTGGCCTTCACCGGGGCGAACACCCCCTGGAAGCCGCCCATGGGCGTGCGCGCGTAACTGGCGATGACGACGGGGTCTGAGGTCTGGGTCATGGGGCTCATATATTCACCCGCCGGGATGAACGGGGTTTCTATTGCGCTCGCGCCGCTGAGGCGATGAAGCCCCCACCCAGGATCTGCGTAGGGGCTTCGGCGGCATAGAGGGCGCAGGCCTGGCCGGGGGCGACGCCTTCTTCGGGGCTGTCGAAGGTGACGCCGGGCGCGCCGTCGATCAGGGTCACGCGGCCGGGGACGGGCTCGCGGGTGGAGCGCACGCGGGCCAGGACCTGGCGGCCCGGCGTGAACGCCTCGCCGCCGCCGATCCAGTTGGTTTCCTTCAGCGTGAGCGCCTGGACCAGCAGCGCCTCGCGCGGCCCGACGATCACCTGGCGCGCGTCGGCGTCGATGCGGACGACGAACAGCGGGTCGCCCACCGCGACGTTCAAGCCTCGGCGCTGGCCGATGGTGTAGCGGGTGACCCCTTCGTGGCGGCCGAGCACCCGGCCGTCCAGGTGGACGATGTCGCCGGGTTCGGCGCCATGCGGGCGCAGGCGGTCGATCACCGTGGTGTAGCGGCCTTCGGGGACGAAGCAGATGTCCTGGCTGTCCGGCTTGTCGGCCACGGCCAAGCCGAGCTCGGCGGCGGCGGCGCGCACGGCGGGCTTGGGCAGCCCGCCCAGCGGAAAGCGCAGATAGGCGAGCTGTTCGGGAGTCGTGGCGAAAAGAAAGTATGACTGGTCCCTGTTGGCGTCGGCGGCGCGGTGCAGTTCCGGGCCGGCCGCCCCGACCTCGCGGCGGACGTAGTGGCCGGTGGCCATGGCTTCCGCGCCAAGATCCCGCGCGACGTCCAGCAGGTCGCGGAACTTCACCGTCTGATTGCACCGGATGCAGGGGATCGGCGTCTCGCCGCGCAGGTAGCTGTCGGCGAAATCCTCGATCACCTGGGCCTTGAAGCGGCTTTCGTAGTCGAGGACGTAGTGCGGCATGCCGAGGCTCTCGGCGGCGGTCCGCGCGTCGTGGATATCCTGGCCGGCGCAGCAGGCGCCCTTCTTCTGGATCGCCGCGCCGTGGTCGTAGAGCTGCAGGGTGACGCCGACCACGTCGTAGCCGGCGCGCGCCAGCAGGGCGGCGGTCACCGTGGAGTCCACGCCGCCCGACATCGCCGCCACGATGCGAGAGCCAGCCGGTAGCCGCACGCTCTCGCGCGCAGCCTCGATCAGGCCGTCGCTGAGCTTCGTCGCGTTGAGAACGGGCGCGTTCATGGCCGCCTATCTAGCGGCTCGACCCCGATTTTACGAGGTCAGTCGATTCCGAAGTTCGTCGGAGCCCGCCCCAGACGCAGCTGAACTTCGGAATCGGGACACTAGCCGTTCGGCAGCAGGGTGAGCAGGGAGGAGCTCTGCAGCGCCTGCAGCACCCGCGCCGTGGCCTGGACCGAGAGTTGGGCGCTGGACAGGTCGGTGGCCGCCTGGGCCATGTCGGCGTCGGTGATGCCGCCCATCATGATGGTGAGCGTGTTGTGCTGGCCGATCAGGTTCTGGGCGGACTGGTCCACCTGCTTCTGGACCAGGCCGTTCTGGGCCGCAGCGGTGGTGACGCTGCTGCGAATGGCGTCCCAGTTGGCAAGCTCGCCCTGCAGAAACGTGCGCTGGGCCGCAGTCAGCGGGCCGCTCAACGGCCCCGAGACGCCCTGGTGGAAGGCCTCCAGAGACTGGAACGAGGTCAGCATGTTTGTGCCGAGACTGCTGGCCACCTGACCGGTTGTGACGGTGGTGGCATCGTCGAGCTTGGCCTGGACCTGGTAGTTGTCGTTCTGGAAGAAGCTGGCGATCGGCGGCCCGGTGGTGAGGTCGCTGAGCTGAACAGCGGTCACCGGCTTCACATTGATCTGACCGCCGGCGAACAGGTACTTGCCGTCGAACTGGGTGTTGAGGCCCGAGACCGCGGCCTGAAACTGGCCCTGCACCTGCTGCATGAAGGTGTCGGCATTGTCGGCGGCGAGCGCCTCGCGGATCGCCTGGCCCACGGAGGCCGCGGCGTCGGCGACGCCGGTCAGCGCCTGGTCCTGGGTGGTCAGCTTCGAGGCGATCTGGCTGTTCTGGTCCTGATAGGTCTGCAGCCGCTTGTCGACCGAGCGCATGGCGGTCAGCTGCTCAGCCTTGTCGGCGTAGGCCTTCAGGTCGGCGCCGTTCTTGTGGCTGGAGACGCGGTTTTCCGCGTTCAGCTGGCGGTTCTCCGCCGCCATCAGGTTGGCGAGGATGGCGGAGTAGTTTCCGGCGGTCGATACGCGGGTGACCATGGTCGGGTCCTTGAGTCTGTAGGAGCTATTGAATCAGGTTGGCGAGGATGTCGAAGAGCTGTTTGGCGGCGGTGATCATGCGGGCGTTGGCGTTGTAGGCCTGCTGGTAGGTGGTCAAGTGGATGAGCTCTTCGTCGATATTGACCCCTTCCACGGACTGGCGCCGCGCGTCGGCCTCGGTCTTCACCGCCGCGGCGCTGGTCTTCTGGCTTTCGGCGGTCGCCGCGTCGCGACCGATCGCGCCGCCCAACTGGGCGCCGTAGTCGGCGAGCGTCGTGGAGAGGTTGCCCAGGGCGCCCGCGGCCTTGAACTGGGTGACCACCGAGCCCGCGACGGCCAGCGCCTGGGCGCCTTGGCCATCGCCGGCGCTGATCGCGGGCGTGCCTGCAGGTGCGGCGAGGTTGAGCTTGCCGAACGGCATCAGGGTCGGATTGGCGGCAAGGGTCGGATTGACGACGTAGCTCGACGGGCGGGCCGTGCGCGCCGCCGCGCCGATCCCGAAGAGGGCGCTGATCGAGGGACCTCCGACGCCGCGCTGAGTGATGTCAGAGACCACCGAGAGCCGGGCGTTCAGCGGCGGGGCGCCGGCGAAGGTGAGCCCCCCCTGAGCGTCCAACGTGAAGGCGCCGTAGAGGCCCACGCCAGTCGCGTTGCTGTTCAGCGCATTGACCAGATCGCCCACCGTCGGCAGGCCGGCCGGCGGCACCGCGACGGTGACGTCCTGGATCGGCGTACCGTCGGCCTTGGAGAGCCGCAATTTGATGGTGTCGCCCGGCGTGTAGCCGTTGGCGTCGCCGGCGGCGAGCCCGGTGTCGAAGGTCGACACCCCGGTGGAGCGGATCAGGTCGTTGAGGCCAAAGAACTGCGAGAAGCCCTGGCCGGCCTTGGTCGCCGTGCCGGCGTCGATCGAGACGCCGTTGCCGCCGCTCGCCGAGACGGTCAGGGCGCCATTGGTGAAGCTCGCCGTTCCGGAGGCGCCCAGGTTGGCGTTGAGCTGCGCCACGAAGTTGGCCGGGGTGAAGGCAATGCCCGCCCCGCCGTTGATGCTCATCGTGCCGCCGGTAAAGTCGATCGCCACGGTCTTCTGGACGACGCCCGCAGGATTGATCACCGCCACCGTCGACGTACCCGTGAAATTGGCCGAGGCGGTGGTGGCGTCGAGGCCGGTGTTGCGGCCGGTGAGCGAGGTCGGCGGCGGGAAGGCGGTCGACGCGTTGCTGGCGGCATTCAGCTGCTGGGCGGTGCGCGACATGAACTCGCCCAGCTGATCGGCCAGGCCCGGCAGCTTGCTGTTGCGCAGGTCGAGCAGACCGCGGATCTGGCCGGAGTTGACCGCGATCGACTGCGGCCCGGCCGAGGCGCCGGGGGTCACGACAGAGATGTAGCCGTCGGTGCTGGCAGAGTGGTTGTAGGTCAGGGTCGAGGCGCCGTCGCCGGCCAACAGAACCCCCTCGGCCGAACGCACATTGACACCGCCACCGGCGCGCGGGCTGACCTTGACGTTCATCAGGCTCGACAGGTCATTGAGCAGCTTGTCCTGCGAATTCTCCGAACCGGTTGAGTCGCCGCCAGAGAGCTTGGCCCGGGAGATGTCGCTGTTGAGCCGGTTGACCTGGGTCAGCAGGTCGTTGACGTGGGCCACGTTGTCGACGATGCGGCTGTCGACGTTCGTCGAGAGCTGGCTGATCTGGGTGTTGATCCGACCGGCGTCGTTGACGAGGGCGCTGACCGAGTTGAGCGCCTGCCCGCGCAGCAGGCTCGACGAGGGGTCGTTGGCGGAGGCGGCGAACGACGCGCCGATATCGTTCGGCAGGTTGAAGAAGTAGCCGTTGCCGGACGGGTCGCCGAACAGCGCCTGGGCGCTGTCGAGGAACTGGGATGTGATGTCGTGGCGGCTTGCGTCCGACGAGGCGGTCAGGCTGGCCAGCTGGAGGTACTGGTCGGTGACCCGTTGGACGCCGATGATGCTGACGCCCTCGCCGGCGCCGTTGACCACCATCTGTTCCTGCTGGACGACCTTGCGCACATAGCCGGGCGTGTTGACGTTGGCGATGTTGTCCGAGACCGCGGTCAAACTCGCCTGTGCGGCGTTCAGGCCCGATGCTGCGTTCGTGAGAGCGATGGAGAGGGACAAAGCTTAGGCCTCCGCCCGGCAAAGGCTGACGTGTGGCTCGGCGAATTCTGCCGGGGTTCTGACGAACACACACGCGTAGATCCGGAAAATATCATTATTTATCAACGTGGTCCCTTTCAGGGGCCGATGGGTTCGCTGTTGAGAGCGCAAGACTGGCGCCAGTCGCAACGCGTTCGGCTTTCGCGGCCCCTCGCACGGGCGGGGCCGCGCGGGCGCGCCGGTCAAACGCCCACAACTGGAAACCCGGATCGGCCTGGCTTCGCGCCTGTGGAAGGCGCGGCGGTAGCAGGACGGAAGGGCGGCAGGTAACGCCCACCGGACCGGATTCGACTCGGCAAAATGCGTCCTTGTGGCAGAGGCGACCCATGGTGCCGTGGGGGTGTTTCATTTGTAAAAACAATACCCAAGCCAGTTGGCGCAAAGGTTGCTCCAGACCTGTCGAATGTACCCGACGCAGCACGCGTCAGCCTTCCATCCCCGACCTCAAGACGTTCAAGGCTGTCGCTCTATATGTCCGCGTCCCTGCTCAATTTCACCGCCCAACCCGGCGCCCAGCCCGGCGCGAGCCAGGGCATTGCCGCCCAGGCCGCTCAGGTGGGCCAGGCCAAGGGTCCGCTCGCCGGCTTCGAAGCCCTGCTGGCCGCGCTCTTCGGCGACCAGAGCGTCGGTGTCGGCATCGTCGATCCCAACGCCGCGGCCGGGCTCACGGGCACCAAGTCCGCCGGCAAGGGACTGGCCGCCGGCAAGGTCGGCACGGGCGGCGCCAAGGGCCAAGCCAAGGCCGGCGACGGGACTGACGCGGCCGCCGCCAAAGCCACCGCCGTCGGCGCCTCCACCGCTCCTGGCGCGACGCTGGCCCTGCTGATCCCCGCCCCCACCGCGGCCACGACGACGGCCGCCGCCGCGGTCGCTGCAAACGGCAATGGCGCCGGAGCGCAGGCCGGGGCGGGCCAGACCGCTGCGACGGTCGTCTCCGACAAGGCCGCCGCGTCGCAGGCGAAGCTCGCCGGCGTCGTTGCGGCGACCGAGCCGACCGCGGCGAAGACCGCCGTCGCTGTGACGTCGGCCGCGACCGCGACAGCGAGGACGGCGGGCCAGGCCGTGGACACCGCCCAGGCGGCGCAGGCCGCAAAGACTTCCGTCGCCGCGGCCGCGAACAACGCCACGCCCGCCGCGCAAGCAGCCCAGACGTCTCAGACTGGGCAGACGTCTCAGACTGCGCAGGCCTCACAGACGCCGCAGGTCGCTGCCGAGCCGCTGCCCGCCGCCGCGCAGGCCGCGCAGACTGCCGCCCTCGCCCAGGCCGCGCCGCAGCTGGCCAAGGCCGACCAGGCCAAGCCCGCCGAACCGGTGGCCGCCGCCACCAAGGACAAGACCTCTGCAGCCAAGTCCGCGCGCGTCGAAGGCGCCCACAGCGATGCGGTCCCGAAGGGCCTCGCGGCTGTCGGCAAGGCTGGAGACACCGCCCAGGCGCTGGCCGCCTCCACCGCCGGCAAGGACGCCGGCGCCCGGGAGCCGGCGCCGCTCACGTCCGCCGCCAGCGCCAAGAGCCCATCGACCGAGGCCCAGGCGCCCATCGCCGACTTCTCGACCGCATCGACGACGACCCCCGCCACCCTGCTGCACGCCGCCGCTGTGGCCGTGCGCGGCGCGCCGCAGACCGTCGCCAATCTCGCCGCCCAGATCGCCAAGAAGCTGGACGGTCGCTCCAGTCGCTTCGACGTCCAGCTCGACCCCGCCGGCCTCGGCAAGGTGGACGTCCGCCTGGAGATCGGCGCCAGCGGCAAGATGAGCGCGGCCATGACCTTCGACACGCCCGCCGCGGCCGCCGAACTGCGCGCCCGCGCCGGCGAACTGCAGAAGGCGCTCGAGCAGGCGGGCTTCGACCTTTCCGGCGGCATGTCCTTCGACGTGGCGACCGATCGCGGCCAGGACGGTCGCAACCAGGACCAGGGCGCCGAGAGCGGCGCGCAATTCCGCGGCCGGGCCTTCCAGACGGCGCTCGACACGTCGTCCGACCCCGCGCCGACCCAACTCACCTTCCGCCGCGCATCCGCCGCCGGCGTCGACATCCGCATCTGAGGCGACCATGACCACCACCGCGCCCACGGCCACGACGCCCACCCCGGCTCCAGCCGCCTCGACCGACAAGACCACGCTCGGCCGCACCGGCCTGGCGAATAACTTCAACACTTTCCTGGCGCTGCTCACGACGCAGTTGAGGAACCAGGACCCCCTGTCGCCGCTGGATTCCAACCAGTTCACCCAGCAGCTGGTGCAGATGAGCGGCGTCGAGCAACAGCTCAACACTAACGACCTGTTGAAGAAGCTGGTGAACAACACCTCGACCGGCGTCTCGACGGCCGTCAGCATGATCGGCAAGAGCGTCAAGGCGGTCAGCGACGACGCCAACATCTCTGGCGGCAAGGCCAAGTGGGTGATCAACGTCCCCGCCGACGCCGCCGACGCCAAGGTGCAGATCGTCGACAAGAGCGGCGCGGTGCTGCACGTGGAATCGCTCGGCAATCTAAAGGCCGGCGACCACGCCTTCGCCTGGAACGGCAAGGACCAGACCGGCAAGCAACTCGCCGACGGCGGGCCCTATACGCTGAAGGTCTCGGCCACCGACGCCTCAGGCAAGGCGGTCGCGTCGACCAACTACGTCGTAGGCGTGGTCACGGGCGTCGAACAGTCGAACGGCTCGACCTTCCTGTCCATCAACGGCGGCCGGGTCACCTGGGACAAGGTGACCAGTATCCAGGACGCGCCGGCGACCACCCCCGCAACCACGACCATCCCAACAACCCCGCCGGCGACCTCATGAGGCGCCAGCGATCCACCCTTGAACCCGCCTCCCATCAACACGGCCAAGCCAAGCCGATCGGCGACCGCAGGACGCGGCCAATTCGGAAAGAACGGATAGACCAATGAGCATCAATTCAGCCCTCCTCGCCGGCGTCTCCGCCCTGGTGTCGAACTCCTCGGCGCTGGCGGCGATCTCCGACAACATCGCCAACGTCAACACCACCGCCTACAAGCGCAACCAGGTGAACTTCTCCACCATGGTGACCTCCCAGGCGGTCAAGGGCGAGTACTCCGCCGGCGGCGTGACCGGGGTGACCAAAACCTTCGTCAGCCAGCAGGGCCTGATCCAGAGTTCGTCGTCGGCGACCTCGCTGGCGATCAGCGGCGACGGCTTCTTCGTCACCACCAACAAGGCCGCCGGCCTTACCGTGTCGGACCCGCGCACCTTCACCCGCGCCGGCGCCTTCCAGCCCGACGCCAACGGCTTCCTGGTCAACGACGCGGGCCTCTACCTGCAGGGCTGGCCGGCGCTGCCCAACGGCACCTTCGGCGTCGATCCATCGGACCTGACGCTGATCAAGCCGATCAACGTCAAGAACCTCGGCGCGGCGGTCCAGCAGACCACCAACGTCGGCGTCAGCGCCAACCTCGACCAGACCACGCCGATCCCGGCGGTCTCGACCTACAACGCCGCGACCGCCTCCATGGCCGCCTACGCCGCGACGGGCACGGGCACGCCTCCGGACGCTCCGCCTGTCGAATTCACCGTCGTGGACTCGATGGGCGGCGCCCACAAGCTGGCGGTGGCCTTCTGCCGGACCACCACGCCCAACAGCTGGAACGCGGAAATCTACGCCGTGCCGGCCACCGATGTGAACGTCGCCGGACCCTCGGGCCAGATCAAGAGCGGCCTGATCAACTTCAACACCGACGGCACGATCAACCTCAACACCTCGACCCTGTTCGGTCCGGCGACCGTGCCGCCCGCGGCGCCCTCGCCGCAGACCATCGCACTTGCCGCCTCCGCCGGCGCAGCCCCGCAATGGGCCGCCGGCCTCGGCATCGCGGCGAGCGCGGTCACCTTCGACCTCAAGCAACTGACCCAGTTGGCGTCGGCCTCGACGGTCAACTCGGTGACCTCGAACGGTGCCAGCGCCGGCAACATCGTCGGCGTCCAGGTTTCCCCCGACGGGGTGGTCTCGGCGCTGTTCGACAACAGCCAGGTCCGCAAGATCGCGCAGATCGCCGTCGCCACCTTCCCGAACGCCAACGGCCTGCAGGCGACCAGTGGCAACGCCTACACCGCGGCGCTCGACGCCGGGGGGATGACGCTGAAGACGGCCGGCGTCGGCGGGGCGGGCAAGATCTCCCCCTCCAGCCTGGAAGCTTCGACTGTCGACCTGTCGTCGGAGTTCACGGGCCTGATTACTACTCAGAAGGCTTATTCAGCATCGTCAAAGATCATCACCACAGCTGACACGATGTTGGATGAGCTTATCAATATCATCCGGTAGTTTTGAGCCTTAACCCGGGTTAATCGAAAATGAAACCTTACTTGTATCAAATTAGAACACGAAAAAAACGTGGTTACCGGGATATTTACCATACGGCTTCAGTGGCTGTTAGGAGCCGAGGCGTATCTTCCACATCAACAGTGATGGTGGGAAAGGCGTAAAGCCATGGTGCAGCAACAGCAGACGCGCACGAACAGTCGCGGGGAGTCCTACGTGATCGGCCCCACGGGCGCGCCGTTGACGCTGAGGGATTTGCCGCCGGCGGAAACCGGCCGGTGGGTGATCCGCCGCAAGGCCGAAGTGGTCGCCGCGGTGCGCGGGGGCCTGCTCTCGCTCGAGGACGCCCTTGAGCGTTACCGGCTGACCTCGGAAGAGTTCCTGGCCTGGCAGCGGTCGATCGACCGGCACGGCCTGGCGGGCCTTCGGACCACGCGTCTCCAGCAATACCGCTGAGCCTCTCGACCTTTCCCCGAGAGGATCGCGAACGAGCGGCCGCCCCAAAAGGGCGGCCGTTTCGATTCAGGGTGTCCTTCTCCCCCCTGTGGGAGAAGGTGGCCTGCGTAGCAGGTCGGATGAGGGGTCGCGCCGGCGTTTGGTCCTGTGAGTCCCTGGTTCCGCTATGGCTGGAGCGGACGTTGACCGAGTGGTCCTCGCGAGGCTTAGCTAGGCGTCACAATCGCGGACAGATGGCCCAACAGCATGACCACAAGTGCTCGGCTGAGGATCTCGCTGGCAACTCTTGCAGCTATCGCGCTCGAGTTCGGCTCCGTGCCAGCCGTCGGGCAGCACATGAATGCAAAGGACGCGCCCTGCCGGGACGTCGTGATAACGTCCCGGTCGGCGGCGTGCTTTTCGAGCGCCAGTCGATCTCGAGAGCAGGAGCTTGCCAAGCTACTCGATCAAGTCCGACCGGCCGTGGCTGGAGACGAACTGAGGCTGCTCAACCGCGCCCAGGTTGCTTGGACTCAATACCGCAGGTTCTCCTGTGATGCTGAGTACGCGATGTACAACGGCGGCACTGCGGGGCCCGTCACCCACCTCGCATGCCAGGAAGCGCTGACGCGCGACCGCATCAAGCAGCTCCACGACGCGTACGACTGGCGGGTTGAGAAGTACGAATGGACGCTGGCACATCCGCAGGTTCGCTAAGGGGCGGGAGCTGCCCGAGTACGGGCCGTTTCCCTGTTCGGAACGGCGGCGGGTTATGAGAAACCCCTCATCCGACCTGCATTCGCAGGCCACCTTCTCCCACAGGGGGAGAAGGGACACCTAGCCCAGTTCCCGCTCCACCTCGGCGATCAGCCGCCGCGCCATGTCTTCCTCGCTCTCTGGCACCGTCAGCCGGCTCGCCTGGACGCCCGGGTAGCCGGAGACGGCGAAGACGAAGGGGTGGAAGTCGGCCTCGCGGAGCAGCTGGCAGAGGAAGCCCAGGCGGACGGGGTCATCGGTCTCCAGGAGCGCGATCATGGCCCGCCCTGCGGCTGGAACGGCGCGCGGCCCTCGCCGGGCAGGCGGGTGACGCTGACGATGATCCGTTCCCGCTCGCCTTGAGCGCGCTCGACGAGGAGCCGCGCCACCTGGGCGTCGTCGTGAAAGGCATAGCCCTTGATGGCGTCGAGGATCGCCTTGGCCAGGTTGTCGAGGTCGAGCCAGGGCGGATCGCCGACATACTCCATGCGGATCTCCACCGCGAACTCGCCCCAGCTGGGCCGCGACCCGCGCCAAGCCTTGCGGAAGAACTCGTAGATCAGGGGCTTGTAGTACTTGGCCTGGGTGGTCAGGCCCTCGACCTCCACCACCATCGCTCCCGGCGTCTCGCGGGCGCGGACCTTGCCGTGCTGGGTCCAGGCGTCGTTCATCGCCCCCTGACATAGGATGCAAGCGGGTTGCAGTCTCCTGCTGTCTCGCTAAACCGGCCTCGCCCCGCCTGGCAGACGACCCCTTGGAGACCGCGATGAGCGCCACTCGCACCGAGACCGACACCTTCGGCCCCATCGAGGTGGCCGCCGACCGCTATTGGGGCGCGCAGACGCAGCGATCCTTGCAGAACTTCAAGATCGGCTGGGAGAAGCAGCCGATCCCGGTGGTCAAGGCCCTGGGCGTGGTCAAGCGCGCCGCGGCCGAGGCCAATGTCGCGCTGGGCAAGCTCGACCCCAAGATCGCAGACGCGATCATCGCCGCGGCCCAGGAGGTGATCGACGGCAAGCTCGACGACCACTTCCCGCTGGTGGTCTGGCAGACTGGAAGCGGCACCCAGTCGAACATGAACGCCAACGAGGTGATCTCGAACCGGGCGATCGAGATGCTGGGCGGGGTGATGGGCTCCAAGTCGCCCGTGCACCCCAACGACCACGTCAACATGAGCCAATCGTCCAACGACACCTATCCGACGGCCATGTACATCGCCTGCGCCGAGGGGGTGGTGCGATCGGTTATGCCGGCGCTGGAACATTTGCACGCGGCGCTGAAGGCCAAGTCCAAGGCCTTCGACCACATCATCAAGATCGGCCGCACCCATACCCAGGACGCCACGCCGCTGACGCTCGGCCAGGAGTTCAGCGGCTATTCGCATCAGGTGGGCATGTCGGTCCGCCGGTTGAAGGACACGCTCTACGGGCTCTATGAGCTGGCGCAGGGCGGCACGGCGGTGGGCACCGGCCTGACCGCGCCGGTGGGCTTTGCGGAAAAGGTCGCCGAGCGGATCGCGGCGATCACCCGGCTGCCGTTCATCACCGCGCCCAACAAGTTCGAGGCGCTGGCCGCCCACGACGCCATGGTGTTCAGCCACGGGGCGCTGACCGCCACGGCCGCGGCCCTGTTCAAGATCGCCAACGACATCCGCTACCTGGGCTCGGGCCCCCGCGCGGGCCTGGGTGAGCTGTCGCTGCCGGAGAACGAGCCGGGAAGCTCGATCATGCCGGGCAAGGTCAATCCGACCCAGGCCGAGGCGCTGACCATGGTCTGCGCGCACGTGATGGGAAACCAGACGGCGATCGGGTTTGCGGGCTCGCAAGGGCAGTTCGAGCTCAACGTCTACAACCCGGTGATGGCCTACAATTTCCTGCAGTCGTGCAAGCTGATCGCCGACGCCACGGTGAGCTTCACCGACAACATGGTCGTCGGCATCGAGGCCCGCGAGGACAACATCAAGGCCAACCTGGAACGCAGCCTGATGCTGGTCACCGCGCTCAAGGAGCACATCGGCTACGACAAGGCCGCCAAGATCGCCAAGACCGCGCATTCCAACGGCACCACCCTGCGCGAAGAAGCGGTGGGTGGCGGCTATGTGACCAACGAGCAGTTCGACGCCTGGGTGCGCCCCGAGGACATGATCCACCCGGGCTAGTCTCCGGATGCCCCCGCGCGCGCCGCCCACCGGTCGGCGAAGCTGTAGAGTTCGGCGAAGGACTTCAGCAGATCCTCCCCCATCGATGTAAGGGCGTAGCCGCGCGCGCGCTGATGCTCGACCAGCTGCGCGGACCGCAGGTCGGAGAGCCGGGCTTGCATCACCGTGGGCGAAATATCGTCGCAGGCCTGGCGCAGCGCGCGGGAGGTCAAGGCGCCGTCGCGCAGCTCCCAAAGGAGGCGCAGGGTCCAGCGGCGACCCAACAGGTCAAGCAATGCCATGATCGGCCGGCCGGTTCGAGAACCTCGGACCCGGTGCTTGTCGTCGGTCATTGGGTGTCCGCTTGATTCGCTATGGAATATGTAGCAGCAAATGCTATGAAAACGATAGCAGATGGAGTTGCAGATGCCCAGGATCGCGCCGCTGGAGCCACCCTACGCGCCCGATATTCAGGAACAGTTCGATCAGATCATGAAGGGCGCGCCGCCCTTGATCCTGTTCCGCACAATCGCCGCAAGCAAGCGGGCGTGGAGCAAGTTTCGGGCAGGATCCCTGCTCGACCGGGGGCCGCTCAGCCTGCGCGAGCGGGAAATCGTCATCGACCGCACCACCGCCCTGAATGGCTGCGAGTACGAGTGGGGCGTACATGTCGCCACGTTCGCGACGCAGGCCGGCCTCGTTAGCGGCGCGGCGGACGCGGGCTGGAGCGAGGCGGAGCGGGGTCTACTCTCGGCGGTCGATGCGCTGCATGCCGGCGCGACGCTCTCGAAAGCCGAGTTCGACGGGCTGCGCGCGCATTACGACGATAGCCAAATCCTCGAGATCCTGCTGCTTTGCGGCTTCTACCGAACGGTGTCCTGCATGGCGAACGCACTGGACCTGCCTCTGGAACCCGGAGCCGCGCGCTTTCCGGTCGCGGAAGGCGTTGACGGGACTCGCTAAGCGGCGCGTGAAGACGCCATGGCCAAGGAAACCGTCTACATCCTGCAGACCTACGTCGCCGGGCGCGGCAAGGGGCTGAAGGCCGAGCAGCAGGTCGGCTGCAAGACCGCAGAGGAGGCCCGGCGCAAGGCCGAGCGGCTGGCGCCCCTGCGCGAGGGCGTGGTGGCGTTCTCGGCCACCGCCGACACCGAATTGGGCGACTACGACGAGAACCCGGTGATCCTGTTCAAGGCCGGCCGCCTGCCCCACCCGTTCGACGAGGGGTAGGGTGAGACGGCCTCGCGGATGACGAGGGGCGCGGATCGCGCTAGTTTTCTCGCATGGGCAAGACCGAACTCAAGATCGAGGTTGACGCTGACCTAGTTCGGGACGCCGAGGCGGCGGGCTTGGATCTCGAGAACCTGACCGAGGCGGCCATCCGGGCAGCGCTTCAGAAGAAGCATCAGGCGCAGCCCACAATGGAAGACCGCGCTCGCAAATGGGCCGAGGAGAACGCCGAAGCGATCAAGGCCCATCGGGAGCGGATCGACCAGTACGGCGTCTTCGGCGACGATCTGCGGACTTGGTGATTGCGCCAGTTCGACGTCTTTCAGAACCCGTCGGAGCGATCACGTCCTATCGCCCCGCTCGTAGTGGTTCTACAGTCTCATCTGCTGGATGGCGCGCCGACAGTCGTCGTGGCGCCGCTACTCATTGATGACGGGCGATCTGCCTATTCCGAAGCCAGCGTCACCCTGGTGTTCGCTGGGACCAGCTATATTCTCTCCGTCCCAGAAATGGCCGGCGTCGAACGCGGAAGACGTCGCGCGGGGGTTGGCAGCGTGGCCGAGAACGAAGACGCCATCCGGCGGGCGCTTGAGCGCGTCTTCACCGGATTCTAGGCCCGGCGCATGACCGCGAAGTCGGCGAGGTCTTCCAGGGCCGGGCGCCAAGCGTTGCTGGGGGCGAAGTTGGCGAGCGCGGCCTTGGCGCTGGCGGCGTAGGTGGCGGCCAGGTCCAGGGTCGCGGCGAGCGCGCCGGTCTGTTCCATCAGTTCGCAGGCGCGGACGAAGTCGGCGTCGGTCTGGTCGCGGCGGTCGATGGTGCGGATCCAGAACTCGCGCTCGGCCGGGCCGGTGCGGACCATGGCCAGCAGCAACGGTAGGGTCGCCTTGCCTTCGCGGAAATCGTCGCCGGGGTTCTTGCCGAGGGTCTCGGCGTCGCCGGAGTAGTCCAGCGCATCGTCGACCAGTTGGAAGGCCAGGCCCAGGTCCTGGCCGAACTTGCGAAGCGCCCGGCGCCGTTCGGGCGAAGCGCCGGCGGAGACCGCGCCGGCCTCCGCGGCGGCGGCGAACAGCTCGGCGGTCTTAGCGCGGATGATCTCCAGATAGACCTCTTGGGAGAGGTCCAGGTCGTGGGCTCGGGTGAGCTGCAGCACCTCGCCCTCGGCGATCACGCGGCTGGCGCGGGCGAGGATTTCCAGGGCCGGCATGGAGCCTGCGCCGACCATCAGCTCGAAGGCCCGGGCGAACAGGAAGTCGCCGACCAGAACGGAC
This sequence comes from Alphaproteobacteria bacterium, assembly GCA_025350685.1. Classification (GTDB taxonomy): domain Bacteria; phylum Pseudomonadota; class Alphaproteobacteria; order Caulobacterales; family Caulobacteraceae; genus Phenylobacterium. Next base: position 6,934 of record JANXXK010000326.1, on the reverse strand, counting down.
GAGGGCGCGCCCCAAATCAGGTGGGCGGCCACCCGGCCCCGGCGCAGCTGGGATGAATCCACCACATCGTCGTGCAGCAGGGTCGCGGTGTGGATGAACTCCACCGCCGCGGCGAGCTTCAGGCAGGCGTCGTCGCGGGCTCCGGCCAGGCGGGCGGCGGCGACGGTGAGCAGCGGGCGCAGTCGCTTGGCGGAGCCGGCGATCAGGTGGTCGGCCAGGGCCGGGATCACCGGCACGGGGCTATCCATATGCCTGCGGATCAGGGCGTCGACGGCGGCCATGTCCGGCCGCGCGAGCGCCAGCAGCGCGTCCAGCGACGGCGGCTCGGCGGCGACGGCGGGGCGTGTGGCGACGTCCAAGCGGACCTCGTCTCCTGGCGTTGACGGCCCGTCTGGGGAGGCGGCCGCCGTTGGCAGGGACAATGGTGACGCGATAGGGCACGGTCAAGCGAGCGGAACGGACGAAGGGAGATACGTGTCCTCACCAGCACAAGGCGAAACCACTGAGGACAAGGTGCTGGACGGCAGGGTGACCCTGCGCCAACCGGCCCGCGGCTACCGCGCGGGACTGGACGCGGCCCTGCTGGCGGCCGCCTGCGACGCCAGGGCCGGCGAGCGAGTGATCGAGGCCGGCTGCGGGGCCGGCGCGGCCCTGTTGGCGGCGGCGGTAAGGCGCCCCGAAACCCTGTTCGTCGGCATCGAGCGCGATCCCCGAGCCCTGGCGTTGGCGCTGGAAAACATCGCCACCAACGGCATGGCCGGCCAGGTCGAGGCCTACGAGGGCAACGTCGCCGTGCGGTTTTCCGGCCTGGGGTTGAAGCCGTTCGACGCGGCCATGGCCAATCCGCCGTTCTTCGACGACGCCGGCGCGATCCGCGGTCCCGCCGCCGAGCGGCGCGGCGCCTGGATGGCCGACGATGGCCTGGAGGCCTGGATCGGGTTCCTCACGAAGGCCGTGCGCGAGGGCGGGAGCATCACCCTGATCCACCGCGCCGACCGGCTGGCCGACATCCTGGCGCTGCTGGCCCCGAAGGCCGGGTCCTGCCAGGTGCTCTCGGTGCTGCCGTTCGCCGATCAACCCGCCAAACGCGTGCTGGTCCGCGCCATCAAGACCGGCAAGGCCCCCCTGCGCCTGCTGCCGCCGCTGATCCTGCACGACCGCGAGGGCGGCAAGCACACCGCCGAGGCCGAGGCGATCCTTCGCGGCGAGACCGGGCTTGGGTGGCGCTAGCCAGACCGGTTGCGTTGCCCTTACGGGAGCCCAGTAATCATCGAGCCCAACGCAGACAGGATTTCGACATGGCCTCCAAGCTCCAGCAGGACCCGCGCATTGATCCGCGCATCAAGGCCTTGTTCGCCGCGCCGGACGCGCCGCCACAGGGCGACATCGAAAGCCGCGAAGCCTTGCTCGCTGCGGCCAACACTCCCGCCGCCCTGGCCGGCGAAGCCGCCATGTCGCAGTTGTTCGACGCCTGCGATAACGAGGCCACCGCCCCGTCGGCCGGCCTGGTCGTCACTGAGGAAGCCTTCGTCTCGGCGCCCGACGGCAACAGCATCAAGGTGCTGATAACCCGCCCCGACACCGCTGAGCGGTTGGCTTGCGTCTACTACATCCACGGCGGAGGCATGCAGTCGATGTCCTGCTTTAACGGCATGTACCGCAGCTGGGCGCGGATCATCGCCGCGCGCGGCGTGGCCGTGGTGATGGTCGACTTCCGCAACGCGCTCCGCGCCTCGTCAGCGCCGCAGGTCGAGCCGTTTCCAGCCGGCCTCAACGATTGCCTCGCCGGGCTGAAATGGACCTGCGCCCAGGCCGAGCGGCTGAACATCGATCCGGCCCGGATCGTCGTGGCGGGCGAGAGCGGCGGCGGCAATCTGGCGATCGCCACGACACTCCGACTGAAGCAGGACGGCGATCTCGGCCTGATCCGCGGCCTCTATGCGCTCTGCCCCTACATCGCCGGGGAATGGCCGCTGCCGCAGAACCCGTCGTCGGTGGAAAACAACGGCATTCTGCTGGAATTGCACAACAATCGGGGCCGGGTGGCCTATGGCGTCGAGGCCTTCAAGGCGCGCAATCCCCTGGCCTGGCCAGGTTTTGCGACGGAAGACGAGGTCCGCGGCCTGCCGCCGACGGTGATCAGCGTCAACGAATGCGATCCGTTGCGCGACGAAGGCGTCGGCTTCTACCGGCTGCTGGTCCGCGCCGGCGTCGCCGCCCGCTGCCGCCAGGTGATGGGGACGATCCACGGCACAGAGGTCTTCTCGATCACCTGCCCCGACATCAGCCGCAACACCGCCGCCGACCTCGCCGGCTTCTGCCGCGACCTGATCTAGACCGGATCGGCCGGTGTCCAGCTCGGTTGCGCCTCGAAACTGACGACGGTGGGGTCGATCGGGTCCCAGGCGCGGCGGCTTCGCGTGAAGATGGCGACCTGCGGGGTCAGCGGGGCGGGTTCGTCCAGCGTGCCCAGCATCACGGTTATCACCCCAGGCATGCCGCTGTTGCGGCCGAACAGCGGGCTTCCGCAGGTCGCGCAGAACAGGCGCGTCACGGTATTGCCGGCCTCGCTGACGAGGGAAAAGCTGGCGGGCTCCCCGTGGAGCCTGATCCCGTCTTCGGCGAACATCGCCCCGGTCGTGTGGCCGGCGCCGCTCAGCCTCTGGCAATCCAGGCAGTGACAATGGGCGACGATGATCGGCTCGCCGGCGATCTCATAGGAACACGCGCCGCACAGACATCGGCCGGTCAGCATGTTGGACCCCTCATTCCGCCAATCCCAGCTTGGCGCGGAAGTCAGCATGCACCAGGTCCTGAACCTCGGGGTGCTTCTGGATGAACGCGGCCACGAAGGGACAAATCGGCTTGACCTTGAGGTTATGCTCGCGGGCGTAGCCGAGGCCAGCCTTGATCAGCGCGCTGGCGATGCCGCGCCCACCCAGCGCCTCGGGCACTACGGTGTGCGGCAGCACGATGGCGTCGTGCAGCAGGCTGTATTCTGCGAAGGCCGTCTGGCCCTCCACCGTGACCTCGAAACGGTGGGTCTGCTCGTTCATGACGACGGGGGGCAGGTCGGCCATCTCAGTCTCCTCAGAGCTCCTTCTTGACGTGCTAAGAGCGTGGGGCCAAGCTCACAAGCGTACCGACACACGCCAGCGAAGGAGGATGTGATGATGACGCCCATTGCCCACGCAGCCCTTTCGCGCGCCGGTACCTGAGCCCTTCAGAAGGGCAATCCCCTCTCAGCAAGACGGGATTCCGCGGTCGGCGCCTGACGGCATTGCGACCCCTTCAAAGGAATCCTGATTTGCTCATTTCATATGGCTGGAGCGACACGCTCCAACGCGACTTCGAACCCTTCGCGGCCGAGGGCCTGGTCCCCGCCCGCGTCATCGTCCAGCAGCGCGGCTCGTGGCGCCTCGTCACCGCCGCCGGCGAGATCGAGGGCCGCATCTCCGGCCGCTTCGCCAATACGGCCGCCATGTTTGCAAAAACGGGGGGCGGCTATCCGGTCACCGGCGACTGGGTGGCGGCCGAGCTGAAAGGCGGTGCGGCGATCATCGAGCATGTGCTGACCCGTTCGACCGCCTTCACCCGCAGGGCGGCCGGCACGGCGCGAGACATGCAGGTGGTGGCGGCCAACGTCGACACCGCGCTCTTGGCCGCCTCGCTTAACGCCGACCTCAACCTGCGCCGGTTGGAGCGGTACCTGGCCACGGCCTACGAGAGCGGAGCCGATCCGGTGATCCTGCTCACCAAGGCCGACGTCTGCGAGGACCCCGAGCCGCTGATTGCCGAGGTCCGCGCCATCGCCGGCGGCGCGCCGGTGCTGGCCATGTCGGTGCGCACCGGCCAGGGGCTGGCCGAGCTCGCCGCCCTTCTGGCGCCCGGCAAGACGGCCGTGCTGCTGGGCTCGTCCGGCGTCGGCAAGTCGACGCTGGTCAATGCGCTGGCCGGCGTCGAGAAGATGGCCACCAAGGAGGTCCGCGAGGACGATGCGCGCGGGCGCCACACCACCACCCACCGCGAGCTGATCCTGCTGCCCTCAGGCGCCCTGATCCTGGACACACCGGGGATGCGCGAGCTGGCGCTGTGGGACGCCGAGGAAGGCGTGGCGGCGGCCTTCGCCGAGACCACCGCGGAGATCGAACGGCTGGCGGAAAGCTGCAAGTTCCGCGACTGCGCCCACGAAAAGGAGCCCGGCTGCGCCGTCCAGGCGGCGCTGGCCGACGGAACCCTCGACGGCGAACGCTGGCGCAGCTTCCAGAAGCTGCAGCGCGAGCTGGCGCATGAGGTCCGCAAGGAGGACCCGGTCGCGCGTCAGGCCCAGCGCAAGCTGTGGATCGGCCGCCACAAGGCCGCGCGGACCTGGATGAAGGCCAAACGCGGCGGCCCCGACGACTAGGCCCGACGACTAGGACCAGCGGGCGAACGAATCTGCGGTACTCTGACGCTTCACCCTCCGCGGCCACGGACCCACGCCTTGCGCATCCTGATGATGAAGGGCCAGTCGCAGTACGGCGGGACCCGGCTGTTCGCCGATCTCGCCGCCGCGGCCTTCGCGCGCGCCGGCCACCAGGTGGAGATGATGGACCTGGAGGAGACCTCCAGTCCGGGCACGGCGATCCTTGCCCACGCCGCCGTGGCGCGGGTCGACCTGGTGTTCACCATCAACATCGCCGGCGAATTCCGCGACAGCCAGGGGCGCACCATCCGCGACCTGTTCGGCGCACCCCACGTGGTCTGGCACACCGACTATCCGCTGAGCCAGGTGGACCGCCTGCGCGCGACGCCCAAGTCCACCGCCCTGCTGTTCGTCGACCCGACGCAGATCGACGCGGTGACGGCGGTGTTCGGCCCCGAGCGGTTCGACCACCTGGGCTTCTTTCCGCACCCGGCGGTAGGCGAGCCGGCGCAGGACGACGCCACAGCGACGCAGTTCCGCGACAACCGGCCGATCGAGGTCCTCTGGTCGGGCACCTTTCAGCAACCCACAGTGTCGTGGGCCGGGGTCGAGGGTCCGGCCAAGCAAGTGCTGTCCGACGCGCTGGACCTGGCGCTCGCCACCGAATGGACGCCGCCGCACGAGGCCCTGGGCGCGGTGCTGACTGCGCGTGGCCTGGGCCCCGACCATCCGGCCTATGGCAGCGCGCTGGAATCCTCGGCGCTGCTGGACATCGAGGTGCGCCAGGTGCGGCGCTTCGCGTTCCTGAAGGCGGTGGCCAAGACCGGCGTGCCGATCCGCATCTGCGGCGCCGGCTGGGAAAAACAGCTCTACCGGTTCAAGAACGCAGCCTACGAGGGCGCCGTGGAGATGACCCGCGCAGTGGAGCTGATGCGCCAATCGCGGCTGTTGCTGAGCACCAACGGCAACTTCGGCGGCGGCTCGCACGAGCGGCCGTTCACCGGGTCGCTGGCCGGCGCGGCCATCCTGTCGGACTACAGCCGCTACTACGGACAGATCTTCGAGCCCGGCCGCGACATCGAGCTGTTCTACTGGAAGGATCTGGCCGCCGGCATGGAGACCCTGAAGGCGCTGGTCGCCGATCCCGGGCGCTGCTTCGAGCACGCCCGCGCGGCCAAGGCCAAGACCCTCGCCGGCCACACATGGGACCGGCGGATCGAGCTGATCCTGGCGGCGGCTCGCGCGGTCGGTGGCGCAGCCGCCTAGGCGACCAGCTTGCGGTAGAGATGCCAGGTGGCGTGGCCCAGCATCGGCACGACAATGATCAGGCCGACGAGGCCGGGGATCGAGCCCAGCAGCAGGCTGCCCGCCACGATCACCCCCCACAGCGCCATGACGCCGAGGTTCTGGCCGACCGCGCGGAACGAGGTCGCCACCGCCCGCCACATGCCCACGTCACGGTCGAGCAGCAGTGGGAAGGACACCGCGCCGATCACGAAGGCCGCGACCGCGAAGAGGAAGCCCGCGCCGATCCCGGCGGCGATCAGGGTCCAGCCCTGCGGGCTGTCGAACACGCCGCGCTCGAAGGCGGCGAGCGTCTGCGGCGGCTCAGGGCCGAGGGTGGCGATGTAGATCTCGCCGGCCGTCGCCAGCCACAGCAGGAACAGCAGCAGCAAGACCGCGCCGACACCGATGATCGAGCTGAGCGCCGGCGAACGGAAGACCCCGAACGCCGAGGCCCAGGTGACGTGCTCGCCGACCTCGCGGCGGCGGCTCATCTCGTAGAGGCCGACCGCGGCCACCGGACCCAGGATGGCGAAGCCGGAGGCCAGCGGGAACAGCATCGGCAACAGGTCGTAGCTGAACGTCAGCCGCGCCAGCGCCAGGCCGGCTACCGGATAGATCAGGCCGATGAACAGGATGTCGTCCCGCAGCGCGCCGACGTCGGCGAGGCCCTTCTTCAGCGCGTCCATCAGGTCGCCGACGGTGATCCGGCGCACCTGCGGCACGGCCTGGCCGATGTGGCGGGCGGGATTGGGCATCAGCGCACGGCCGACGTCGCGCAGGCTCCAGACGAACTTCTCGAGCACATACTCAAAGGGATTTTCGATGTGGTGTTCGGGTTGGTTTTCGGTCGCCATTTCCTGACCTCCGCGATCATCGATCTGGAGAGCGTAGTCTGGCGGCGGCCGATCGGGCGGTCGCGAAAGCGAGACCACTACCCACAAATACCGCGAGGCAGGCTAGCAGAGACGCCACTCGCGGTCGCGGCCTGAAACGCAAAGAGGCCCGGGGCGGACCCGGGCCTCTGAGCTTGTCGCTGGATCCCGGCTTTCGCCGGGATGAGTCGGCGCTTCGCGCTCGCTCAGTTCCGCGTGGTGTCGACCAGGGCGTTCTTGGTGATCCAGGGCATCATGGCGCGCAGGCGTTGGCCCACTTCCTCGATCTGGTGTTCGGAGCCGCGCTTGCGGATGGCCTTGAAGCTGGGCGCGCCGACCGCGTTCTCGGCCATGAAGTCGCGCACGAAAC
>JANXXK010000315.1 GCA_025350685.1 Alphaproteobacteria bacterium | reverse complement strand
GTAGAGCCGCCAGAGCTCGGGCCGCTGCATCTTCGGGTCCCAGCGGTGCTGGGCTGAGCGGAAGCTCAGGATCCGCTCCTTGGCGCGGGATTTCTCCTCGTCGCGCCGCCCGCCGCCGAAGGCCGCGTCGAAACCGTATTTGTCGATGGCCTGCTTCAGGCCCTCGGTCTTCCACATGTCGGTGTGCAGCGAGCCGTGGTCGAAGGGGTTGATGCCTTTCGCCTCGGCCTCGGGGTTCTTGTGGACGATCAGCTCCATGCCGGTCTCACGCGCCATCCGCTCGCGCATCTCGTACATCGCCTTGAACTTCCACGTCGTATCGACGTGCAGCAGCGGGAACGGCGGCTTGGCCGGATAGAAGGCCTTCATCGCCAGGCGCAGCATGACCGCGGAGTCCTTGCCGATGGAGTAGAGCATCACCGGGTTCTCACACTCGGCGACGACCTCGCGGAAGATGTGGATGCTCTCGGCTTCCAGGCGCTGCAGATGGGTCAGCATGGCCGCGCCAGGCGCGTCTTCCTTTGGATCTGGGCGGCGCGCGACAGGGGCGTCCATGCGATGACCTTACAATAGTTTTCCAACCAGCCACGCCACGCGGCGCGGAGAACCGTCCAGCCGTCAGTTAGAGGGGCGGGCCAAGGCGGGCAAGGCGAAGGTCCCCCAGGAAATCTCTAGGCGATGCGAGGGGATGTGGCTGAGGGGCTCATGTTTCGGCGCGGTCACAGCTCCACGCTTGGCGAGACTTGAGGCGCCGTGCAACATGACCTGAAGGGAAGCGTACCGGATGTTGGAGCCGCAAGGGCGGCCAGCGCCCGGCTGGGGGCTTGGGTATGACAGCGGCGAGCGCGACGGCGGAACAGCCAAGGAGGTACTACCGCTACGTGGTCGTGGGCCTGCTGGCGGTGGTCTACACCTTCAACTTTATGGATCGGCAGATCATGTCGACGCTCGCCGAGCCGATCCGCAAGGACCTGGGGCTCAGCGACACGGCCCTGGGCGCGCTGGGTGGCCTCAACTTCGCGATTTTCTATACGACCTTCGGCATCCCGGTGGCGTGGCTCTCCGACCGCTACCGGCGCGTCTGGATCATGTCCGCCGCCTGCGCGATCTGGAGCATTTTCACCGCCGCCTGCGGCAAGGCGACCAGCTTCACCCAACTAGCGCTGTTCAGGATCATGGTGGGCGCCGGCGAAGCGGGCGGATCGCCGCCGTCCTACTCGCTGATCTCCGACTATTTCCCGGCCAAGGAGCGCGGCACCGGCCTGGCGCTCTATTCCCTGGGCGTGCCCCTGGGTTCGATGCTGGGCGTGCTCTACGGCGGCCGCGTGGCCGCGGCCTACAACTGGCGGATCGCCTTCTATGCCGTGGGCCTGCCGGGCGTTGTCCTGGCGCTGATCATGCTGCTGGTCGTGCGCGAGCCCAAGCGCGGCGGGCTCGACGAAATGACCGCCGGCGCGGAGGCGCACGCCCCGGCGCCGCCGGTGGGCCAGGTTATCGCGGCGTTCTTCGCCAACCGCACCCTGCGCTGCGTGGCCATCGCCTGCGGCCTGTCGGCCTTTGTCGGCTACGCCATGCTCAACTGGAACTCACCGCTGCTCATGCGGGTGAAGGGCGCCTCCCTGAAGGACGTCGCCAACTACTACGGTTGGGTGATCGGCATAACCGGCGTGATCGGCACCTTCGGCGCGGGCTGGCTGGCCGACAGGCTGGGCCACAAGGATCGGCGCTGGTACGCCTGGATTCCGGTGATCGCCTTCACCCTCACCCTGCCGGCGCTGGCCGGGCTGATCTGGGCCCCGACCTGGCAGATCGCCCTGATTTTCATCGCGGTCCCGGCGCTGCTGAACAACATGTACCTCGCGCCCGCCCTGGCCATCGTCCAGAACGCCGTGCCGCCCGGCCAGCGGACCATGGCCGGCGCAATCCTGCTGTTTGTGCTGAACCTGATCGGGCTGGGCGGCGGGCCGCTGTTCCTTGGCCGCATCAGCGACATGGCCAAGCCGCGGTTCGGCGACCATTCCCTGCTGGTTGGCTATGGCGCGCTGGCGCCGGTGATCGTCATCGCCATTATCGCCCATCTGGTGGCCGCCAGCTCCATCGCTCGCGACAAGCGTCTCGCCGCGGCGCTCTGAGCATTCCGGCGAAGCTTGAGCCTCCGCGGTTTCGCTGTAAGAGGGCGCTCACGATTTGAGCGTACCCCTAGGGATCCGGCGTTCTGGGAGCGTCGGGCAGCGAGAAAGACCGCATGAAGATCCTGATTACGGGCGGGGCCGGGTTCATCGGGTCGGCCGTGGTGCGCCGTGCGATCGCCGACGGCCACGAGGTGGTCAATGTCGACGTGCTGACCTATTCGGCCAATCTGGAGAACGTTGCCAGCGTCGCTGACGCCCCCGGCTACGCCTTCGAGCAGGCCGACATCTGCGATGCCGCCGCGATGCGCGAGGTCTTTACCCGCCACCAGCCTGACGCGGTCATGCACCTGGCCGCGGAGAGCCACAACGATCGCGCCATCGAAGGCCCCATCGACTTTGTGCGCACCAACGTGATGGGCACCGCGGTCCTGCTGGAGGCCGCCCGCGCCCACTGGAACGCCCTGCCGGACGCCAAGAAGGCCGCCTTCCGCTTCCACCACGTCTCGACCGACGAGGTGTTCGGAGCGCTGGGCGAGGATGGGGACTTCACCGAAGAGACGCCCTACGATCCTAACTCGCCCTATTCGTCGTCCAAAGCGGCCGCCGACCACCTGGTCCGCGCCTGGGGCCGCACCTACGGCATGCCGGTGGTGCTGACCAACTGCTCGAACAACTACGGCCCCTTCCAATTCCCCGAGAAGCTGATCCCGACGGTGATCACCCGCGCCTTGGAGGGGAAATCTATCCCCGTCTACGGCGACGGCCGCCAGGTGCGCGACTGGCTGCATGTGGACGACCACGCCGACGCGCTGCTGCTGGTCCTGGGCAAGGGCCGGCTCGGCGAGACCTATTGCATTGGCGGCGACGGCACCAAGCGCAACATCGAGCTGATCCACATGCTCTGCGAGCACCTGGACCGCATGGCCCCGGCCAACACCGCCCACGCCGACAAGATCGAGTTCGTGAAGGACCGCCCGGGCCACGACTTCCGTTATTCCATCGACGCCTCCAAGCTGCGGGCGGAGCTGGGCTGGGCGCCCAAGATGCAGCTGATGGCGGGCCTCGAGGACACCGTGCGCTGGTACGTGGATAACCGCGACTGGATAGAGGGCATCCGCCAGCGCGGATTCCAGTCCGAACGCCTGGGCCTGGTCAAGGCATGACCACCCGCATCCTGCAGTTCGGAACCTCCGGGCAGCTCGCCAGCGAACTGTTGGGGCAGGCCGTGGACTTCGACGTCGAGATCACCGCGCTTTCGCGCGCCGAGGCCGATTTTGCCGACCCCGCCGCCGCTGTGCGCGCCCTGGGGGTCGTGAAGGCCGATCTGGTGGTGCTGGCCGCCGCCTATACCGCTGTCGATCTCGCCGAAACGGACCGAGAGCTCGCCTATCAGGTCAACGCTGGAACGCCGGCGGCCATCGCCGCGGCGCTGGGCGCGGCCGGCCCGCCCCTGGTGTTCGTCTCTACCGACTATGTTTTCGATGGCGACAAAGGCGCGCCCTACGCCGAGGACGACGCCACCAATCCCGGCAATGTCTATGGCGCCTCCAAGCTTGAGGGCGAGCGCCGCGTCTTGGCCGCCCATCCCCGCGCGCTGGTGCTGCGCACCTCCTGGGTGGTCTCCAGCCATGGCAAGAACTTCGTCAAGACCATGCTGCGGCTGGCCGGTGAGGGGAACCCGATCAAGGTCGTCGACGACCAGTTCGGCCGGCCCACCGCTGCGCGCGACCTGGCGCGTTTCATCCTTTCACAGGCAAAACGTCTGGCCGCCGCCGAGGCCGGCGACCCGGTCTTCGGCGTTCATCACTTCGCCAACGTCGGCGAGACCAGTTGGAAGGACTTCGCCGAGGGCGTCTTCGACCTGGCCCTTGGCCCGGCCGCGCCGCCCATCGGGGCGATCAGGACCGCCGAGCGGCCATCCCCCGCCCGCAGGCCCCTGCGCGGCACGCTGGACACCGGCAAGCTTGAACGAACCTTCGGTGTCACGCCCAGGCCCTGGCGCGAAGCCGTGGCCGAGATCGTCGCCGAATTGAAGACCGAGCAGAGGACCGCGGCATGAGACGAGGCATTGTCCTGGCCGGCGGCTCCGGCACCCGACTGCATCCGCTCACGTTGGCGGTCTCCAAGCAGCTGCTGCCGGTCTACGACAAGCCGATGATCTACTACCCGCTGTCGGTCCTGCTGCTGGCCGACGTGCGGGAGGTGCTGATTATCACCACGCCGGAAGACCAGGCGGGCTTCAAGCGCCTGCTGGGCGACGGCTCGCAGCTCGGCTGCCGGTTCGAGTTCATCGCCCAGCCGCGACCCGACGGCCTGGCTCAGGCCTATATCCTCGGCGAGGCGTTCATCGGTGGTGAGCCCAGCGTCATGGTGCTGGGCGACAACATCTTCTTCGGCCAGAACTTCACCGGCTCGCTGCAGGCGGCCAGCGCCCGGACCACCGGCGCCACGGTCTTCGGCTATCTGGTGACCGACCCCGAGCGTTACGGCGTGGTCGAGCTGGGCCCCGATGGCCGGGCCCTGGGCATCGAGGAGAAGCCGAAGGTCCCGAAGTCCAACTACGCGGTGACCGGTCTCTACTTCTATGACGGCCGCGCCAGCCAGTTTGCCAAGACCCTGAAGCCCTCGGAGCGCGGGGAACTGGAAATCACCGCGCTCAACCAGGTCTATCTGGAGGCCGGTGAGCTCAGCGTCGAACTGCTGGGCCGCGGCTTCGCCTGGCTGGACACCGGCACCCACGACAGCCTGATCCAGGCCGGCGAGTTCATTCGCGCCGTCGAACAGCGTCAGGGCCTGAGGATCGGCTGTCTGGAGGAGATCGCCTATCGCAAGGGCTGGATCGACGCGGCCCAGCTGGGGCGTCTGGCGGACGTCCTGGCCAAGAGCGAATACGGCCAATACCTGCGCGGACTGGCCGGGCGGCCGGCCGACGACAACGTCCTGTAGCCGATGAGATCGAAATAGGGCGGCGGACCTGCGCGTCCGGAGACAGCAGTCTTAGAAGAAAATCGCCCTTATGCCGGCGGCGACGCCGAACCAGAGGCCAACGGACGCGAAGGCGGCGACGGCGAGGCCGATCCCCAGCGGCAGGCGGCTGGTGTCCGTCGCCGACGCCGTTTGGGTGGCGACGTGCTGGAAGGAGACGTCTGCTGGCATCGCTCTTGCTCCACGGCCTCTTACTGAAGCGCGTGTGCCAATATCTGCGGCCACGCTTAAAAGATCGTGCCGATGGATGGAAAACGCGGCGTTAAGCGTCTTTTCGTTAGGCGCGGCCTTAGAGGGTTAAGGGACCGGGGACGACCGAATTGAGCGCGCTTGCTGACCAACGCGATGTGAGATTGGACCTTGGCCGGCGCGCCGCGAGTTCTCTGGCGGTAGCGACGCACCCGTTGAAGCGTCTGTTTGACATCCTCGCGGCTGGGTTTGGGCTGCTGCTGTTCCTGCCGCTGCTGGTGATGGTGACGGTGGCGATCCGGCTGGAGTCGCCGGGGACGGCGAT
>JANXXK010000297.1 GCA_025350685.1 Alphaproteobacteria bacterium | reverse complement strand
TCGTCACCCGCATCGATGCTACCGCGGAGCACGCGTGATGAAGATCGATGAAGTTCGCGGCCTGACGGCCGACCAGCTGACCGAGAGCCTGCTGAGCCTGAAGAAGGAGCAGTTCAACCTGCGCTTCCAGAAGGCGACCGGTCAGATCGAGAAGACCCACCGCGTGGATCAGGTGCGCAAGGATATCGCGCGCATCAAGACCCACCTGCGGACCAAGCAGGCGCAGGCCTGAGGAGAGCTGACAGATGCCGAAACGAATTCTCGAGGGCTTTGTCGTCTCCGACAAGGGCGACAAGACGGTGATCGTGAAGGTCGAGCGGACCTTCCTGCACCCGGTGCTGAAGAAGACCGTTCGCCGGTCGAAGAAGTACCACGCCCATGACGAAACCAACGCCTACAAGTCCGGCGAGTTCGCCCGCATCATCGAGTGCGCGCCGAAGTCGAAAACCAAGACCTGGGAAGTGCTGCCTAAGGGCAGTGCGACCTCGGCGGCTTAAGGGTCAGACCCAATGATCCAGATGCAAACCAACCTGGACGTCGCCGATAATTCGGGCGCGCGGCGGGTCATGTGTATCAAGGTGCTCGGCGGCGCCGGTCGCCGCTACGCCGGCGTCGGCGACAAGATCGTCGTCTCCGTCAAGGAAGCCATTCCGCGCGGCCGCGTGAAGAAGGGTGACGTGCTGCAGGCGATCGTCGTGCGCACGTCCTCGGCCATCAAGCGCAAGGACGGCTCGGTGATCCGCTTCGACAAGAACGCGGCGGTCATCGTCAACAAGCAAAGCGAGCCGATCGGCACGCGGATCTTCGGCCCGGTTCCCCGCGAACTGCGCGCCAAGAACCACATGAAGATCATTTCGCTCGCGCCTGAGGTGCTGTGATGGCCGCGAAGATCAAGAAGGGGGACCGCGTCGTGGTCCTCGCCGGCAAGGACAAGGGCCGCCAAGGCCCGGTCGTGAAGGTGTTCCCCAAGGACGAGCGCGTCCTGGTGCAAGGCCTGAACCTGGTTCAGCGCCACACCAAGCCGTCCCAGGGCGATCCCCAGGGCGGCATCAAGAGCAAGGAAGCGACGCTTCACGTGTCGAACGTGGCCGTCGTCGACTCCAAGGGCAAGCCGACCCGCGTGGGCTTCCGCATGGACGGCGACAAGAAGGTCCGGTTCGCCAAGACGACCGGCGAGGTGATCGCAAATGGCTGATAAAGCTTACGAACCGCGGCTGAAGTCCGAGTATCGGACCCGGATCCGCAAGGTGCTGAAGGACCAGTTCGGCTACACCAACGAGATGCAGATTCCCAAGCTGGACAAGATCGTCCTGAACATGGGCATCGGCGAATCCGTGGCCGACTCCAAGAAGGTCAACGCGGCCATGGCCGACCTGGCGAAGATCGCCGGCCAGAAGCCCGTGCCCACCAAGGCGCGCACCTCGATCGCCGGCTTCAAGCTGCGCGAAGGCATGGTGATCGGCGCCAAGGTCACCCTGCGCGCCGACCGCATGTACGAGTTCCTCGACCGCCTGATCACCATCGCGCTGCCGCGCGTGAAGGATTTCCGCGGCCTGAAGCCGACCTCGTTCGACGGCCGCGGCAACTACGCCCTGGGTCTGCGCGAACACATCGTGTTCCCGGAGATCAATTACGACGAGATCGACCAGATGTGGGGCATGGACATCATCGTGACGACCACCGCGCGCACCGATGACGAAGCCCGCGCTCTGCTCAAGGAGTTCCAGTTCCCGTTCACCCAGCCGCAAGCCGCGGCGTAGGAACGGGGGAAGAAAGCACCATGGCCAAGAAAAGCGCCGTCAATCGCAACCTGCGGGTCCAGGCCCTCGTCAAGCAGTATGCCGTCAAGCGCACCGCGCTGAAGGCGACTGCCAACAACGAGGCCTTGCCGCTGGAAGAACGTTTCGAAGCCCGGCTGAAGCTGGCGGAATTGCCGCGCAGTTCGTCCAAGACCCGCATCCGTAACCGATGCCTGGTGACTGGCCGTCCGCGCGCCTACTACCGCAAGCTGAAGATGAGCCGGATCTCCCTGCGCGACCTCGGGTCGTCTGGGCTGATCCCCGGCCTCGTCAAGTCGAGCTGGTAGGGGAGGGACGAAAATGGTCAACGACCCCATCGGCGATCTGATCGCCCGCATCAAGAACGCCGCCATGCGCGGCCGCGCCAAGCTGACCACGCCGGCCTCCAAGATGCGCGCGCGCCTCTTGGACGTGCTGACCGAGGAAGGCTACATCCGCGGCTACCACTTGGTGGAAACCCCCGGCGCCTTCCCGGAATTCGAAATCGAGCTGAAGTACTTCGATGGCGCCCCCGTCATCGTCGACATCGCCCGCATCTCGAAGCCTGGCCGCCGCGTCTATTCGTCGATCAAGGACCTGAAGCCGGTGAAGAACGGCCTGGGCATCTCGATCCTGTCGACGCCGAAGGGCGTCATGTCGGACACCGCGGCGCGTGACGCCAACGTGGGCGGCGAAGTCCTCTGCCGGGTCTACTGATATGTCGCGTATCGGAAAGAAGGCGGTCGCCATCCCCTCGGGGGTCACGGTGACCCTCGACGGCCAGACGGTCACGGTGAAAGGCCCCAAGGGGCAGCTCGCCTGGACGGTCGCCGAAGAGATCGAAATCAAGCAGGAGGGGCAGGAGCTCCTTCTGACGAAAAAGATCGAGGGCCAACGCGCCCAGGCCATGTGGGGTCTCTCCCGCACCCTGGTGAACAACATGGTGGTCGGCGTCACCGAGGGCTACGAGCGCACGCTCGAGCTGGTCGGCGTGGGCTATCGCGCGGCGATGAAGGGCCAGGCGCTCTCCTTGCAGCTGGGCTTCAGCCACGACGTCGACCTCCCGGCCCCGGCCGGCATCAGCTTCGCTGTGCCCAAGCAGACCGAAATCAAGATCTCCGGCATCGACAAGCAGCAGGTTGGCGAACTCGCCGCCCGCATCCGCCGCATCCGTCCGCCGGAGCCCTACAAGGGCAAGGGCGTGCGCTATGCCGGCGAGCAGGTCCGCCGCAAGGAAGGCAAGAAGAAGTAGGTCATGGCCCTTTCCTCCCGAGATTCATCGCAGAAGCGCGCGCAACGTACGCGCATCCGCCTGCGCAAGCTGGCCAACGGGCGTCCGCGCCTGTCGGTCTTCCGTTCGTCGAAGAACATCTACGCCCAGATCATCGATGATGAGCGTGGCGTGACCCTGGCCGCGGCCTCTTCGCTGGAAAGCGGCGAAGCCCCCAAGGAGGGCAAAGGGTCCAAGACCAAGGTGAAGGGGTCCGACAAGGACGCCGCCGCCAAGGTCGGCGCGCTCGTCGCCCAGCGCGCCATCGAAAAGGGCGTCAAGGACGTGGTCTTCGATCGCGGCGGCTATCTCTATCACGGTCGGGTGAAGGCGTTGGCTGACGCCGCGCGCGAAGCCGGCCTGAACTTCTAAGGAACGCCAGATGGCTCGTAGAGACGAACAGCGCGGCGGCGGTCGGGGTCGTGACGAAGAACGCGACAGCGAAATCGTCGAAAAACTGGTGCACATCAACCGCGTCGCCGCCACCGTGAAGGGCGGGCGCCGGTTCTCCTTCGCTGCTCTGATGATCGTTGGCGATCAGAAGGGCCGCGTGGGCTTCGGTCACGGCAAGGCGCGTGAAGTGCCGGAAGCCATCCGCAAGGCCACCGAAGAAGCCAAGAAGACGATGATCCGCGTACCGCTGCGCGAAAGCCGCACCCTGCACCACGACGGCAATGGCCGCTGGGGCGCGGGCAAGGTGATGGTCCGCTCGGCGCCGCCTGGCACCGGCGTCATCGCCGGCGGCCCGATGCGCGCGGTCCTCGAGACCCTCGGCGTGCAGGACGTGGTCGGCAAGTCCGTGGGGTCGTCCAACCCCTACAACATGGTGCGCGCGACGTTCGAGGCCCTGAAGGCCCAATCGTCGCCCCGCCAGGTCGCGGCCAAACGCGGCAAGAAGGTTGCAGACGTGATCGGCCGCCGCGCCGACGGCGCCTCGACCCCCTCTGCCGACACCGCAGACGTCGAAGGATAAATCCGATGGCTCCCAAGTCTGAAGGCAAGGTCACTGTTCGCCAGACCGGCAGCCCGATCCGCCGCAAGAAGGATCAACGCGCCACCCTGGTCGGCCTGGGCCTCAACCGTCCCGGCCGTGTCTCGACACTTGAGGATACGCCCTCGGTGCGCGGCATGATCGCCAAGGTCGCCCACATGGTGGAGATCGTGTCCGAATAGACACCGCTCCCCCCGGCGAAAGCCGGGGCCCATGCTGACCCCGCTTGGATCCCGGCTTTCGCCGGGACGAGCGGAAAATGAAACAGCCGAGTCGGAGCCCAAGCTCCGGCGATTGATCTCTCAGGAGAGGCACACATGACCAAACTCAACGAACTCAGCCCCCGTGAAGGCTCTACCAAGGGCCGCATGCGCGTCGGCCGCGGCCCCGGTTCGGGCAAGGGCAAGACCGCCGGTCGCGGCGTGAAGGGCCAGAAGGCGCGCTCCGGCGTCGCCATCGCCGGCTTCGAAGGCGGCCAGATGCCGCTTCACATGCGCATGCCCAAGCGCGGCTTCAACAACATCCACCGCAAGGAATTCGCCGAAGTGAACCTGTGGCGCCTGGAACAGGCGATCGCCGCCGGCAAGCTCGACGCCAAGACGGCCATCGACGCGACGGTCCTGGTCGCCGCCGGCGTGATCCGCCGCGAGCTCGACGGCGTGCGCCTGCTGGGCAAGGGCGAGTTGAAGTCCAAGATCACCATCACCGTCCATTCCGCGTCGGCCTCGGCGGTCGCGGCGGTCGAAAAGGCGGGCGGCAAGGTCACCACCACCAAGAAAGAAGCTCCGGCCGAAGAGGCCAAGGCCGAGGTCTAAGCTTCACTGCGACCACTCCGCCCTCGCATATGAGGGCGGCGTGTCCTATCTGGGTGGACGACTGAGTCAGGGGATTTGCTGAATGGCTTCGGCCGCTGAACAACTCGCAGCCAATCTGAACGTCGAGGCCTTCTCGAAGGCGACGGAGCTGCACAAGCGCCTGATCTTCACCCTCGTGGCGATGATCGTCTATCGGATCGGCTGCTACATCCCGATCCCCGGCATCGACATCGCCGCCTTTTCTCAGGCCTTCCAGGGCCAGGCGAAGGGCATCCTGGGGATGTTCAACATGTTCTCGGGCGGCGCCGTGCAGCGCATGGCGGTGTTCTCGCTGAACGTGATGCCCTACATCTCGGCCTCGATCATCGTGCAGCTCCTCGGGACGGTCTATCCGCCCTGGGAGAAGCTGAGGAAAGAAGGCGGCGAGGCGGGGCGCAAGCAGCTCAACCAGTACACCCGCTACCTGACCGTCGTGCTCGCCCTGTTCCAGTCCTTCGGCATCGCCATGGGCCTGCAGTCGAGCGGCGGCATCGTCGATCACCCGGGCCTGTTCTTCACGGTCTGCACCGTGGCCACGCTCACCGGCGGCACGCTGTTCCTGATGTGGCTGGGCGAGCAGATCACCAGCCGCGGCGTCGGCAACGGCGTGTCCCTGATCATCTTCGCCGGCATCGTCGCGACCTTCCCGCGCTACCTGCAACAAATGTTCTCGCTCGCCCGCACCGGCTCGATGAACGGCGGCGCGCTGGTCCTGATCCTGGCCATGATCATCGCGGTGACCATGGCCATCGTTTTCATGGAGCGCTCGCAGCGTCGCCTGCTCGTGCAATACCCAAAGCGACAGGTGGGAAATCGCATGTTCGGCGGTGACACCTCGTTCCTGCCGCTGAAGATCAACACCTCCGGCGTCATCCCGCCGATCTTCGCCTCCTCGCTGCTGCTGCTGCCGGCGACGGTCATGGGCTTCCTGGTCAACGCCAACCTGCCCGGCTGGGCGCAGTGGCTGCCGGGCGCGGTGGGCCAGCTGCAGCACGGCCGGCCTGCCTTCATCCTGCTCTACGGCGCGCTGATCGTGTTCTTCTGCTTCTTCTACACCTCCGTGGTGTTCAACCCGGAGGACACGGCTGAGAACCTGCGCAAGTACGGCGGCTTCATGCCCGGCATCAAACCCGGCAAACGCACGGCCGAGTACCTCGACTTCGTGCTGACCCGGCTGACCGTGATCGGCGCGCTCTACATCGCCGCCGTCTGCCTGCTGCCCGAGTTCATGATCGGCTACTACAACGCCTCGTATGCCTTCGGCGGCACCTCGGTGCTGATCGTGGTCTCTGTCACCATGGACACGGTCACCCAGATCCAGTCACACCTGCTGGCGCACCAGTACGAGGGTCTGATCAAGCGCTCCAAGCTACGGGGCATGCGCGGCCGCTAACGGCATTGACGCTCGCAGGTCCCGCCAAGAGGACCGGCGACGGGGGAGGGCGAGTAGCCGCATGAATCTGATCCTGTTTGGTCCGCCGGCGGCGGGGAAGGGCACCCAGGCCAAGCGCCTGGTCGAGACCCGCAAGATGGTCCAGCTCTCCACCGGCGACATGCTGCGCGCGGCGATCGCCTCTGGCTCCGAGCTCGGCAAGCGCGTGTCCGGGATCATGGAACGCGGCGACCTGGTCTCCGACGAGATCGTCATCGAGCTGATCGAGGCCCGCCTGCCGGAAGCCGAGGCCGCCGGCGGCGCGATCTTCGACGGCTTCCCGCGCACCCTCGCCCAGGCCGAGGCGCTTGACGCCATGCTCGCCTACCGCGGCTCGCGCATCGACCAGGTGATCCGCCTGAAAGTCGACGACGAGCAGCTGATGAAGCGCATCGCCGGCCGCTTCGCCGAGAGCGGCCGCCCGGACGACAACCCGGAAAGCTTCAAGGTCCGCCTCGACGCCTACAACACCCAGACTGCGCCCCTGCTCCCCTACTACCAGGACCAGGGAAAGCTCACGCAAGTCGACGGCATGGGCTCGGTCGACACCGTCGCCGTGGCCATCGACAAGGCGCTGGGCTAGCCCCACTCCGATCATCCCCGCGAAAACGGGGATGAGCGGGCTTATGATGGCGACGCTGCGTACGCCTCAATCGCCGCCAGGTGCGGCGCAGCCTGCGCTTCTGTCAGGAACGATCCGGTGAAGCTGTTCTTCGCCAGGGTGACCAACTCATCCCGTGTCAGCCCGATCGCCGTCGCCGTCCGCACCCAGTTCTCACCAAGATAGCCCCCGAAATAGGCCGGGTCGTCGGAGTTGACCGTAGCGTGCAAACCCAGGTCCAGCATCCGCTTCAGCGGGTGTGCCTTCAGGTCGTCGACCACGCAGAGCTTCAGGTTGGAGAGCGGGCAGACGGTCAGGGTCATGCCCTCGGCGGCCAGGCGCTTGACCAGCGCCGGATCCTCCAGCGCCCGGTTGCCGTGGTCGATGCGGTCCACCTTCAGCAGGTCGAGCGCCTCCCAGACATAGGCCGGCGGGCCTTCCTCGCCGGCGTGGGCGACCAGCTTCAACCCCCGCTCACGGGCGGCCCTGTAGATGCCCGCGAACTTCGATGGCGGATGGCCGACCTCCGAGGAATCCAGGCCGACGCCGACGATCCGATCGAGCCAGGGCTCGGCAGCCTTCAGGGTCGCAAACGCGGCGTCCTCGTCGAGATGGCGCAGGAAGCACATGATCAGTTTGGCGCTGACCCCCAGCGACCGCTCCGCCTCGGCCATCCCCGACAGCAGGCCCTCGATCGCCACGTCGAACGGCAGTCCCCGGTCGGTATGGGTCTGCGGATCGAAGAACATCTCCACATGCCGGCAGCCGTCGGCCGCGACGCGGGTGAAATAGGCCATGGCCAGGTCGTGGAAGTCGCGCTCGGTCATCAGCACGCCGGCACCCTGGTAGTAGATGTCCAGGAAGTCCTGCAGGTTGGAGAAGGCGTAGGCCGCGCGCACCTCCTCCACCGACTTGAAGGGCAGGGCGATCGCGTTCCGCCGCCCCAGCTCGAACATCAGCTCCGGCTCGAGGCTGCCCTCGATGTGCAGGTGCAACTCAGCCTTGGGCAGGCCGGCGATGAAGGCGCTGAGGTCGGTCATGCGCGCAGTTCGCTAACTTGTCTCGCAGCCGTCAAGCCGCGTTACCCTCCGCCGATCACCGTGACCGCGGTCGAATCAGGCAGCTAGTGAAGGCGCCGATGCTACCGGCGCAAGCCCACGGCCGTGGCTGCAATCGGCGACGCATTGCCCTGAGGGCCCGGTTCATGCTTTCCTTCGGCAACCTCGGAGCGGAATCGAGGGGTTGCGCGTACCAACGCGGGCGGGGGAACACCCCTTGCGCCCGCCCTTTTCCGTTCATAAATGGGCGTTTCCGTTGTTGACGGAACCAAAACGATCCCTATAACGAAGCGCTTCCGCGAAAGAGCGCGAAGGACGAACCGGCTTGACCTTCGGGGCGAGGGGCCGGGGCGCCGTTCGCGCTTCTCTTGCGTGACCAGGAGAGATTACCCGTGGCCCGTATCGCTGGCGTCAACATTCCCACCAACAAGCGCGTGGTGATCGCGCTGCAGTACATCCATGGCATCGGTCCTGCGAAGGCGCGCGATATCGTGGCCAAGGTCGGCATCGAGGACGCCCGTCGCGTCAATCAGCTGACCGACGCTGAGGTGCTGCAGATCCGCGAAACCATCGACCGTGACTTCACCGTGGAAGGCGACCTGCGTCGCGAGACCGCGGTCAACATCAAGCGGCTGATGGACCTGCCTGCTACCGCGGCCTTCGCCACCGCAAGGGCCTGCCCGTTCGCGGTCAGCGCACCCACACCAACGCCCGCACCCGCAAGGGCCCGGCCAAGCCGATCGCCGGCAAGAAGAAGTAAGAGGGCGTATTTCCGATGTCTAAGGAACCGGCCCGCGTCAAACGTCGCGAGCGCAAGAACATCACTTCGGGCGTGGCGCACGTGAACGCCTCGTTCAACAACACCATGATCACCATCACCGACGCGCAGGGGAACACCATCTCCTGGTCGAGCGCCGGGGCGATGGGGTTCAAGGGTTCGCGTAAGTCGACCCCCTACGCCGCGCAGATGGCCGCCGAAGACGCGGGCCGCAAGGCCGCCGAACACGGCGTCAAGACCCTGGAAGTCAATGTCTCCGGTCCCGGTTCGGGCCGCGAATCCGCGCTCCGGGCCCTGCAGTCGGTGGGGATGACCATCACCACCATCCGCGACGTGACGCCCATTCCGCACAACGGCTGCCGGCCGCCCAAGCGCCGGCGCGTCTAGTAACGAAGTACCGTACTTCCCTGCGCCGGACCGCGTTGGCGGCCGGCGATCCTGCGTGTCAAGGGACATCCATCCGTGATCGAACGAAACTGGAACGAGCTTATCCGTCCCGAGAAGCCGCAAATCGAGACCGGCGCCGACGCGAACCGTAAGGCGCGTCTGGTGGCCGAACCCCTCGAGCGCGGCTTTGGCGTGACGCTGGGCAACAGCCTGCGCCGCGTACTTCTCTCATCTCTGCAAGGCGCTGCTGTGACAGCGGTGCAGATCGACGGCGTCGTCCACGAGTTCTCCTCGCTTGAGGGCGTGCGCGAGGACGTCGTCGACATCGTACTGAACATCAAGGGCCTGGCCGTGCGCATGCACGCCGAGGGCCCCAAGCGGATGACCTTGCGCGCCACCGGCCCCGGCGTCGTCACCGCCAGCCAGATCGAGGCGCCCTCGGACATCGAGATCCTCAACGGCGACCACGTGCTCTGCACCCTGGACGACGGCGCCAACGTGCGCATGGAATTCACCGTCCAAACCGGCAAGGGCTACGTCCCCGCCGAGATGAACCGCCCGGAAGACTCTCCGATCGGCCTGATCGCCGTCGACGCCCTCTATTCCCCGGTCAAGCGCGTCGCCTATCGCGTCGAGCCCACCCGCCAGGGCCAGAGCCTCGACTACGACAAGCTGATCATGGAAGTGGAAACCAACGGCGCGGTCACGCCGGTTGACGCCGTGGCCTACGCCGCGCGGATCCTCCAGGACCAGTTGCAGATCTTCATCACCTTCGAAGAGCCGAAGAAGAAGGTCGAAGGCGAAGCCAAGCCGGAACTGCCGTTCAACCCGGCGCTGCTGAAGAAGGTCGACGAGCTCGAGCTCTCGGTCCGTTCGGCCAACTGCCTGAAGAACGACAACATCGTCTACATCGGCGACCTGATCCAGAAGACCGAAGCC
>JANXXK010000281.1 GCA_025350685.1 Alphaproteobacteria bacterium | reverse complement strand
TGAAGGGCGAAATCCTGGAGTTGAAGAACACCATCAACACCATGGTGGACCAGCTGAACGCCTTTGCCTCGGAAGTGACCCGGGTAGCCAAGGAGGTCGGCACCGAGGGTAAGCTCGGCGGCCAGGCGCGCGTGGAAGGGGTCGGCGGCACCTGGAAGGATCTCACCGACAACGTGAACTTCATGGCCGCCAACCTGACCGGTCAGGTGCGCGGCATCGCGGACGTGGTGACCGCCGTCGCTAATGGCGACCTCAAGCGGAAGCTCACCGTGGACGCCAAGGGCGAGATCGCCTCCCTGGCCGACACCATCAACGGGATGATCGAGACTCTGGCGATCTTTGCCGATCAGGTGACCAACGTCGCGCGCGAGGTGGGGATCGAGGGGAAGCTCGGCGGCCAGGCCCGCGTGCCCGGCGCGGCCGGCCTGTGGCGTGACCTCACCGACAACGTGAACCAACTGGCCGGCAATCTCACCACCCAGGTGCGGGCGATCGCGGAGGTCTCCACGGCCGTGACCAAGGGCGAGCTTACCCGTTCGATCACCGTCGAGGCGTCGGGCGAGGTCGCGGCTCTGAAGGACAACATCAATGAGATGATCCGCAACCTAAAGGATCAAACCCTCAAAAACACCGAGCAGGACTGGCTGAAGACCAACTTGGCGCGGTTCACTCGCATGCTGCAAGGCGAACGAGATCAGGCGACCGTATCGACCATGGTGCTGTCGGACTTGGCGCCGCTGATCAACGCCCAGCACGCCGTTTTCTATGTGGCCGAACGCGACGACGCGGGCGAGGCGGTTCTGACGCTGGCGGCCTCGTATGCGGCGACTGAGCGGGAATACCAGTCGCCAACCTTCCGGTTCGGAGAGAGCCTGATCGGGCAGTGCGCCAAAGAGAAAGAGCGCATCCTGCTCACCAACGTGCCGAAGGATTATGTCCAGCTCAGTTCCGGGCTGGGCTCCGCGGCGCCGCTCAACATCATCGTGCTCCCGGCCCTCTTCGAGGGCGAGGTGAAGGCGGTCATCGAGCTTGCGACCTTCGGGGAGTTCTCCGAGACCCACCAATCCTTCCTCAACCAGCTGATGGAATCCATCGGCATCGTGCTGAACACCATCGCCGCCAATATGCGGACTGAGGGCCTTCTAAAGCAGTCCCAACTGCTGACGTCCGAACTTCAGGCCCAACAGGAAGAACTGACCACCACCAACGACACCCTGGAACAGCAGGCCGCGTCGTTGCGGCAATCCGAGGAGCTGCTGCGGGCCAAGCAGGAGGAGCTTCAGCAGACCAACGCCGAGCTGGAGGAAAAGGCGGTCCTGCTCTCCGCCCAGAACAAACAGGTGGAAGCCAAGAACCGCGAGGTTGAGCAGGCAAAATTCGCGCTGGAGGAAAAAGCCGAGCAGCTCGCCTTGACCTCGAAATACAAGTCCGAGTTCCTGGCCAACATGAGCCACGAATTACGGACGCCGCTCAATAGCCTGCTGATCCTGTCGAAGATGCTGAGCGAGAACACTCAGGGCAACCTGACCGGCAAGCAGGTCGAGTTCGCCAAAAACATCCACGCCGCCGGATCGGACCTGCTGGGCCTGATCAACGATATCCTCGACCTGTCGAAGATCGAGTCCGGCACGGTGACCCTCGACGTCAGCGAGACCTCCTTTGCCTCGCTGCGCGACCAAATGAATCGGACCTTCGCCCAGATCGCTCAGGACAAGCGGCTGGACTTTGCGATCGACGTGGACGAGGCGCTTCCGGTCTCCATGTACACCGACGACAAACGGCTGGTGCAGGTGCTAAAGAATTTGCTTTCCAACGCTTTCAAGTTCACGGCCGCGGGGTCGGTGCGGTTGCACGTGGCCCGGGTCGCCAGCGGCTGGAGTTCCGGCAACGAACACCTGAACAAGGCCGGTCAGGTCCTGGCCTTCTCCGTCGAGGATAGCGGCATCGGCATCCCGGAGGACAAGCAGAGGATCATCTTCGAGGCGTTCCAGCAGGCCGACGGCACGACCAGCCGGAAGTATGGAGGCACCGGCCTCGGGCTTTCGATCAGCCGCGAAATCACTCGCACGCTGGGCGGCGAGCTCAAGGTTGAGAGCGAGCTGGGCCGCGGCAGTGTCTTCACGCTCTACTTGCCGCTCAGCTTCAGCCCCACCGCGCAGGCCGGCGGCTCACCGCGCAGCGGTTCGAAGTCGATCAGTGTGCGGACGGCGGCCGTGGAGCCCGAAGAGCAGGTGGCGCCGGCGATCGCCGACGATCGTGACACTTTGTCGGAAAGCGACCCAGTCGTCCTAATCGTCGAGGACGATCTGCGATTCGCGGCCATCCTGCTGGCGCTGGTGCGTGACTGCGGCTTCAAGGGGGTGACCACCCGCACGGGCATCGAGGCGCCCGCGCTCGCGCGCAGGTTCTCGCCGCAGGCCATCCTGCTCGACGTCGGGCTGCCGGACATGGACGGCCTGGCTCTGTTGGACCTCTTCAAGCGCACTCCGGAGACCCGGCACATCCCGGTGCATGTAATCTCCGCAGACGACCAAGCGGGCCTGGGCCTGGCGATCGGAGCCTTCGCCTACACGCCCAAGCCCATCGACCGGGAGGGCGTGGTGGCGACGCTGGACGATGTCAGGCAGTTCACGGCCGTTGTCGACCGACGGATCGTGCTTGTCGGCCAGGCGGGGTTCGCCGCGGAGACCTTGGAAGCCAGCTTCGGCGCCGTAACCCGGCTTGACGGCCTGAAGGCGCTCGCAAAGGCCAAGTCCAAAGTGGGCGATAGTCTGATCTTCGAGCTGGCGTCCGTCCCGGTCGAGGGCCTGCTCACTTATCTCAAGGGGGCCAAGCGGCCGGCCGTCGCCTATGCAGACGGCGGGCTCACCGCTGAGGAGGAGCGGCGCCTCCGGTTGGCGGTGTTCAGCGGTCACGTCCGCATTGCCCGTACGCCGGAGCAGCTGATCGAGCAGGCCACGCTGCTGTTGCACGAGCCCACGGACAGGTTGCCGGAATCCATCCGACTCAGCCTGGCCCAGACTCGCAAGGAGGACGCCATCCTCACCGGTCGCACCGCGCTGGTGATCGATGACGACATCCGCAACATCTTCTCCATGGCCAGCGCGCTGGAGGAGTTTGGCGTAGACCTGCGCTATGCCGAGAGCGGGCGTGCGGGGCTCGACCTGCTAGGCCAGGAGGCGGACGTCGACGTTGTGCTGGTGGACATCATGATGCCCGACATGGACGGCTATGAGACCATTCGCCAGATCCGCTCCATCGAGCGGTTCGCGGACCTTCCGATCATCGCCGTCACCGCCAAGGCGATGATCGGGGACCGGTTGAAGTGCATCCAGGCCGGCGCCTCGGACTATGTCTCCAAGCCCGTGGACATCGACTACCTGATCTCGGTGATGCGGGTCTCCATTCAGCGCTCTGAGGCCGCCCGGATGACCCGCACACTCCTGCTGCCCGAGCCCGTTGCCTGACATGAAGGCGCAGGTGATCCCGTCGGTGGCGCCGCTAACCGCGAAGGTGCTGATCGTCGACGACGACGAGCGTAACGCCTTCGCCGCCCGTGAGGCGCTCGAGGTGCTGGGCCACGAGCTGGTGGTCGCCCGCTCGGGCGAAGAGGCCCTGCGGAAGCTGCTTCGCGACGAGTTCGCGGTGATCCTGATGGACCTGCACATGCCGGGGATGGACGGCTATGAGACGGCTCGGATGGTCCGCGAGCATCCGCGGACCCGCGACACCCCGATCGTCTTTGTCACCGCGGTGTTCCGCGACGAGGCGCACATCTTTCAGGCCTATACCGTCGGCGCGGTCGATGTGGTTTTCAAGCCCGTGGATCCGTTCATCCTGCGATCCAAGGTCTCCATCCTCGTCGATCTTCACCTGAAGACACTTGAGGTACGCCGCCAGGCGGAGGAAAGCCGGCGCCTGCTCGACGAGAACGCCCGCGTCAGCGCCGAGAAGGAAGCGGCGGAGGCGGCGCTGCAGAAGAGCCGCCGGCGCCAGGAGATGATTCTCGGCTCGCTGCCGATCGTCTTTCATTCCCGCGCCTCGACGCCGCCCTATCCGGCGATGTTCGTCAGCGGGAACGTCGAAGAGCTTACCGGCTTCCCGGCCTCGGCCTTTTCGGAGGACCCGGGATTCGGTTTGTCGCGTGTGCATCCCGAGGATAGGCCCCTCGTCGATCGCGCCATGGCCCAGGCGGTGGAGGCCGGCGCATACGCCTGTGAGTACCGATGGATGTGCCGCAACGGCGACTACCGCACCTTCCTCGACCAGGGTGTCCTGGCCCCGGAAAAGGCCGAGCACGGTCACGAGATCTTCGGAACGCTTCTCGACACGACCGAGCGCCGCTCACTCGAGGAACAGCTGAGCCAGGCTCGGAAGATGGAAGCGGTGGGCCAGCTGACCGGCGGGGTGGCGCACGATTTCAACAACCTGCTGACGGTGGTCCTGGGCAACGCCGACATGCTGCTTCGCCGCGCCACTGACGACCAGCGGCTCTCCCGCCAGCTGCAGGCGATCCGCTTCGCCGCCGAACGCGGCCAGGGCCTTACCAACCAGCTTCTAGCCTTTTCCCGGCGCCAGCAGCTCAGGCCGAGGGTGGTCGACATCAACGACCTTATCCGCAACTTCATCCCCCTCTTGAGCCAGGCGGTGGGCGACGGCGTCACTGTCGAGCTCAAGCTGTCCGCGAAATCCCTTCGGGTAAATGTTGACCCCACCCAGTTGGAGTCCGCTTTGCTAAATCTCGGCGTCAACGCTCGCGACGCCATGAACCGGGAAGGGCGGCTGACGATCAGCACCCGCCTCGTCCCTCCACCCAAGGGACCCGGCCAGGGCGTTCCCGTCGTAAGGGTTTCGGTGACCGACACCGGGGAAGGCATGTCCGCGGAAGTCTCTCGCCGCATCTTCGAACCGTTCTTCACGACCAAGGACGTGGGCAAGGGGTCTGGGCTCGGGCTCTCCCAGGTCTATGGTTTCGTCAGCCAATCCGGCGGCGGGGTTCAGGTGGTCTCGTCCCCCGGCGCGGGCACAACCTTCGAGCTGAACCTGCCTTTGACCGACGCCCCGCTCAACGCGCGTCCGGCAGCGGAGGGCCCGGCGCTTGCCGCAGGGTCGGAACGGATCCTGGTGGTCGAGGACGATCAGGAGGTCCTCTCGCTCTGCGTCGATATGCTCACCGACCTGGGTTACCGCTGCACGACCGCCACCAGCGCGGCGGCCGCCATGGATCACCTCGCAAGCGACGCGCCCTTCGACCTGCTGTTTTCCGACGTGGTGATGCCGGGCGGGCAGAACGGGATCGATCTGGCGACCCAGGCCGTGGCCATGCGGCCCCGATTGAAGGTGCTCCTGACGTCCGGGTTCCTTGGGGAGGGCGCCGTCCAAGCACCGCACGGCTTCACGGTGCTGGACAAGCCCTACCTACGGGAGACGCTAGCCGCCAATTTGCGCGAGGCGCTCAATCTGCCGGACAGCGCCGCCCGGACGACGCAGTCGGCCCAAGGGTAGGGCGGGGAAGGCGACGGGGAGCCGCCCTCAGGCCTCAGGTCTACGTGAAGATCGTTTCATCCCGCCCCCAAAGCCAATGCCCTGGATTCGAGGGTGCTTCTCCGTTTTCACACAGGCTCGGGGGAAGGAGACTTTGGCGGTGGATTGGGGATGCGGAAGATGGGACAGCCGCAAAAGGCCTAACGCGCTGCCGCGAAAACTGGGGATGACGGGCTCGACCGTTGAAATCGATCGAAGTATGACAGTCATGTCGGGGGCAACATGGATGGATGGGGGCGGTGCCCCCAGTCGTCTAGTGGGGTCCGATGATTGAGGATACTGTTGTTCCGCCAGCGTCTGCCGATCACGCGCGGAGCCTGGAGACGCTAGAAGACTTCTTCGAAAACGGTGTTGTCGGCCTGCATCTGGTCGCCAGCGACGGAACGATCCTTCGCGCCAACCAAGCTGAACTGGATCTTCTGGGCTACGGGCCCGAAGAGTACGTGGGCCGGCCGATCGCCGACTTCCACGCCGATGCGGGAGTGATAGCGGACATTTTAGCGCGACTATCGCGCGGCGAGAGCCTTGAACGGTATAGGGCTCGACTGCGGCACAAGGATGGGTCCATCCGCCATGTGCTGATCTCGTCAAGCGTGCTGTTCCGCGACGGTGCCTTCATCAACACCCGCTGTTTCACGGTCGACGTCACCGACCAGGTCCACGCGGAAGCCGAGCTGAAGGCCGAACAGGCGCGGCTCGCCATGGCTACTCGTGCGGCGCGCGTCGGGGTCTGGGAGTGGAAGCTCGCGACCGGCGAAATGCTCTATTCGCCCGAGGCGCGGGCAATCTGCGGCTTTGCGCCAGACCAGGCCG
This sequence comes from Alphaproteobacteria bacterium, assembly GCA_025350685.1. Taxonomy (GTDB): domain Bacteria; phylum Pseudomonadota; class Alphaproteobacteria; order Caulobacterales; family Caulobacteraceae; genus Phenylobacterium. The sequence goes on along the minus strand of JANXXK010000281.1, from coordinate 3,585 downwards.
TGACGGTCGACCTGGTCAGCGCAATCACTCACCCTGAAGATTTCGAACGCACCTGGCCGATGGCGCAGCGGGCGCTCGATCCGGCGCGCCGGGAAAACGCCCCTTACGAATATCGCATCGTCAGGCCCGACGGTCAGCTGCGCTGGGTCTTGGCGCATGGCGAGGCCATCTTCGACGGGGATGGACCCACCGCGCAGGCGTTGCGGTATGTGGGTGCGATCCAGGACATCACCGAGCGGGTGGACGCGGCCCGCACGCTCGAGACCAGCCAAGCGCGGCTTCGCTTGGCGATGGAAGCCGCTCAGATGGCGGTCTGGGACAGCGAGCGCGGCTCGACAGTGGAAATGTCCACCGGGCTGGCCAAGAGGATGGACCTCCTGCCGAGCGGCCCGGTTACGTTGGATGATCTGCGCAGCCGGTACTTCCCGGGCGAAGGCGAGCGCGTTCAGGCCGCGGCAATGGCCGCGTTTGAAGGTGGCGAGCCCAGCTTCGAGGCGGAGTATCGCTATCGGCGGTCCGACGACACGCCGGGCTGGCTGCTCGTCCGTGCTGAGTTCGAGCGACCGCTCGGAGACGGGCCGCCCAAGGCGACCGGCGTCCTGATCGACATCACCGCGCGCAAGCAGGCTGAAGTCGCGTTGCACGAGAGCGAGGAGCGCTTGCGGGCGCTCGCTGACAACCTGCCGAATGGCATGATCTACCAGATGATCTCGACGCCCGATGGCGAGCGGCGATTCACCTTCGTGTCGAGCAACTGTATGCGTCTGAACGGCATCAGCGCAGAGGCGGCGCTTTCCGACTCCCGCGCGATGTACACGCTCATTCACCCCGACGATGCCCCTCGGCTGGCCGATGCCGAGTCTGAGGCGATCGCGTCCGGCCTATCGTTCGACCAGGAGGTCCGCATGCGCCGACCTGATGGGACGTGGCGCTGGAACCGCCTCTCTTCGGCCCCGCGCAGACTTGCGGATGGCACGGTGCTCTGGGACGGCATCCAGATCGACATCGATGCGCGACGGCAGATCCAAGACCGCCTGGGCGAGGAAACCCGCGCCCTGCAAATCCTCAATCGCGCCGGCGCGGCGGTGGCTGCCGACCTAGAGCTGGAGAAGGTGGTTCAGACGGTCATCGATGGTGGCGTGGATCTTGTCGGCGCCGCGTTCGGAGCGTTCTTTTACAATGTGCTCGACGGCCGGGGCGCGCGATACACGCTCTATACGCTTTCGGGCGCGCCCCGCGAAGCCTTCGCGACCTTTCCGATGCCGCGCGCCACCGACATTTTCGCGCCGACCTTCAAGGGAGACGGCGTGGTGATCTCCGAGGACATCCTGCTGGACCCGCGCTACGGGAAATCCGCGCCCTATCATGGGATGCCTGAGGGGCATCTGCCTGTCCGCAGCTATCTGGCGGTCCCCGTCCGATCCCGGTCCGGGGAGGTGCTGGGGGGCCTTTTCTTCGGCCATCCTGACCCGGCTCGGTTCCAGGAGCGTCACGCCGAGCTCATCGCGGGACTGGCGAGCCAGGCCGCCGTCGCTATCGATAATGCCGAGCTTTTCCAATCTGCTCAGTCGGAGATCGCTCAACGACGAACGGCAGAGGCCGAACTGCAGGCGCTGAACGCGACCTTGGAAGATCGCGTTGTGGAAGAAGTGCAAGAGCGTTCCAAGACCGAAGAAGCCCTTCGCCAAGCCCAGAAGATGGAAGCGGTCGGCCAATTGACCGGTGGCGTGGCCCACGATTTCAACAATCTGCTCACCGTCATCATCGGCGGCCTGGACACCATCGTCCGGAGCAAGGCCGGCGACGAGGTGCGTATCCAGCGCGCCGCCGGCATGGCGTTGCAAGGGGCGGAGCGGGCGGCGGATCTCACCACACGCCTTTTGGCTTTCTCCCGGCGACAGCCCTTGAAGCCTTCCCCAGCTGACTTGAACCTGCTCATGCGCAATATGACCGAGTTGCTGCACAGGACGCTCGGCGAGACCGTCGAGCTTGAAGGGGTGCTGTCATCTCGGCTTTGGACAGTCGAGGTCGATCCGAACCAACTCGAAAGCGCCATTCTTAACCTCGCGCTGAACGCACGGGATGCGATGCCTTCGGGCGGAAAGCTCACGATCGAGACGGCCAATACGTCCCTCGACGAGAGTTACCGCGCGACCGATACCGAAGTGCTGCCGGGCCAATACGTCCTGGTCTCGGTGAGCGACACCGGTGAGGGCATGGACCCTGACACCGCAAAACGGGTCTTCGAGCCCTTTTTCACAACCAAGGAGGTGGGGAAAGGCACCGGGCTTGGCCTCAGCATGGTCTACGGCTTCGTCAAACAGTCAGGCGGCCACGTGACGATCTACAGCGAACCCGGTCACGGCACGACCGTGAAGCTCTATTTCCCTCGCTACATGGGCCACGGCGAAGTCGATGGCAGGCGCGAGGTGCAGCAGGCGCCGCTCGGCCACGGGGACGAGGTGGTTCTAGTCGTCGAAGACAACGCCGACGTCCGCGCTTACAGCGTAATGGTGCTCGACGAGTTGGGGTACAGCGTGCTGGAGGCCGCAGACGCGGATGCTGGCCTGGAGATCATCAAAACCGATCAGCGGATCGACCTGCTGTTTACCGATGTGGTGCTGCCAGGCAAGAGCGGGCGCGAACTCGCGGATGCCGCGCACGCGGTTCGTCCTGGGCTGCGCGTGCTCTTCACGACCGGCTATTCCCGAAATGCCATAGTCCACCAGGGACGCCTGGACGCAGGCGTGCACCTTCTGAGCAAACCGTTCACATTTGAGCAATTGGCCGCACGGGTGCGAGACGTGTTGGATGATCGCGCCTGAGGGTAACGGAGCAACGTCGCCAAGCAGTTGCCCGCTGCGGCAATACCGGATGGGCGGCGAGCGCGAAGCGGCGGCGCAGACCAGCCGCGCCAACGACGCCAAACCCGATCGAGATCGCCATGGTGTCCGCGACCGGCCGCGAGGCGTACGACAGCGCGACGCTAGGTCAGCCCCAACGACCTGATGCGCTGGCTTGGGGCTCTCGAAAGCGGGAGAGGTCGATGAACCCGTCCGAGACGGCTTGGTCAGGGGGAAGGTCCACGCCGCCAAAATACCTGATGGCGCAGCCCTGCGCGCCGGCAACCAGCCTGCCTCGCACGCCCAGAACATCACGGACCGCCAGCCTTCTGGAAGGCAGGCCTTGGGTGACCGCTCGGTGCTGCCGCTTCAGACGATCCCAGGTCTCCGGAGAAAGGATAACTTCCAGCGGGTCCTGGCCCGCTGCGCGCAACTTTTCGATGCGGGCGCACACCTGTCGCAGTTCTGGGGTTTCAGCTGACATCGGTCCACTTCCGCCTCTCCAAATCGGCGCCTAAAACCTTAACGCTCCGCTGGGCCGTGGGTTCGCGGCAATCTCGCGTCGTCCATCGAAACGCCAGGCTATCGGCTCGCGCAGGACCGGCTGGAAGCTCAACACGACGTCGCGACGGAACTGACACGCTAAGTCCGCGAGGCGGTGAAAGGCGCCCCCCCCCGGCGTCAGGCGGCCGGCGGCCGGTGGCTGACGGTGGCGCGCAGGAGGTAGCCGGCGCCGCGCACC
>JANXXK010000268.1 GCA_025350685.1 Alphaproteobacteria bacterium | reverse complement strand
GCGCCGGCCCGCCCATCTCGGCGACCGACTCGCTGGCGCTGAGCTTGGCGTTCGCGTCGGTGATCAGCGGCTTGCCGACCAGGCCCGGCAGGTAGGCGTGGTCGGCGATGTCGAACAGCACGCTGGCGGCGGCGACCAGCGCGGCGGCGGCATAGACCTCGAGCATGTTGAGCAGGCCCAGCCAGGCGGCCAGCGGCAGACCGAGGAGGATCAGCGCACGGGCGAGGTCCATGACGATGAGGATCCGCCGCCGCGCGGTGTGGTCGACGAAATCGCCGGCAGTGAGGCCGACCAGCAGGGCCGATCCGCTGGACATCGCGGCCAGCAGGCCAAGCTGCGACGGCGTGGCGGCCAGCGCCATCACCGCCATCATCGGCAGGCCTGTGCGGGTGATCCACGCGCCGAAGCTGGACACTGACTGGGCGGACCAGAGGCGCAGGAAATCGCCGTGACGCCACAGGGCGCTCTTGAGCGGGTTCATCAGGGTCATGTGATTCAGACGGCTTGGCGCGCGGCCTTGCGGCCACGGGACCGCCGACGCGCGGAGCGCGATAGCGGGGCTTCGGCGAGTGCGTATTTCAGGCCGCCGCGCGGCTCGCCGTGGGCGTTTACTGCAGACCCGGGTTCTGCAAGTCAAGTCCGGGGCGTCGCGGTCTCAGCGCCGGCAGGCGCCGTCGGACCAGCCCGGCTTGCCCGCGCCGGCGTCGGCCGTGTTGCCGCACGCCTGGGCGTCGGGCGCGGTGATCCGCACCGAGGCGCGCCATTGCGAACCCGGCAGAGTGCGGACGTGGTTGTTGCGGACGATCGCGCCCGGCGAGCTCAAGATCGCCAGCCCCTGCGGATAGGACACCTCGGCGGTGTTGTCCTCGACCACCAGACCCAGGATGCCGCGTCGATCGCCGCCGAAGTCGTCGAAGCCCTGCATGCCGCCCTTGGCCGTATTGCGCCGCAGGGTGATGTTCTCCGACTGCGGCAGGCCCGGCTGGGTCCACATCTGGATGCAGTCGGGGTGGTGGTTGTCGACCACCACGGTGTCGGCGCAACTGTTGTCCTCAACCACGACGTTGCGGGCCGAGGCGATGTCCATGCCGTCGATATTCACCCCGCGGATCCGGTTGCCGCTGATCTTGGCCCCGTCCACGTCCCACAGCACGATGCCGACCTTGCCGCCATCGATGCGGGAATTGACCACCGACACGTCTGAGCTGCCGCGGATATCAAAGGCGTAGTGCGCGCCGGGATCGGCGGCGGCGACGTTCTCCAGATGCACATGCTTGGAATTCATCACCGCGACGGGCGGCGCTGCGGGCGTCGAATGGATCGTCCCGCCGCTGACCTCCACGCCTTCGGACTCGGTGACCTGCAGACCGGCCAGGGTCGCCGCGGAAAGATCGAGACGGATCGCCGGCCGGTAGGTCTGGCCGGTGATCGCCACGGCGCCGAAGTCTCCGGTCAGGACCAGGGTGTCTCCGCCCTTGGCGGCGGCCAATGCGGCGTCGAGGCCGGACGGGGTTACGGCAAGGTTCGCGGCCTGGGCGGAACCGGCGCTCAGCAGGGCGACGGCGAGGATCAGGCGGCGCATGGGATAGCCTTCTGTGGGCGCGATTTGCGGCGCGCGTGACGGCGCCCCGTCGATCTAGCTATAGGAGCATATCTCCTGCGTGAAGCGAAACGAGCGCCTGAATGAGCGATCCGGTGGTGTTGATCTCGGTGCCGATGCTGGGCGTGCTCGAGCCGAGGTTCGCCGCCGCCGGCCTGACGACGGCGCGGGCATGGGACCTGGCCGACGCCGAAGGGCCCCAGGTGCGGGCGATCGTTCATGCCGGCGAGTTTGCGCTGACCCCGGAGTATCTGGCGGGCCTGCCGGCGCTTGGCCTCATCGCCTGCGTCAGCGTCGGCTATGACGGCGTGCCGGTGGAATGGTGCCGGGCGAACGGGATCGAGGTGACCCACGCCGAGGGCCTGAACGCCGAGGACGTGGCCGACCACGCCATCGGTCTGCTGATCGCCGCCTGGCGCAACATCCCGGCCTGGGACCGCACCGTGCGCGACGGCCGCTGGCGGCAAGGGGACCGCATGGCGCCGCAGCCCAGCCTGGGTGGGCGCACCCTGGGGATCGTGGGCCTGGGCCACATCGGGGCGGCGGTGGCGCGGCGGGCGGACGCCTTGCGGCTGAACGTCTGCTGGTGGGGCCCGCGCAGCAAGGCAGCGGCCTGGCCGCGCGCCGAGAGCCTGCTGGAACTGGCCCAGGCCAGCGACATCCTGGTGGTGGCCTGCCGCGCGGAGCCGTCAAACCGCGGCATGATCTCGCGCGAGATCATCGAGGCGGTGGGGTCGGCCGGGATGATCGTCAACGTTGCGCGCGGCTCGCTGATCGACGAGGACGCCCTCGTGGCGGCGCTGAGGGATGGCCGGCTGTGGCGCGCGGGCCTCGACGTCTTCGCGACCGAGCCGACGCCGGCCGAGCGCTGGGCGGACATCCCGGGCGCGGTGCTGACCGCGCACACCGCGCGCAGCAGCAGCGACGCCATCCCCTTGATGGTCGCCCAGGCGATCGACAATGTGCAGCGGTTCCTGGCCGGCGATCCCCTCGCCAGTCCGATCGCCGCCTGAGCGAGGGCGCAATGGCTAAGGTGCTGGGCATCGGCGGAGTGTTCTTCAAGGCGCAGGACCCACAGGTCGTGCGCGACTGGTACGCCAGGGTCTTGGGCCTTGAGCTGACCGAATGGGGCGGGGCGATGTTTCCGCATCCCGCGATCGGGAACACCAACTGGAGCGTTTTCCCGGCGGCGTCCGACTACTTCGATCCCTCGCCCGCGCCCTTCATGGTCAACTTCATCGTCGACGACCTGGATGGCGTGCTGGCGCGGGCCAAGGCGCAAGGCGCCGAACCGGTCGGCGAGCCGATCAGCGAGGCCTACGGCAAGTTCGGCTGGCTGATGGATCCGGCGGGGCAGAAAATCGAGCTCTGGGAGCCGCCGGCAGACCCGCCCCAACAATCGGTCCATGACTTGACATAATCACATAAAGATATCTTTATATGATCCATGACGCTGTTGGCGGGTCAGGCTGTGGAAGTGCTGCGCGCAGCTGGCGAGCCTTCGCGGCTGCGCATACTAGCACTTTTGGCGCGCGAGGAACTGGCGGTGCTGGAACTCTGCCGGGTGCTTGACCAGAGCCAGCCGCGCGTGTCGCGCCACCTGAAGCTGCTGGCCGAGGCCGGGTTGGTGGAGCGGTTTCCCGATGGCGCCTGGGTGTTCTACCGGCTGACCGGCCCCGGCCAAGGTAGCGGCAAGGGCGGCGAACTGGTGGCCGAGGTGCTGGCGCGCATCGACCCGGACGACCCGGTGCTGCAGCGCGACCGCCAACAGCTGCAGGCGGTTTGGGCCGAGCGCGCCGACTCCGCTGGGGAATATTTCGCCCGCAACGCCGCGCGCTGGGACGAGATCCGCTCGCTCTATGTCTCCGACGCCGACGTCGAGGCCGCGATCCTCGCGGCGGCCGGGCCGGGGCCGTTCCGGCGGCTGGTCGACCTGGGCTCCGGCACCGGTCGGATGCTGACCCTGCTGGGCCCGCACGCCCAGGCCGCGCTAGGCCTGGATCTGTCGCAGCAAATGCTAAATCTCGCGAGGGACCGGGTGACCAAGGCGGGTCTCGATGGCTGCGAGCTGCGCCACGGCGACATCTTCAGCACCCGCCTGCCCAACGAGAGCGCCGACCTGGTGGTGGTCCATCAGGTGCTGCACTACCTGGCCGACCCGGCCGCGGCGGTGAAGGAGGCGGCGCGGATCGTGGCCACCGGCGGCAGGCTGATCATCGCCGACTTTGCGCCGCACGGGCTTGAATTCCTCCGCGAGCAGCACCAGCACCGCCGGCTGGGTTTCGCCGAGCCTGAGATGGCGCGCTGGCTGGCCGACGCGGGCCTCGCCAAGGTGCGGGTGACCGCCCTGCCCCCGGCCGACCAGGCTGGCCTGACCGTGAAGATCTGGACCGCCGAGCGAGGCCGCGAGCCGCAGAGCCGAGCGGCATGAGCCCCCCAACAACAAGAATGGCTGACTCCATCCTCGGCCCCATCGCCCGCGCCGGCGCCGGCGGGACGCCGCGCCCCAACGTCTCCTTCGAGTTCTCGCCGCCCAAGACGCCGGAAGCCGAGGAGACCCTGTGGGAGGCGATCCGCCGGCTGGAGCCGCTCGGCCCCTCGTTCGTCTCGGTGACCTACGGCGCCGGCGGCTCGACGCGGGATCGGACGCACCGCACCGTGCTGCGGATGCTGAAGGAAACCACCCTTCGCCCGGCCGCGCACCTGACCTGCGTCGAGGCCAGCCGCGGCGAGGTCGACGAGGTGATCGCCGACTACTGGGACGCCGGCATCCGTCACATCGTGGCCCTGCGGGGCGACCCGCCGGGGCAGATCGGCGGGGCCTATTCCCCGCGCGCCGACGGCTACGCCAACGCCACCGAACTGACCGCCGGCATCCGCGCGATCG
>JANXXK010000232.1 GCA_025350685.1 Alphaproteobacteria bacterium | reverse complement strand
GTGACTTGAACACCGAGGCGTCACTTATCGAGTGGCAAAGCGCGCAAGACGTCCCGACCTTGTCGCCCTTCGCCGACATACCCATCACCGCATTGGCCATGACCAGCTTGGGCGTGAGCGAGGCGTCGTTCAGAACGCTTGAGCTACGGCCTGTCGGATCGTCCCTGAGTTCGCGCGCAAGGCGCTGGCGGACATCGGCCGGCACAGCATCGACATCAACCTGAAGTCCGAGTTCAAGGGCCTGCATGGGGGTCACCTTGGCCGCGGCGATCCCGGCCGGCAGGCGCACGGCGTCGGTCCAGAACCCCTCGTTCCCGAAGGTCTCGAAGCGGAAGACATCGCGGCCCAGGGCGGCGTCGCCCGACAGATCCTGAGGCATCTTCGGCCCTTGGTTCGCCGGACCGTTATTGGCGTGAGGTTCCGATATGGCGCGCGAGCCGACCACGCCGAAAGACGCGAACGCGGCGATCCCCGCGATGGCGAGGCTCGCTGTGCGGAGGAGATGTTGTCGCGGCATGGGTCGTCCCCGAGGGGCCACGCTTCACCGACATTTTTCGGCGCGCAGAACCCGATGCCTGACGTAACACCCTGCTTCGAGATCGGTTCACCGCCAGTCGGGGACTCGGCGCCGTTGGAAAATTCGCGAAGAGGGATGATCTATGGTCGAGGATTAGGTAGCTTTTCAAGTTGAGCACACGGCGTCGGGCCCGGGCCTGCGATCATACGGCTCGCGGCCCCAAGCTTGGCTGATGATCGGAGATTTCCTGATCTGTCGCCTGCTGGGCAAAGCGATCGGCATAGTAGTTGAAGTTGGCCTTGCTTGCTGGACGTTCCGCGGCGCGGGCGAGTTGGCGGAAGTGGGAAGACTTTTCCCGCAGGTCGGCGGCGTTGAGCGTCTGCATGGCGTTCTCCCGTGCTGCCCCCAACAACGGACGACGCCTCGCCGCCGCCGAGCCGGTTGGCCCAGCGGCGCGAGGGGCGCTGTGCTTAGGGCATCAGCACCGTGTCGACGACGTGAATCACGCCGTTGGACTGGTAGACGTTGGCGATGGTGACCATCGACTTACCGCCCTTGGAGTCGGTCAGAGAAACCTTGCCGGACTTGACCGAGACGGTGAGCGGCTCACCCTCGACAGTAGTGATGGTGTTTTTGCCCATCCCCATCTTGGCGGTCTTCATCAGGTCGGCCGCGGACAGTCGGCCGGGCACAACATGGTAGGTGAGGATCTTGGTGAGGGTGGCCTTGTTCTCCGGCTTCACCAGGGTGTCGACTGTGCCGGGCGGCAGCTTGCCGAAGGCTTCGTTGGTGGGCGCGAAGACGGTGAAGGGACCGGGACCCGACAAGGTCTCGACCAGGCCCGCGGCTTTCACGGCGGCGACCAGCGTGGTGTGATCCTTCGAATTGACCGCGTTCTCGACGATGTTTTTCGTGGGGTACATGGCGGCGCCACCGACCATGGGGTCCTTCATCGGCATCTCAGCGAAGGCGGCGGGCGCCGCGGCGAGCGACAGGACGAGGACAGAGGCCGCCAAGAGCCGGCTGGTCGTAAGGGTCATTGATAGCTCCAGATCGCAATGCCGGAATGTCGGCGTTGTCGGACTTACGACCGGCGCGGCGCAAAAGACGCGACCCGACGTCTCGACGCTTTCGCAAGAGCGCCAGAGCGCGAGACCGGCGAGATAATCTCAAGTTGCCGACAGCAACGGTATTACCTATTCGGTGATCGCGAGCCAGGTCGTCAGCACCGCAATCCGCAAGCGGCCTGACCCGGACACTGCGCACGCCTTCGCCTGAGCTAGCCTGAGAACAGCTGGGCCTTTAGCAGGCCGGCCAGGTGCGCGGCGTTGCCGGCCACCATCTTGGCGGTTTGCGCGCCATCTTCATTGCCGACGATCGCCACTACAGCGACCTTTGAATAGGAGGGCAAACGCCTCAGTTTGTCCCTGCCGCCCCCAAGCGGATCAACTGCACAGGTGCTTGGGTAACACGAATTTCGGGAAGGTCCGCTTTGAGTGGGTAGCGGATCTTTCCACGCCAGGACCTCAGGGGCCAGAACCTGCCGAACGCGCCCAAGAACAAGGTGGCGGTGAACGTCAACTACACCTTGGAGATGCCCACCGGCTCGCTGACCGGCTCGGTGAGCTATAGCTGGCGGAGCGAGCAGTTCGGCTCGATCTTCAATCGGCCGTGGTACCGCTCGCCGTCCTACGACCAGTGGGATCTGCGCGCGACTTGGGCGTCGATGGACAAGAAGTACTCGGTCATCGGCTTCATCCGGAACGTCGGCAACACGGTCGGCTACGAGGGCGGGCCGAGCGCCAGCAGAGTCGACGGCTTCGTCCCGGCGCATGCGCTGGGCGGGGTCGGCACGGATTCGGTCCCGGTGCTCGAGGGCATCACCAGCAGCTATTCGATCACCCCGCCCAGGACCTACGGAATCGAGCTGCAGTACCGCTTCTTCTAGGGTGGCCTTCCTTTCTCCCCCGACGGTGGTGCTGTCAGGCAAACGCTAACACGTCTCCAGATATGGCCGTTGGGCCAGAATGGAGCCGCCTGTGAGAACGATTTCGTACAAGCGCCACCGGTTCCCAGCTGATGTGATCCGCCATGCGGTGTGGCTGTATTTCCGTTTCACGTTGAGCTTCCGGGACGTCGAGGAACTGCTGGCCCAGCGAGGGATCGAGGTCAGCTATGAGACGATCCGGTGCTGGACGCTGAAGTTCGGCCGGCAGTTCGCGCACAACCTGCGGCGCTCGCGGCCCCGGCCGAGCGGGCGCTGGCATCTGG
>JANXXK010000222.1 GCA_025350685.1 Alphaproteobacteria bacterium | reverse complement strand
TAACTATCATTTGAGGTGCAATGAGTGCTCCATACCCTAATAGTTATCGTTATGACGCCGGCCGGCACGGGCGCGCCGGAGCCGTCGGCCATGACCTGCGGCTGGGCCCCCGGCGTATAGGAACCCACCGAGCCACCCGGAATGGTGTTGGCCGGCTGATCGGGACCGGGGATGTGGTTCGAGACCACATGGTGAAGCACGCGCCGGTCGCCCGGCTTCATGGCGATGGCCTTCAGCCAGGTATTCTCGTGGAAGGGATTGTCCACGACCTGGTTCTGGTATTCGACGAGGCCGCTCGCCGGGACCTTGAAGGCCGGCAGGTTGATGACGAGGTCGGGCTTGCCGAGCTCGGTCGGCCAGTCGGGCGCACGCTTGGACGCATTGGCCAGCAGCGGGTCGGGGCCATCGCCGCGCTGGGCGCCGCCTTCGATCCAGTGGACCAGCAGCTTGGTCTGGTCGGCGGTCAGGCCCTGGTCGTTCTTGAAGGCGCCGATGTGCGGGTCGGCGAAGTAGGGCGGCATGCGGCGCGTGCGCACCGTCTCGCGGATCATCGGCGCGAAGCCCTTGATCGTCTCGTAGCTATTCATCGCGAAGGGGCCGATGCCACCGTTCACGTGGCAGGAGACGCACTTCTCCTGCAGGATCGGGGCGATCTCCTTGGAATAGGAGATATTGCCGAACTCCGCGGCGTGGGCGCGCTCAGGGAAGGCGATCAGCTTTCCGGCCGAGGCGGCGGGCGCGGTGTAGGCGGCGCGGATCATCTGCGGCGAGCCGGCGGCCAGCAAGGTGTCCAGCGCGGCCTTGGCGCCGGCGACATCGCCGCGGTAGGCCACGGCCCAGGTCTTCGGATTGATCACGAAGACTTCGCCCTCGCGCGCGACGCCCAGCTGTTCGCCGACCAGCTGCTGCTCATCCATCAGCACCGGCACGGTCAGGCTTTGGGCCTTGGCCTCGGCGGCGACGGCGTCGCGGCTGTCGGCGAGGCTGGAGTCCAGCGACCAGACGACCACGCCCTTGGCCTTATAGGCGGCGTTGATCTGCTCGAGCGCAGCGGAGGCGGCCTTGGAATAGGCCGAGCCGTTGACCCGGCTCATCACCACGATCGCCGGCTCATAGCCGAAGTAATAGAGGCGCTGGGCCAGACGCGTCTGGTCAGTCAGCTGGAAATCGTCGACCCGCTGCGGGGTGGCGACCGGCGTGTCGGCGGCGATGCCCGCAGGCGCGGCCAGACCCGAAACGGTCCCGGCGACAAGAATCGCGGCGGTGGCCAGACGTGCGCGCTTCATCACTCAGGTTCTCCCCGTCCGCGGCCCAGATATCATCGGTTCCGTTCAGCAATGTTGCAGCCGCGCGGCCAATTTGGCGCGCGCTCGAGTTTCAACGAACTGAATTCGCTGAATGACTGAATTCTACGTAAATCAAATCGTGGCCGTTTGAGGCGTCAGGCCTTGGCGCCGGCCTTTGGCGGGGCGACCAGGGCCTGTTTGGCCGGCCCGGCAGGCGCGGCCATGGCCTTGCCGGTCCCCACGGGGGCGGGGCGCTGCTTGAAGCGGTCCTTCATCTTGGCGACCCAGCCGGTGAAGGCCTCGTTGTCGGCGCTGACCCGGCTGAAGTCGGCGACGCTCAGGTGGTTGGTGGAAATGCCGGTCAGCGCGATGCGCAGCGCCTCGGGATTATGCGCGGCTTCGAGGAACCCCTTGTACTGGGCGTTCAGCCGGGTGAGCGCGGCGTCGTCGCCGGCAAGGCTGTAGGCGACGCCGGCGCGCAGCAGCTTGCCCTCTTCGTCGGCGGTCAGCGCGGTCGGGTCCTTCCAACGCAGGCCCAGCGCCTTTTCGAACAGCGGCCCGGACCTGGCCCAGTCCTTCTGCTTCCAGGTGATCTCGGCGCGCAGATCCTGGGCTTCCTTCGACGCGTCCTTGTCGAGGATCTCCATGGCGGAGTCGTACTTGCCGACGCCGGCCCAGGCGCGGGCCTCGATCAGCCGGCGCTCGGCGTTCAGCGCGGTGGGCAACACCGTGGTGCGCGAGGCGTTGATCGCCTGGATCGCCTGCTCCGGCTTTTTGTCCATCAGGTAGATGACGGCGAGGTCGGTGGCGACCTGGGCGCGTGGCACCCCGTCGAGGCGGTTGTCGGCCTGGTATTTCAGCAGATCGGCGGCCTGGCCCAGCAGGTCGACGTCGACCAGCCGGCGGACCAGCTTGCGGACCATCAGGTCGCCATCGGAGCCCATCGGGGCAAGCTCCTTGAAATCGTAGAACAGGCCCAGCGCCTGGATCGGCTCGAGGCCGTCGGCGTTGCCCTCCAGGAACAGCGAGCGGAAAGCCGCGTGGAGGTCGGACTGCAGCTGCAGCGCTTCGGGCAGGTCGGGCAGGCGCGTGCCGGCCGAGCGCAGGGCTTCGAGCGCCTCGCGATAGCGGCCCTGGCTCAGGTAGAGCTGGCCCAGCGCGCGGATGGTCTCCAGCTCGGTGGCGTCGCCGCGCCAGCGGTAGCGCAGACCGTCGTAGACGGTGGCCGCCTGCAGCGGCGTGAATTTGCCGGTATCGAGCTTGATCTTGGTGGCGCGCAGCAGGGCCGGCGACGACAGGCTCTCCATCTGCACGGTGGCGATGGCCGTATACATCTTCAGCGCCCGGTCGCTGCGCCCCTCGGTCTCGAACATGCGGGCCTGGAGGAGGCGGGTGGCGAGTTCCTCATAGACGTCGGTCTTGTCGGCCAGCGCCAGGTGGATGCGCGCGTCGGCGCTTTGCATGTCGCCCTGAGCGAGCGCGGCCTGGGCGTCGGCGCGGGCGAAGCGGGTCTTCCAGGTGGGCGAGAACTGTTCAAAGGCCTCGGCCCCGGCCGCGAACTGGCTGCGGGCCTCGGGC
>JANXXK010000198.1 GCA_025350685.1 Alphaproteobacteria bacterium | reverse complement strand
GTAGATCGGCTTGAGTTCGCGCGCGGCGGCGGCCTGCTCGGGCAGGACCATCACCTCAGCGTAGCGCGCCTCGAAGTCCTCCATCGAGGATTCCAGCACGATCTTGCCGTCGTCGATGAACGCCAGGTCCGTGAGGATGTGCTGGATCTCTTCGACCTGGTGGGTGGTGACCACGATCGTGCGGCTCTTGTCGAAATAGTCGTTGAGCAGGGTGTCGTAGAATTCCTTGCGATAGAGCAGATCGAGACCCAGCGTCGGCTCGTCGAGCACCAGCAGGCGCGCGTCGATCGCCATGATCAGCGCCAGGTGCAGTTGGGCGATCATCCCCTTGGACAGCTCGCGCACCCGGCTGTTGCGCTTAATCAGGGTCTTGGCCAGGAAGGCCTCGGCCTTGGCGCGGTCAAAACGCGGATGCACGCCTTCCACATAGTCCAGCGCCTGGGAGACCTTCATCCAGCGCGGAAGCACCGCCACGTCGGCGATGAAGCAGACGTCGGCCATCAGCGCGTCGCGCTCGGTCCAGGGATCGCGGCCCAGCACCTTCAGCTGCCCCTCGAACGAGGTCAGCCCGAGGATGGCGTTGAGCGCAGTCGACTTGCCGGCGCCGTTGGGGCCGATCAGGCCGAGGATGCGGCCCTCCTCGACCTTCAGGTCGATGCCGTCGAGTGCGACCTTGTTCTTGTAGGCCTTGCGCAGGCCGCGGGCGTCGATACAGGCCATGTCAGCCCTCCCCCTCTGTCTTCTTGGCGTCCGTCTTGGTGGCGGCCGCCAGCTGCTTGGGCGTCAGGCCCAGCCGCTCGATGGTGGCCGCGATGGCCGGCCACTGTTCGGTCAGGAACCGGTCGCGCTCGGCCTTCAGCAGCAGCGCCCGCGCGCCGGGATTGATGAACAGGCCGAGGCCGCGGCGCTTCTCGACCAGCTGCTCGTCGACCAGCTGCTCGTAGCCCTTCAGCACGGTCAGCGGATTGACCCGGTACTCGGCCGCGACATTGCGCACCGACGGCAAGGGATCGCCCTCGTTCAGCACGCCATCGAGGATCATCACCACCACCCGGTCGCGGAGCTGCCGATAGATCGGCTGACTGTCGTTCCACTCACGATCCATCTCGTCTTCCAGGAAGCCCCCTCGAGCGCGGCGGGCGGCGTCGCTCTCAGTGCTATAGCGAGATGGTGTTCTATTCTACCAGAACACCTAAGGCAACAAGATTCTCGTTTGCGCGTGCTGGCCCTGCCCCAACCGTTTTCGAAGCGGTAGTATGGCCGGGCGAAACCGGACCTAGCCCAGGAGACGAAACCCATGCGCAGACTGCTGATCCCCGCCGCCGTCGCCCTCGTCTGCGTCGGCGCGCTGGCCACCCCCGCCATCGCGGGCACTCTCGATGAGGTTGTGAAGCATGGCATGACCCTGATCATCCAGGACATGCCGATCGACGTCGCCTACACGCCCGACGGCAAGTTCACCGCCGCCGACGGCCAGGTCACCGGAACCTGGAAGATCGACGGCGACAAGATGTGCACGACCTCGAACCTCGATCCGAACGAGACCTGCATCGAATATCCGAAGGACAAGAAGTCCGGCGACAGCTTCGAGCTGACCAGCCCGCAAGGCTCGATCACCGTGAAGATCAAGTAGCCGGCGCCGTCGGCCGGCGGGGCGATATCGGCTTGCCGCAACCCTAAGTAAGCAGCACCTTGGCTTCCAGCGCGAGGGAAGCCATGGCGGCGGACCAACAGACTGCGGCGCAGGCCGCATCAAGTCCGAAGAAGACCGCGGTGATCGTCGTCCATGGCATGGGCGAACCGCGGCCCATGGAGACGTTGTGGGGCGTCGTCGATGCTTTGTGGTCGGACAATCCGGCCATTCAGCCGCGCCATGAGATCTATTCGAAGCCAGACAGCATCACCGGAAGCTTCGAACTTCACCGCGTCACCACGTCCAACGCCGAGCTGGAAGGCGGGCGGGCGAAGCGTGTGGATTTCTTTGAATTCTACTGGGCGCATCTGATGACCGGCAACACGGTGAAGAGCGTCACCAGCTGGCTCGGCGGCCTGCTGTTCCGGAATCCGGCGACCGTGCCGCGCCAGCTGCTGGCCCCCTGGCTCCTGGGTCTCACCGCCTTCGTCGTGGTCGGGGCCAGCGTGATCCTCGCGAGCCTGCCAAAGGCCCTGCAGACCTTGCCGGCGCCGTTCAGGCTGCCCGCCGAGACCTATACCGTCGCCGGGATCGTCGCCTTTTTGTTCGGCATCGGCGCGACACGCTGGCTGGCGCCGGTGGCGGGAGACGCCGCCCGCTACCTCAGCGCCACGCCGGACAATATCGCCGCCCGTCAGAAGATCCGTGAAGCCGGGGTCGACCTGCTGCAGAAGCTGCATGCCTCGCAGCGCTACGACCGCATCATTGTTCTCGGCCACAGCCTGGGCTCGGTGATCGCCTACGATGTCCTGTCCCTGGCGTGGGGCCGCATCGAGGCCCAGGCGCTGTCGGCGGTCCATGTCGCAAAGTCGCCGGTGATGAAGGCCTTGGCGGCGCTTGAGCTGGCCGCCGGGGACCTGCGCCACGCGCCGGCCGGAAACCACGCAGCGGCGCGGGCCGCCTACAGGGCGACGCAGCGGACCTACCAGGCCGAGCTGGCCGCCGCCGCGCCAACGATCTGGCTGGTCAGCGATTTCGTCAGCGTCGGCTCGCCGCTGAGCAAGGCCCACGTGTTGTTGGCGGCGACGCCTGAGGCTTTGGAGCGCAAAAAGGCCCTGCGTGAGGCCGCGTCATGCCCGCCCTGGCTCGAGGCCGACGATGCCGACAAGCGCCGCTACCGCTTTTCCTATCCTCTGGCGCGCGCGGCGCGGATCCCGCACTTTGCGGCGGTTTTTGCCCCGGTGGTCTGGACCAACATCTACTTCCCCTCGGTGGCGATCGTCTTCGGCGACCTGATCTCAGGGCCTGTCGCGCCGCGGCTGGGCCGGGGAATCCGCGATGTGGCGCTGAAGATCGGCGCGCCGGTGTTCCGCCACCTCGACTACTGGAAGGATCCCAAGCATTCGCCGCCGCACCCCTGGATCGTCGCGCTGCGGCGCGCGGTGAACCTGCAGCTGACGCCGGAAGACTAATTGGCCGCGGCCGGCTCAACCCGCCGGCGGGGCCTTGGCCTTGCCGGCCCCGGCGCGGAACAACAGCGCCATCAGGCCGAGGAACGGCAGCACCGAGAGCAGGTCGGCATTCGCTCCGCCGAAGAACGGATTGACGCTCTCCATCAGCTTGGTGATGTCGCGGTCGAAGCCGCCGAGCACGCCGGCGGAAAACGCGATGCCGATCCCGGCGATCGCCCCGCCGGCGATATAGCCCGAGGCCATCAGCACGCCCGGACTGCGGTCGGATTCCGCCGCAAGCTCGGCCTCGGTCAGGGTTTCGGACTTGGCCAGCCCGCGGCTGCGACGGTCCACCAGCCAGCGCACCGCCCCCCCGACGAAGATCGGCAGCGAGGACGAGATCGGCAGATAGACCCCGACGGCGAAGGGCAGCGCGGGGATCGCGCCCATCTCCAGCACCACGGCGATCATCACGCCGAGCAGCACCAGCGCCCAGGGCAACTGCTGACTGAGGATGCCTTTGATGATGTAGCTCATCAGGGTGGCCTTGGGCGCGTCGAACTTGGTCACCTTGGTGCTGTCCGGGCGGACCTTCACATGGCCGTTGATGCCCGGGTCGACCAGATAGGCCAGCGTCCCATCGTTGCGGACCAGGTAGCGGGTGGCCGCCCCGCCCGAGGCGTCGGCCTTTTGCCAGACGTGGTAGGTCGCGCCGTCCTGGACAGCCTGCGAACCCGTCAGCTTCTCGGTGGGCAGCGCCACCGCGGCGGCCGGGGTGAGCACGGCCGCCGCCGGCGCCTGGGGCACATAGACCGTGGCGGCGGTGTTCAACGCCAGCAGGATCGGGCCGAGCGCGATGGCCGAGCAGAGCGCGCCGATCATGATCGCCAGCTGCTGCGACCTGGGTGTCGAGCCGATCAGGAAGCCGGTCTTCAGGTCCTGCGAGGTGGTGCCGCCGTTGGACGCGGCGATGCAGACGATGCCACCCACCGACAGCGCGGTGACGAAATAGGTCGGGCCGGTCCAGCCCAGCACCAGGAAGATCAGGCAGGTCAGCAGCAGCGTCGCCACGGTCATGCCGCTGATCGGGTTCGACGAGGAGCCGACCTGGCCGGTCAGCCGCGACGACACGGTCACGAACATGAAGCCGAACATCACGATCAGCAGCGCGCCGGCGATGTTCATGCGCAGCGAGGGCGCCAGCAGGATCGCGGCCACCAGCACCACCACCCCCAGCGCCACCCATTTCATCGACAGGTCCTGGTCCGTGCGCGGCAGGTCGCTGGTCTTCGGTGCATCGCGCTTGAGGCCGAGGTCGCCCAGGCCGACGCTGAGGCTGCGCCAGATCGTCGGCATGGCCCGCGCCAGGCTGATCAGCCCGCCCGCGGTCACCGCGCCGGCGCCGATATAGAGGATGTAGGCGCTGCGGATGTCGCCCGGCGACATGCCGGAAATCGGCACCTTGCCGGGCGGAATGATCACGCCGGACGCCGCCCCGAAGAACTGGATCGCCGGGATCAGCACCAGATAGGCCAGCACCCCGCCGGCGGCCATGGTGGAGGCGATCCGCGGGCCGATGA
>JANXXK010000171.1 GCA_025350685.1 Alphaproteobacteria bacterium | reverse complement strand
CCGCTGATCGAGATGATGTGCGCCAGGCCCGCGACGCGCAGGTCGTCGACCTCGGCCTTGGGGATGAAGGCTTCGTGGCCAGTGGTCATGGCCGCGGCCAATCCGCCGGTGCGCATGCCCAGCGTGTCGACGATCCGCCGGGTGAGCGCCCAGCGCCAGGCGTTGATCTCCATCGTGGCCCGGAGCCGCCACGGCGGCGTCACCGGCGCAGCCCAGGTCGCGGCCGGACCGAGGGCGAAGCCGACGCCGCCGACGCTCTCGAAATAGGCGTCGCGGGCGAAGTCGTAGGATCCCGGGCTGGCGGGCGGCGGCGGCGTGTTGATCACTGCCAGCAAGCTGATCGCCTCGCCCGGCGCCGGCACATAACCGCCGCGCAAAGTGATGCGCACACGGATCGGCGTGGCCTGTGGCGCCCAGTCGCCGATGGCGAAGGGAGCGATCACCAGCCGCTGGCCACCCTTGCCCGGGCTCCAGACGTCAACCACCCAGCCTTCGAGCCGCTCCGGGCGGCTTGAGGCGCCGGCCACAGGCGCCTTGACGCTCTCGGTGCGCAGCTTGGCGAGCGCGAAGCCGCCAAGACCGAAGGCCAGCAGCACCAGGGCCGCGGTCATCACGCGGCCTCGGCTCCAGCGGTTGGCGATGATGGCGAGCCCGGCGGCGACAGCGAGGAGGACCAGCGCCACCCAGGTCTGCGGCTCGCGCTGCAGCGTGAAATAGAGCGCCGCCCCAAGGCCCATGGCCACCGGTGTCCAAAGGCTCCAGCGCTCGGCCTGGCGCGCGACCTGTTCGGCCAGCCAACCCAGCGCCCCCGCGGGGCTGGGACGCGCTTTGTCGGGCGTGTTAAGAGGCGCCGCCGCGCCGCCCGGCGCGCCCGCTTCCTCAGGCCCTTCAATCTCGATGTCCGACAGCCCCGTCGTCACCCGGATCGCCCCCTCGCCCACCGGCGCCATGCACATTGGCACGGCCCGGACGGCGCTTTTCAACTGGCTTTATGCGCGTCACACCGGCGGCAAGTACCTGCTGCGCATCGAGGACACCGACCGTGAGCGGTCCACGGAGGCCTCCGTGCAGGTGATTTTCGACGGCCTGGGCTGGCTGGGCCTTGATGCCGACGAGACGCCGGTCTTCCAGGCGAGCCGCGCCGACCGCCACGTGAAGGCCGTGAACGAGATGCTGTCGCGGGGCGCGGCCTACCGCGACTACATGACGCCTGACGAGTTGGAGGCCGAGCGGACCACTGCGCGGGCCGAGGGCCGGGTGGTGCGTTCGCCGTGGCGCGACGCCTCTCCCGATGATGCCCCGGATCGGGCGTTTGTGGTGCGGCTGAAGGCCCCGACCGAGGGCGAGACCGTCATCGACGACCGGGTGAAGGGCAAGGTCACCTTCCAGAACAAGGACCTGGACGACCTGATCCTGACCCGCACCGACGGCACGCCCACCTACAATCTGGCCGTCGTGGTCGACGACCACGAGATGGGCATCACCCACGTCATCCGCGGCGACGACCACCTGAACAACGCCGCGCGCCAGACCCTGATCTACCAGGGCCTGGGCTGGAGCGTGCCGGTCTGGGCGCACCTGCCGATGATCCACGGGCCGGACGGGGCCAAGCTCTCCAAGCGCCACGGCGCGCAGGCGGTGAGCGAGTTCGCCGACATGGGCTATCTGCCCGAGGCGATGCGGAACTACCTGGCCAAGCTGGGCTGGGGCCATGGCGACGATGAGATTTTCACCGACGAGCAGGCGCAGGGCTGGTTCGACATCAAGGACGTCGTGGGCGCTCCCGCCCGCCTCGACTGGGCCAAGCTCAACCACCTGAACAACCACTACATCCGCCAGGCGGAGCCGGCGCGGCTGGCCAGGCTGGTGGCTGAGATCCACAAGAGCCGCGACTTCCCGCTGCACGACGGCGACCTGGCGCGGATCGAGCACGTGATCCCGTTGGTCCGCGACGGAGCAAAGACCACGCTTGAGCTGGCCGACGCTACGATCTTTGCGCTCCGGCGTCGGCCGCTGGAGCTGCCCGAGAAGGCCCGAGACCTGTTGAGCGAGGAGACGCGGGGCCGCCTGGCGCGGCTGCGGCAGACGCTTTCCGACGCCTCCGACTGGGACGTGCCGGCGCTGGAAACCCTCAACCGCGCATTCGCCGAACGCGAGGGCGTGGGCCTCGGCAAGATCGGGCCGGCGCTGCGCGCGGTGCTGACCGGCGGATCGTCGGCCATTGACCTTGCCGGAGCCCTCGTAGCGCTCGGAAAAGATGAAAGTCTTGGCCGCATCGACGATGCGCTTTCGCTTAACGGCTAACGAGGTATAAGCCGTTCGAACGGGTGTTGGGTTGCAGCGCACTCAAAGGGGAACGGCATGGCCGAAACGGCGAAGATCACCATCGGCGGCAAGACCATCGACCTGCCGGTGCTGAAGGGCACGACGGGCCCCGACGTCGTCGATATCCGCAAGTTCTACGCCGAGAGTGACGCCTTCACCTACGATCCGGGGTTCACCTCGACCGCCAGCTGCGAAAGCAAGATCACCTTCATCGACGGCGACGCGGGGATCCTGCTGCACCGCGGCTATCCGATCGGCGAACTGGCCGAGCAGTCGAGCTTCCTGGAGGTCTGCTATCTGCTGCTGCACGGTGAACTGCCGACCGCCTCGGCGTTCACGGACTTCGAGCACAACATTACCTACCACACCATGCTGCACGAGCAGTTCGATAGATTTTTTCAAGGCTTCCGTCGGGATGCTCACCCGATGGCGATCATGACCGGCGCGGTCGGCGCCCTCTCGGCCTTCTATCACGACAGCACCAACGTCGACGATCCCGAGCAACGGATGATCTCCGCCCACCGGATGATCGCCAAGATGCCGACGATTGCGGCTCGGGCGTTCAAATACTTCCGCGGCCAGCCTTTCGTGCACCCGCGCAACGACCTCTCTTATGCGGAAAACTTCCTGCGCATGTGCTTCTCGGTCCCGGCCGAGGACTGGAAGCCCAACCCGGTGTTGACCCGGGCGATGGACCGCATCTTCATCCTGCACGCCGACCACGAGCAGAACGCGTCCACTTCGACGGTGCGCAGCGCCGGCTCCTCGGGCGCCAATCCGTTCGCCTGCATCGCCGCTGGCATCGCCTGCCTCTGGGGCCCCGCGCACAGCGGGGCGAACGAGGAAGCGCTGAACATGCTGATGGAGATCGGCACGGTCGACCGCATCCCGGAATACGTCCAGGGCGTGAAGGATCGTCGCTACCGGCTGATGGGCTTCGGCCATCGCGTCTACAAGAACTACGACCCCCGCGCGACCGTGATGCAGAAGACCTGCCACGAGGTCTTGGCCGAGGTGGGCGACAGCGACGATCCGCTGCTGAAGGTCGCTCTGGAACTGGAGCGGATCGCGCTCTCCGACGAATATTTCATCGAGCGCAAGCTCTACCCGAACGTGGACTTCTATTCGGGCATCACCCTGCGCGCCCTGGGCTTCCCGCCAGAGATGTTCACGGTGCTCTTCGCGGTGGCGCGCACGGTCGGCTGGATCGCCCAGTGGAAAGAGATGATCGAGGATCCGGCGCAGAAGATCAGCCGGCCCCGCCAGCTCTACACCGGCGCGACCCATCGCCCCTATGTGGCAGTGGAAAAGCGCGGCTAGGCTATAGAAGGGGCCGCTAGCGGGCCTTCACCAGCTTCAGCACGGCCTCGGCTGCCGCCTCGGAGGGGTCCGGGCCGCCTCGTCCCATCTTGTCGAGCGCCGCGTACTGTCCGGCGACCTGACGGGCCCGCAGGCCAGCATCGTCCAGGCGAAGCGCAACCTGTCTCGCCAGCTTCGGCCCCGTGCAGTCCTCTTGCACCAGCTCTGGGGCGATGAACGCCTGGCCGGCGATATTGAAGAGCGTGATGTAGGGCGTGTGGATCAGCCGCTTGACGATGGCGTAGGTCAGTGGGCCGAGGCGATAGCCGACCACGATCGGCGCGCCGGCCAGCGCCAGCTCCGTGGTCACCGTGCCGGAGCAGGCCAGCGCGACCGTGGCGGCCTTCATAGCGTCGAGCTTGCCCTGGTCGTCCTCGATGACGTGCGCGCGGTTAGGCCAGCCGGCGACGCGGGCTTTGACCAGCCCCGCCACGGTGCGGGTGGTCGGCACCACCACGTGCAGCCTCGGGCGCTCGGCCTTCAGCAGGCTCACCGCGTCCTCAAAGGCTGGCATCACCCGATCGATTTCGCCGGGCCGACTGCCGGGCAGGACGAGCAGGATCTGATCCTTGGGCTTGGCCCCGATCCGGCGGCGCAGGCGGGCGGCATCGGCGCCGGAGAAATCGATGGTGAGCGCCGAATTGCCGACGAAGGTCACCGGCAGGCCCGCGGCCTCGAACCAGGGGGCGTCGAAGGCGTGGATGGAGAGCAGGTGGTCGACGGCCTTGGCCAGGGTCTTCGCCCGGCCCGGCCGCGTGGCCCAGACCTGCGGGCCGACGTACTTGATCAGCGGCAACCCGGGGTCGAGCCGCCGCAGCTGCTGGGCGACGCGCAGGGTGAAGCCCCAGGAATCGATCAGGATGGCGATGTCGGGCTTCTCGCGAGCCGCCAGGGCCACGGTGTCCTTCACCCGCGCGATGATCTTTGGGTAGGCCATCAGGCCTTCCAGCAGGCCCAGGATGGAGATTTCAGCGATATCGAAGGGGCTCTGCACCCCTTCGGCGGCCATCCGCTCGCCTCCGACGCCGACGAAGCGGACGCCATCGCCCAGCCGATGTTTCAGCGCCCGGGCAAGGCCGGCCCCGCGATCATCGCCCGAGGCCTCCGCCGCCACCAGCATGACGGTCAGGGGCGGCCTGCCGGTCACGGCGTATCGGGCTCCACGCCCAGGACGAAAAGGCCCAGCTCATCGGCCAGGGCGGCGACCGCCTCGCGGTCCAGCACCAGCAGCCGACCGGCCTCGCCCACGATCCCCGACAGCCCCGCCCGGGCCGCCGCATGGACGGTGGCCGGCCCGATCGTCGGCAGGTCGACGCGGGTCTCCTGGATCGGCTTGGGCGCCTTGGCGAGCACGCCGCAGGATGCGCCTGGCCGGCCACGCAGCGCCGCCGGCAGTTCGGCCACCCGGGTGAGCATGGCGTCGGTGCCCTCCGCGGCCTCCACCGCCAGCACCAGGCCGCGACAGACGACCGCCCCCTGCCCGACATCCAGACCGCCGATCGCACGGGCGACCTCGAGCGCGCGACGGACGTCGACCATGTCGGCCTCGCTGGGGGTCACCTTGCCCATCGGACCCGCGGCCAGACCCAGGTCTTCCATGACCTCGTGTGCGCCCTCGACGGCGAAGCCTTCCTTCTCGAACTCGGCGACCAGCACTCGCAGCAAGGCGTCGTCGCCCCTGCGCGCCGCGGCAATGAGCGCCGGCAGCACGGCGAAGCCGCGCAGGTCGGGCACCAAAGCTGAGAAGTCCGGGCGATCGACCTTGCCGGCCAGGCAGACCGCGCTGCAGCCGGCGCGCTTCAGCGCCTTGAAGCATTTGCCGAACTCGGCGACGCCGACCTCGGCGCCGGCGTAGGGGGAAAGCTCCGTGCCGGCGAAGCCCTTCAGGCGGATGACGAACAGCGGCCGGCCGGATTTGCGGCAGTGCTCGGCGATCTCCACGGGCAGGCCGCCGCCGCCGGCGATCAGGCCCAACTTGCGCATCACACCTCGCGTTCGGGCAGGCAGAGCGGCCGGCTGGCGTCGGCCCGAATGAAGTCGATGATCTCCATCACCGGCTGGCTCTGGCCGAAGGTCGCGGCGGTGTCGTCGATCCGCTCCTGGAAGGTGCCTTCCTCGGCGAACAGCAGGCGGTAGGCCGAGCGCAGTGCGCTAATGGTGTCGCGGCCGAAGTCGCGGCGCTTGAGACCCACCAGGTTCAGGCCTTCCAGGTGGGCGTGGTTGCCCCAGACCAAGCCATAGGGGATCACGTCCTTGGTCACGGCGGCCAGGCCGCCGATGAACGAATAGCGCCCGACGCGGCAGTACTGGTGAACGGCGGCCAGGCCGCTGACCATCACGAAGTCACCGATGTCCACATGGCCGCCCAGGGTCGCGGAGTGCGCCAGGACCACATTGTCGCCGACGGTGCAGTCGTGTCCGACGTGGCAGGTCGCCATGTACATTCCGTCGTTGCCGACGCGCGTCACACCTCCGGCCTGGACCGTGCCGATGTGCATCGTCACATGTTCCCAGATCCTGTTGCGGTCGCCAATCACCAGCTCGGTGGGTTCGCCCTGATAGGCCGTGTGGTGGGGCGGGCCGCCGAGGTTGGAGAAGTTGCGGACTGAGCAGTCCTCGCCGATCCGCGTGTGGCCCTCGACGATCACGTGGGCAAGGATCTGGGTGCGGGCGCCGATCCTGGCGTGCTCGCCGATGATCGAAAAGGCTCCGACGCTGACGCCGTCGGCGAGCTCAGCGCCCTTGGCGACGATGGCGGTCGGATGGATCTCAACGCTCACTCAGGTCTCCACGACCATGGCGGCGAACTCGGCCTCGGCGGCGACCTTGTCGTCGACCAGGGCCTTGCCGCGGAATTTGAAGATGTCGCCGCGGGCGCGCAGCACCTCGACCGCCAGGCGGATCACCGCGCCCGGCCGCACCGGGGCGCGGAAGCGGCAGTTGTCGAGCGACATGAAGAAGATCGCCTTGCCGCCGACGTCGACGTCCAGGGACTTGGACATCAGGACCGCGCCGGTTTGGGCCAACGCCTCGACGATCAGCACGCCGGGCATTACCGGGTAACCGGGGAAGTGGCCCTGGAAGAAGGGCTCGTTCACCGTCACGCACTTGATGCCGACGATCGACTGGCTGGGCTTGTACTCCTCGCAGCGATCGACCAGCAGGAACGGATAGCGGTGCGGAATGCGGGCCAGAATCTCGGTGATGTCGATCTCGCTGGGAGCCTCGCTCACCGGCGCCTTACGGCTCATGGCTGCTCTCCTTCCTTGCGCCCGGCCATCCTGGACAGCCAGGCGGTCTCCCGCAGCCAGCGCTTGATCGGCCGCGCCGGAAATCCGGTCCAGGTCTCGCCGGGCGGGACGTCCTTGAAGACCGCCGCCGCCGCGCCGATCCGCGCGCCGTCGCCGATCGTTACGTGGTCAGCCACTCCGGCGCGACCCCCGAACTGCACTCCGTCGCCGATGACGACGCTGCCGGAAATGCCCGTATAGGCGGCCATCACACAGTTGCGCCCGACCCGGACGTTGTGGGCGATGTGCACCTGATTGTCGATCTTGGTGTTCTCGCCGATCATGGTGTCCCCGAAGGCCCCGCGGTCGACACAGCTGTTGGCGCCGACGCTGACCCCGTCCTGCAGGATCACCCGGCCGAGCTGGGGAATGTCGATGAGGCCCCTGGTCCCGACCGTAGCCCCAAAGCCCGGCTCGCCGATGGCGGCGTTGGCCAGGACGCGAACCCTATCGCCGATCAGGGCGAAGCCGATGGTGACGTTGGCGGAAATCTGGCAATCGCGGCCGATGGCGACGCCCGGACCGATGACCGTGTTGGCCCCGATGCGGGTTCCACGGCCGATCTGGGCGCCGGCCCCGATGACCACGCCAGGGCCCAGCTTCACATCCGGCTCAAGCTTGGCGCCGGGGTCGATACGCGCCTCACCGGTGGATATCCTGGGCCGATAGAGGCGCTCGGCGGCCAGAGCGTAGCCCGCCTGCGGCAGGGCGGTCACCAGGCCCGCGCAGCCGGCCGGCAGGGCGCCGACGTCGCCCGCGCCGATGAAACAGGCGCCGGCCCTGGTCTCACGCAGCTGCGCCAGGAGCCGGCGGTCGCTGACGAAGGTGACCATCTCGGCCCCCGCCTCGGCCAGAACCGAAACGGCGCTGATCGCCCGAGCGCCAGTCGCCGGATCGGCCAGTTGAGCATCCGTCAGCCCCGCCAGCTCCGCGAGGGTGACGGGGCCGAGGTCTTCGAAGAAGCGCGGATCGGGCATGGCGGGCCTGCGGCGATCCGCGCTTTCGACGTTTTCGGCTTATTTCTTGGGCGCGGCCGGGCGCGCTGGGGTCTGGACGATCTGCGGCACGCCGCCTGGGGCAGCTGCGGCCTGCGGTCCGTCCAGGCGCTCACGGTCGAACGCGAACTGGGTGATCTTGGCGTTCAGCGCCGTCACCACCTGCGGAGTGATGTCCATCGCCGGATTGGCGATCACCACGGCTGTGCGCTGGAGGAGGACCGAGCAGGCCCGCTGTTGGTAGACCTGACGGATCAGCGGCTCCATTTCCTGGCCAACCCGGCCGATCGCCTTCTGCTCGGTCCCCGAGACTTCCCGGTCGCGCAGCTGCGCCTTGCGCTGCAGGGCATTGGCCCGGACCTGCAGAGCGGCGGCCTGTTGCTCCAGGGCGCCTTGATCCAGCGTCGCCCGGCGCGCCTCGAGGTTCTTGGCGTCGGTGTCGAGGGCGGCCTTTTCGGCGTTCAGTTCGGCGTTCACCTGAGCGACGATCTGCTGCATGCGGGTGTCGACGGAGTGGCCGACCGTCGAGGCGCCGATCGCGTTCTCGATGGAGATGATGCACATGCCGGCGATCGGCGGGCCGTGGGTGACGGCCGGCGCGGCGGCGGCCGGCGCGGGGGCCTGGGCAAACGCGCTGGAGCCGGCGATCAGGGTGGCGGCCGCGGCGCACAGGCCGGCGGCGAGGGTCTTGGAGGTCATGACAGTCCTAGAATCTGGTTGCGGTTGAGAACCGGAAGGTTTCGGTTTTGTCGTAGTCTTCTTTCTTGAGGATCTGGCTGAAGTCGAACTGGATCGGGCCCATCGGCGACTTCCATTTGACGCTGAGGCCGACGGTCGCGCGGAGGCCCAGGTCGTCGCGGATCCAGGGGTTGCGGATCGCCAGGCCGGTCGTGGTGTCGATCGCCTTTTTGTCGAAGGCATCCAGGCCCCCCAGCGTGCCGACGTCGCTGAACAACGCTGCCTTGATCCCGTATTGCTCGGGCAAGAAGGTCGGAACGGTCATCTCCAACGAACCGATGGCGTATTCCTTGCCGCCGAGGGCGTCGGTGCGACCGAGGCTCAGGTCACGCGGCCCGATGCCGGCGGTTTGGAAGCCGCGGAAGGTGTTACCCCCCTTGTAGAAGCGGTCGTTGATCCGAACGTGGTCGCCGCCCCAACCACCGACAAAGCCGGCCTGGCCGGTCGCGCTGAGGATGAAGGTCTTGTTGAACCCGTGATACCAGCCGGCCTCGGCCTGGGTCCGCACGTACTTCACATCGCCGCCGAGCCCTGCGAGATCCTGATTGATCTCGAAATAATAGCCGCGAGTGGCGTTGATCGCGTCGTTGCGACGGTCGAGCCTGTAGCCGTAGCCGAACAGTGACGTCAGGAACTGGCCGCGTTGGTCGCACAGCGACGCCGAGACGACCAGACTGCCCGCATCACAGAATGACTGGCCGATTTCCACGTTGTCGGAGCGGATTGTGTAGTTCAGCGATCCGCGTGAGTTGAGACTGAGCGGGAAGTTCAACCGCACGCCGGTGCCCAGCGTCGTGGTCTTGTAGGCCGAAAACTGAGTCAGGTCATAGCGGTAGTAGTAGGCGTCGTAGCCGGCGGCGAGGTCGCGGCCCAGGAACCGGGGCTCAGTGAACGAGAAGTCCACCTGCTGGCGCAAAGACCCGACCGAGATGCGGGCCCGGACGTTCTCGCCGCGGCCCCGGAAGTTGCGTTCGGTGATCCCCAGGTCAACGACCAACTGGTCGACCGACGAATAGCCGGCGCTGAACGATAGTTCGCCCGTGGGCTGTTCCTCGACCTTCACTTGCAGGCCCGTGCGGTCCGGCGCGGAGCCGGGCGTCTCGGTGATGTCGACGTTCTTGAAGTAGCCCAAGGCGCGGATCTGGTTCTTCGAACGGTCGACCAGCACGCGGTTGTAGGCATCACCCTCGGAGACGTTCATCTCGCGGCGGATCACGTAGTCGAGCGTGCGGGTGTTGCCGACGATGTCGATGCGGTCGACGTAGACGCGCGGACCCTCGCGAACGTCGAAGGTGACGTCGACGCGGCCGGTGGCGCGGTTGGGCGTGTAGCGCGGGCGCACATCGACGAAGGCGAAGCCTGCGGCGCCGGCGGCGAAGGTGAGCGCGTCGGTTGCCTGCTCGATCTTTTCATCCTGGTAGAGGTCGCCGCTGCGGAACGGCACCAGGCCTTCCAGGATATTCTTGTCGAGCTTCTTCAGCTCGGTGTTCACGCTGATCTTGCCGAACTTGTACTCCGGCCCCTCGTCCAGTGTGTAGGTGACCACGAAGCCGTTCTTGTCCGGCGACAGTTCGGCCACCGCCGAGCCCACCCGGAAGTCGTAGAAGCCGCGGTTGCGGTAGTACTTCCGCAACTGCTCCTTGTCGTATTCCAGGCGATCGGGGTCGTAGTTGGCGTTGGACGAGAAGAATTTGTACCAGTGGGACTGCTCGGTCACGACGACGTCGCGCAGATCGTCGTCGGAAAACGCCTTGTTGCCCAGGAAGTTGACCCGCAGCACGCCGCTCTTCGGGCCCTCGTCGATCTTGAAGATCAGGTCGACGCGCTTTTGCGGCAGCTGGACGATCTGTGGCGTCACCGTGGCCGAGATGCGGCCGGCGCGGCGGTAGAGCTCGACGATCCGGCCCACGTCCTGCTGGGCCTTGGCGCGGGTGAAGATGCCGCGCGGGCGGACAGTCACCTCGTCCTTCAGCTTGTCTTCCTTGATCGAGGAATTCCCCTCGAACAGCACCCGGTTGATGATCGGGTTTTCGACGACGTTGATCACCAGGTCGCCGTTGTTCAGGTTCACGGTGACGTCGGAGAACAGGTCCGTGCGGAACAGCGCCTTCACCGCGGTGTCCAGCTTGGCCGCGTCAATGGTCTCGCCCACCGAGATCGGCAGGTAGGAGACGACCGTGGTCGGCTCGATCCGCTCGTTGCCGCGCACCACGATACGCTGCACGACGCCGGTCTGAGCGACGACGGTTGCAGGCGGAGGCGCCGGCGCCGGCGCAGTGGCCACGGGCGCAGCTGGCTCAGGCTGGGCCAACGCGAAGCCTGGCGTCGCTAGCGCGGTGGTGGCCAGGAGTCCGGCAAAACCGGAAGCTAGCGCAGCGCTACGGGCGCGGTGTCTGTGCATCGAATCAGCCGTTTAGGAAAAGTCGGGGGCTAGGAGATTAGCCTGCCGAGGAAATTGAACACATGCAGGCGCTGCAAATCGTTCCAGGTGGCGAACAACATCAATCCGAGAACTAGCGCAAGGCCCACGCGATACCCTGCCGCCTGAACCTTGGCAGCAAGTGGGCGGCGCGCCACCGCCTCATAGGCGTAGAACAGCAGGTGTCCCCCATCGAGCACAGGTATCGGCATCAGGTTCAGAAAGCCGATGCCCACGGAAATGTTGGCCACCAGAATCAGGGCGGTAAGGCCAAGGTTGGCCGCCAGGGCGCCAAGGTTCGCGGAACCTTCGGCGATCTGCTTGGTCAGGTCGCCGGAGACCTGAGCCATGCCGAGCGGGCCTGAGATCTGGTCCGCGTTCTCTTGGCCCGTGATCATCCGGCCGAGGTAAAAGACCGTGGTGGTGACCACATCGGCCGTCCGCGACACACCGCCCTCGACGGCGGCGATCGGGCCGTAGTGGCGGGTGATCACATCCTGTGCGCGGTAGCCGAACTTAACACCCAGAACACCGAGCCGGTGCTTATGCCCCACGTCGTCGGTGACGTCGCCGCGCTCCGGCGCCGCTGTAATCGCGAGATTCTGGCCGTTCCGGGCCACGATGAATCGGATCGGAAGCCCAGTACGCAAGATGATCTGCTGCTTGACCGTCTCGAAGGTTTTCACCGCCTGGCCATCGACCTCGACGACCACGTCGCCAGCCAGAAAACCCGCGCGGGCGGCCGGGCTGCCGGCGATCACCGCCTCGATCCGGGCGGGCGCGATCTGCTCGCCCATGAACAGCAAGACGCCGGCAAAGATGGCGACGGCGAGAATGAAATTGGCGGCCGGCCCCGCGGCGCTGATCAGCGCCCGCTGCCAAATCGGCTTGAAATGGTAGTAGCGGCGCAGTTCCGCCGGGCCAATCTGGGCCAGGAGTTCGCGGCGCATGGCCTCCAGGTCGTCCTGGTCGGGAACACTGGCGGCGTTTTCGTCGCCGGCGAAGCGCACGAAGCCGCCAATGGGCAGCCAGCCGATACGCCACTCTACCCCCGACTTATCGGTCCTGCGGAAGATCGGCTTGCCGAAGCCGATGGAGAATTGGTCGATCTTGGTGCCGACGGCCTTGGCCGCCAGGAAATGGCCGAACTCATGCACAGTGACCACAGCGCCGACCACCACCAGGAACGGCAGAATGTAGAGGGGGATGAACTGCAGTAGTCCGTGCATCGGCTCTCCTCGTCCCTACTCAGGCGTGCGCCGGAGCCATAAGGCCGCTTACGACCTCGCCCGCCACGCGGCGCGCGGTCGCATCGGTGACGCGCGCGGCTTCCACCGGGTCGTTGTCGCTACGCCATAGCAGGTTCTGCCGCTCGAGGCGCTCCAGGGTGGCCTCGACGGTGGCGGCGATGTCGAGAAAGCCGATCCGGCCGGCCAGGAAGGCCGCCACGGCGATCTCGTCGGCTGCGTTCATCGCGGCGGGCGCGACGCCGCCGACGGCCAAGGCCGCTTTGGCGATCTTCAGCGCCGGAAACCGCTCAAGATCCGGCTCTTCGAAGGTCAGGGGGCCAGAACGGGCCAAGTCCAGCCGCTGCGCCGGCCAGGGCAACCGGTCGGGCCAGGCGAAGGCGCAGGCGATCGGGCTCTTCATGTCCGGCGGGCCCAACTGGGCCAGCGTCGAGCCGTCGGCGTATTCCACCAGGCTGTGAACGATGGATTGCGGATGGATCAAGACCTCGATGCGCTCCGGCGGCATGGCGAACAGGTAGGCGGCCTCGATCACCTCCAGGCCCTTGTTCATCATGGTCGCCGAATCGACCGAAATTTTGGCGCCCATGCTCCAATTGGGGTGGGCTAGCGCCTGTTCGGGCGTGGCGCGGGCC
Organism: Alphaproteobacteria bacterium; assembly: GCA_025350685.1. Classification (GTDB taxonomy): domain Bacteria; phylum Pseudomonadota; class Alphaproteobacteria; order Caulobacterales; family Caulobacteraceae; genus Phenylobacterium. Next base: position 5,193 of record JANXXK010000171.1, on the reverse strand, counting down.
ATCTGCTCGCGGGTCCAGCCGCGGAACGGGCCGCCTGAGGCGGTCAGGATCAACCGCGCGACATGCTGAGCGTTGGAGGGCGAAAATACCTGAAAGATCGCCGAATGTTCCGAATCGACCGGGATCACCACCCCGCCGGCAAGCTTGGCGATCCGCAGCAGCGCCGGACCCGCGCAGATCAGGCTCTCCTTGTTGGCGAGCGCGACGACGGCGCCCGAACGCGCGGCGGCGAGCGTCGGTGCGAGGCCCGCAAAGCCCACGATGGCGGACATCACCCACTGGGCGTCGGCCGAGGCGGCTTCGACGACGGCCGCGGCGCCCGCGGCGGCGCGAATCCCAGATCCCGCAAGCCTCTCGCGGAGCTCGGGAAGGACCGTTTCATCTTCAATGACAGCCACTTGCGGCCGCCATTTCAACGCCTGTTCGGCGAGACGCTGGACATTGCGGCCGGCGGCCAGGGCCACCACCTCGACCTCAACTCCGGACTTTTCGAAAAGCTCCAGCGTCGAGACCCCGATGGAGCCTGTCGAGCCGAGGACGCTGACCTTACGCGGCAGGCTCAATGTCCCCACCCCAGGTGATTGGCGAGCCGAGCGCCGGCCATGACCACAACGGCGAACATCAGCCCGTCGACGCGATCCAGGAGACCGCCGTGTCCGGGGATGATGTCACCGGAGTCCTTAACGCCAAACCGCCGTTTCAGCGCCGACTCCCAGAGGTCGCCGGCCATGGTCGCCAGACCCACCGTCAATCCGATCAGGGCCGCAGCCCAGAGGCTCAGCTGGAAATAGGGCAAGGAGGCCATCAAGGTCCCCGCCCCCATGGAGGCGGCAAGTCCCCCGACAAATCCCGACCACGTCTTGTTGGGTGAGAAGCGCGGCCAGAGTTTTGGACCCTTGAGGATGGATCCCACCGCAAAGGCGCCGATATCGGCGGACCAGGTGGCGGCGAAGAGCATAAGCGTCCACCAGACGCCCTGGTTGGTGGACCGGAGCCAGATCAGGCAGACGGCGGCCGGCGCGACATAGAGCACGCCATAGGCCGCATCGGCTGGACGCTCAGCGACCCCGCGGGCGACCAGGGCCGCTGCGAGCGCGCCCACCGGCAGCATCATCCAGGCCAGGACGAAGTGGGCCTCATAGGCCAGGAACACCGCCGCCAGGATCGCCGCGGTGACTGCCGCGGAGACCCGGACCGGCGAGCGCGGCGCGCTCATGCCGCCCCATTCGATGGCCAACAGGGCCACCCCCACCGAGATCAGCAGGAGATAGGGCAGCGCCTCTTGGCGGCCCTGCAGGGCGGGGACGAGATGCTGATGCTGGCCCAGCGTGGCGTAGAGCGCCGTCGGGACCAGAACCACGCCAGAGGCGATCCTCAGGCCGAGGTTGGACCAGTCGAAGCGCCTAGCCTGCGGCAAGGACGTCATCGGCCACGACCGCGCCGTAACGCCGATCACGCGTGTGGTACTCGGCGAGGGCCGCCTTCAGGTGTTCGGCCGAATAGTCGGGCCAAAGCACGTCCTGGAAGACGAACTCCGCGTAGGCGGCTTCCCAGAGGACGAAATTGGACAGCCGCTGCTCGCCCGAGGGGCGCACGATAATGTCCGGCGGCGGCAGGGCTGAGGTCGACAGGTAGCGGGCGAAGGCCGCCTCGGTGAGGTCGCCCGGCTCGGCGCGCCCGGCGGCGACATCCTCGGCGAAGCGCTGGGCGGCGTCGGCGATGTCGGCCTGGCCACCGTAGTTGAAGGCGATGGTCAGGTAGAGCGCTGAGTTGTGCTCGGTGCGCTGCTCGGCTTCCCGGCAGATCTTCAGCAGGTCGCGTGACAGGCCCGCCGAGCGGCCGATCACCCGCACGCGCACGCCCTCGCGCTCCAGCCTTGGAAGGTCCGATTTGAAGTAGCGTTGCGGCAAGGCCATCAGTTCGGCTACCTCGGCGGCCGGGCGGCTCCAGTTCTCGGTGGAGAAGCCGAAGATGGTCAGCCAGCGGATGCCCAGGTCCGGGGCGGCCTGGACGATGCGCTTGACGGCTTCGACGCCGGCCTGGTGGCCCAGCGTGCGGGGCAGCCCTCGTCGCTTGGCCCAACGGCCGTTACCGTCCATGACGATCGCCACATGCAAACCGTCCTGCGCCGCAGGAGCTTTGGGCGCCGCCGACGCGGGGTTGTCTTGGACGGCCATGGGGCGAATTACGATCCTAACGGCGATCTACGGCGCGCACGCCTAGACGTGCATGATCTCTTGTTCTTTGGTTTTCAAGGCTTCGTCCACGTGCCTGATCGCCTCATCGGTCAGCTTCTGGACCTCGGACTCCATCCGCTTTTCCTCGTCCTGGCTGATCACGTGCGCCTTCTCGGCGGCGCGCAGGTCGTCATTGGCGTCGCGGCGGATGTTGCGCACCGCGATGCGCTGGGTTTCGGCGTATTTGCCGGCGATCTTGGCCAGTTCCTTGCGCCGGTCCTCGGTCAGCGGCGGGATCGGGATGCGCAGGTTCTGGCCGTCGGTCACCGGGTTGAGGCCCAGGTTCGACGACCGGATGGCCTTCTCCACGGCGATCACCAGGGCCTTGTCCCAGACGCTGACGCTGATCATCCGCGGCTCCGGCACCGAGATGGCGCCCACCTGATTGATCGGCATGGTCGAGCCATAGGCCTCGACGTTGATCTGGTCGAGCAGGCTCGACGAGGCCCGGCCGGTGCGCAGGCTGGCGAACTCTTCCTTCAAGACGGCGACCGCCTTATCCATGCGGTCCCGGTACTTCGCGAGCACCGGCTTTTCGACTGTGGCCATGAGTTTGCCTCCCTTCGTCGCGGTTGTCGGCAGTCCTAGGCGATGGTGGTGAAAACACCTTCGCCCTTGATGACCTTCAGCAGGTTGCCCCGTTCGCGGATGGAAAAGACCACGATCGGGATGTGGTTGTCGCGCATCAGGCTTACGGCGGAGGTGTCCATGACCCGTAGATCCTTCGACAGGACTTCCTTGTAGGTCAGGGTATCGTAACGCTGGGCGTCGGGATCCTTCTTCGGGTCTGCGGTGTAGACGCCGTCGACGCTGGTGCCCTTCAGCAGCGCATCGCAGCCCATCTCGGCGGCCCGCAGGGCTGCGCCTGAATCCGTGGTGAAGAACGGCGCGCCGACGCCCGCTGCGAAGATCACCACGCGGCCCTTCTCCAGGTGGCGCAGCGCACGCCGGCGGATATAGGGCTCGCAGATCGCCGCCATCGGGATCGCCGACTGCACGCGGGTGTCGACGCCGATCTTTTCCAGCATCGCCTGCACGGCCAGCGCATTCATGATGGTCGCCAGCATGCCCATATAGTCGGCGCTGGCGCGTTCCATCCCGGTCTCGGCGAGCGCCGCGCCGCGGAAGATGTTGCCGCCACCGACCACGACGCAGACCTGGATCCCGGCCCGAGCGACCTCGGCGATCTCCTCGGCCACGGCCTGCAGGGTCTTGGGATCGATCCCGAAGCCGTCGCCGCCGACACCCGCCTCTCCCGACAATTTCAGGAGGATGCGTTTGTAGCGCGGCTGGCCGTCAGGCATGGAGAATCCCTATCTCGTAACGAACATAAACCAAGGGCGCGGCGCGTCGATACGCACCGCGCCCTTGAGAGCACCTATCGCGGCCGAGCTTAGCTCTGGCCGGACATCGAGGCCACTTCAGTGGCGAAGTCAGGGCCCGCGGTCTTTTCCACGCCCTCGCCGAGGGTGAAGCGAACGAAGGCCTTCAAAGTGACCGATGAGCCGAGATCCTTGGCGGTCGCCTCGATCAGCTGCTCAATCGTCTGGTCGGGGTTCATCACGAAGGGCTGCTTCAGGAGGACGACCTCCTCCTGCCATTTGCGAATACGGCCGACGATCATCTTCTCAGCGATCTCGCGCGGCTTGCCCGATTCCATCGCCTGGTCGGTGAGGAACTTCTTTTCCTTCTCGACGGCGGCTGGATCGAGGTCGGCCTCGGTGAGCGCCAGCGGCGGGGTCGGGGTGCCGGCCACGTGCATCGCGATCTTGCGGCCGACCTCCTTCAGCACCGCCTGGTCGCCGGCGCCTTCCAGGGCGACCAGTACAGCGAGCCTGCCCACATCATCACCCTGCTTGGCGTGCAGGTAGAGCGACACAGCGCCCTCAGCCACCGACAGGCGGGCCGAGCGGCGCAGGCGCATGTTCTCGCCGATGGTGGCGATCATGTTGGTGACCATCTCGCTGACGGTCTCGCCCTTGGCGGTCTTGGCCGCCGAGATGGCGTCAACGCCCTCGAGCTCCAGGCCGACGCGCGCGATCTCACGGGCCGCGGCCTGGAAGGTGTCGTTCTTGGCCACGAAGTCGGTTTCGGCGTTCAGTTCGACCAGCACGCCGGTCTTGCCGTCGGCACTGACCATCCCCGCCACCAGCCCTTCGGCAGCGGCGCGGTCAGCCTTCTTGGCGGCCTTGGAGAGGCCCTTGGCGCGCAGCCAATCGATGGACGCTTCGATGTCCCCGCCGTTCTCCGTCAGGGCCGTCTTGCAATCCATCATGCCGACGCCGGTTTTCTCGCGCAGGTCCTTGACCAGCGCAGCGGTGATCTCCGCCATGGTCAGCTCCTTCAATGTCTAGGTCGGCGGACTCCGCACGGAGTCCGCCTTCAGTGAATGGTTAGCGTGAGCCGGTGACGGCTCAGCTGGCCTGTTCTTCGCTCGGCTGCTCAGCCGCGGCTTCGGTCGCGGCCTCGGGCTCGGGCGCGGCCTCGGCTTCGGCGGCCGGAGCCGTCTCTTCCGCGACAGGCTCGGCAGCGGCTTCGGCCACGGCCTCGACGGGCGCCTCAGCGACGACCTCAGGCTCGGGAGCCGGCGCAGCCGCCGCGGCCTTGGCCTTCTTCGGCTTCGGCGCAACGGCCGGTTCCGAGGTCATCTCGCGGGCCAGGGCCGGCTCCATGGGAGCCTCCGAGGCGCCGAGATCCACACCGGCGGCGGATTGCCCCGCCGCCAGACCATCCAGGATCGAGTCGGCCATCAGGTCGCAGTAGAGCTGAATGGCGCGGGCGGCGTCGTCGTTGCCCGGGATCGGGAAGGTGATGCCGTCCGGGTTGCAGTTGGTGTCCAGGATCGCGATGACCGGGATATTGAGCTTGCGCGCCTCTTGGATGGCGATGGCTTCCTTGTTGGTGTCGATCACGAACATCAGGTCGGGGATGCCGCCCATGTCCTTGATGCCGCCGA
>JANXXK010000161.1 GCA_025350685.1 Alphaproteobacteria bacterium | reverse complement strand
TGGTGGACGAGAACCGCTTCGAATTCGTCTGGATCGTCGATTTCCCGATGTTCGAGATGAACGAAGAGACCAACCACGTCGACTTCAGCCACAACCCCTTCTCGATGCCGCAGGGCGAGTTGGAAGCGCTGAACAGCAAGGACCCGCTCGAGGTCCTGGCCTACCAGTATGACATCGTCTGCAACGGCTATGAGCTGTGCTCCGGCGCGGTGCGGAACCACTTGCCGGAAATCATGCTCAGGGCCTTCGAGATTGCCGGCTACGGGCCGAACGTGGTCGAGGAGCAGTTTGGCGGCATGCTGAACGCCTTCCGCCATGGCGCGCCGCCGCACGGGGGTCTGGCGCCCGGCATCGACCGCATCGTCATGCTGCTGGCCGGTGAGACGGCGATCCGCGAGGTCATCGCCTTCCCGCTGAACCAGCAGGGGCAGGATCTGATGATGAATGCGCCATCAGAAGTCAGCGACAAGCAATTGAAAGACCTGAATATCCGGCTCGCGCCACCGCTGAAGGCCTAGCCGGACACCTCAGTCCGAAAGCATCTCGATCAGATAGCGGGTCGGCGTCGGCGGCGGTGCGGGCGGCGCCGGGGGCGCGGGCGGGGCGGGCACGGCGGGTGTCGGCGGCATCGGGTAGGCGTGCACACCCCACATGGCCGACCCTGCCTGGTGGATGATCGTGCGGATACCGGCGCAGTTTCGCGCGCTCAAGCCGCTCGGCAATCGCGTCTTGGCGTCGGCGCAGGCTTCGTCGAGCTGCTCCTGCGTCAGGCCGCGGGCGTGGCTCAGATCGACGCCGGCGATCACCGTGCGGTGCATCTCGGCGTCCTTGAAGTCCGCGCCGTCGAAGCTGCCGCCGGTCAGCACCGCCCCGTTCAGCTCGGCCGAGCGGAAAGAGGCCTTGTCGAAATGGCCGTTCACCAACACCGCCCCGTTCAGCTCGGCGTCCCTAAAGTCCGCACCACGGGCCTCGGCGTTGGACATGACGGCGAAATGCAGCTCGGCGGAGCGCAGGATCGTCCCGTTCATGATCGCCTTGGTGAAATTGGCGGCCATCACCTCGGAGTCGCTAAGGTCGGCGTTGGAGAGATTGGCGCCGACGAAGGTCACGCCCTTGGCCTCCGTCGACCGCAGCCGGGCGTGGGACATGTTCGCGCCGGTGAAGTTGGCGCCCATCAGCTCCGAATCGGTCAGGTCAGCGCGCGACAGGTCGGCGTTGGTGAAGTTCGAGGCGATGAAACGAGCCTCGCGCAGGTCCGAGCCCACCAGGGCGGCGCCGGAAAAGTCTGCGCCGGTGAAATGCGCCCCGGCCAGCCTGCGCCCCGAGAGCTCGCACTTGGGGCAGGAGCCCCCGAAACTGTTCATCCTGGACACTTCCCTGTCGCCGCCACTCGCCGCGAAGGCCGCGCCGGGCGCGGCCAGGGCCAGCGCTGCGGAGGCGAGCAGGGATCGTGTGAGGGCCGAGATCACTTAGGCGCTATCCTTGAATTTGCCCTTCCTCGTCTGCGCTCAGCCCGTGGGCGGCGCCACTTAATTCGCGGTAATTCTTAAGGGCTTAGCCGTCGGCGACGACGCTTAGGCGTTGTGATCTTCGCCTGTTCGACCTGCGCGCGCGCCACAGGTTTCGCAGATCAGCGAGGCGCCCTTGCGCACCACGGACACATCGCCGCAGGCCGCGCAGACGTCGGCTGCTTCGCGCGCGGCGGGACCGCTGGCGCGGTTGGCGGTGGGCAGGAACACCAGGTTGTCCGGCGCCGCGCCGCGCGAGAACCCGCGCGAGATGAACCGAGACGCCGGCTGCGGCCCCTCTGGCTGCAGGGCCGCCTCGTCGGCCTTGGCGTTGCCCAGCCCGTCGGCGTGGAGCTCGCCCGGATCGGCCGTCGCCAGGTCTTCGCGGCCCAGGTAGGAGACCCCCAGCTCGCGGAAGATGTAGTCGAGGATCGATGTCGCCGAACGCACCGTGTCATTGCCAGTCACCGGCCCGGCCGGTTCGAAGCGGGTGAAGACGAAGGCGTCGACGAACTCATCCAGCGGCACCCCGTACTGCAGGCCGATCGAGATCGCGATGGCGAAATTGTTCATCAGCGAACGAAAGGCGGCGCCTTCCTTGTGCATGTCGATGAAGATCTCGCCGAGCTCGCCATCGTCGTATTCGCCGGTGTGCAGATAGACCTTGTGGCCGCCCACCGCGGCCTTCTGGATATATCCCTTGCGGCGGTCCGGCAGTTTGCGCCGGGTACGGTCGCGCTCGACCACGCGTTCGACGATGCGCTCCTCGGGGGCGTGTTCGCGGATTGCCGGCCGCGTCTCGGCCAGGCTGGGAAGGTCCAGCACGAGGCCGGCCGGCGCGCTCTCCCGGCGGATCCGCACAGATCCCGCCGCGCCGGCGATCGCGGCCAGCGCCTCGGCGGGGCTAGCCCGCCAGACCAGTTCGATCTCGGCCACGGTGGGGACCGCCAGGGCCGGCTCCAGCGCCGCCAGCATGGCGCGGCGGGGCGCTTCGCCCAACTCCTCGCGGGTGCGGAACACCGCGCGCGCTGACGGCAACAGGAACTCGGCCTGCGCCAAGCTGTCACGGCCCAGGGCATAGTCCTCGGCGGCGGCCACGTCGGCGGCGGAGAAGCCCATCTGCGCCAGCAGGTCGAACCGCGGGTCGGCCAGCTGCTCGGCGGTGATGCCCAGGACGTCGCGCAGGAAGCCTTCGTCGATGACCGACGGTCCAAAAGCGTCGGAAAGCCGCGAGACCAGCGGCAAGGCCGCCTCCACCGCGGCGATCTCGTGGTCGGTGAACCCTCGCGCGGTGAGCGCGGCGTGGCCGACGCCGGGGGCTTCGGCCAAGTCAGCCCGACCCAGCAGCAGGGCGTGAGCCTCGGCCGGCTCGACGCCGGCCAGCGCCAGTCCGCGGATTGCGGCCTCGGACAGCACGCGCACCGGCTCGCCCTCGGCAGTTTCGGCGAAGGTCACCGGGCCAGTCCAGGGTTCCGCCGACAGCCGGCCGCCGCCCAGGCGCAGCTCGAGTTCCGCGTCACGGAAGAGGGAGAGGCCGCCGTCCAGCGCGGCGCCGGCCATGGCCCGCCCGGCGGCCAGGTAGAGCTCTCGCGCGGTCTCCCGCCCGGCGTCGCTGTCGTAGTCGAGGCCGTTGGCGCACAGCCACTCGCCGAGGCCGGCCAGCCCCACCAGCACCGGCCCCTCGGTCGCCGCGGCCAGCGCGCCTGCCAGCAGGGCGACGGCGCCTTCGAAGGCGTCGATGTCGAAGCCGGCGTCAGACCAGAATCCCATCAGGTCGATCCCGGCGTGAAGGGCGCCACCGCAGGCTGCTATCCGGTCCGCCGTCAGCACATCGCCAGCGACGATCACGGCCCCGGTGGCCCAGGCGGCGCGCGCCACCGCCGCGGCGTCGGTGTCGAGCGCTCCGGCCACGATTAGCGCCGCTCCGGCCGGCTCGGCGGCAGGCGCCTCGGAGTCCCAGGCGACTTCCCCGTCGCGGGCGAGCGCGATGGCCTCCAGGATCAAGCCGTCCGACGCCCCGGCGGAGCGCGCGGCATCGGCGGCCCGGGCCAGGCTCGGGTTCGCCCTCGGGTCGGCGCAGGCTTCCGCGTCGCCGTCGCAGCGCAGAATGGCGTCCATGACCGCCTGCAGCCTGCGCCCGAGCTCGTCTGTGGCGGCGGCGGCGGTGGCGCGGCCTCGGTGGACGGCGGTCAGACGGGTGAGGGCCGGGGCCAGGTCCAACGAACCCGCTTCGATCACCGGGGTCGCCCGGTCCCCCATCGTCCCGCCGATCGCCAGCGTGCCGACCAACAGCGCTTCGGTCAGGGCGTCGCGGAAGCGGGTGCGGGCGCGAACGTCCTTCACCAGCCCCTTGGCCTGAGCGCACCCGGTCAGCTCCTCGACATAGTCGGCGATGGCGGCCGGGATGTCGGTCGCCCGGTCCGTCCGGCGGGCCGCCCAGTCGATCCAGGCGTCGAGCCGCGCTGCGGTCCAATGGGCCGGGGCCTGGGCCTCGACGAGACGTCCGCCCAGCTCCACGACCCGCGCTTCGATCCTCGTCCGCGACGCTTCGCGACCCATCCGCCGACTCCGTTCCGGGGAGGGTAGCCGGCTCTCGGGCCGGCGATCAATAGATGTTGCGGTCGCAGGGCCATTCATCCCCAACATCTTGCGTTGCCCAAACAGCCTGAGAGGGCGCGCGCGCTGGACGCTCCAAATCGCCCCGCCTATAGTCCGCCCGCCCATTCCCCGACCGAGACCTGTTGGCCGTGCTGAATTTCCTGCGATCGATCTTCACCTGGTGGAACGGCGCGACCTTCGGCCAGCGCTTTCATATCGCGCGCCGCGGCCGCTTCGTCGGCCAGGACGAACTCGGCAACCGCTACTTCGAGGCGCGCGACGACCGCGACAGCTACGATAAGGGCCGCAAGCGCCGCTGGGTGATCTTCAACGGCTATGCGGAGGCGTCCAAGGTCTCGCCCGACTGGCACGGCTGGCTGCACTACACCTTCGCTGAGCCGCCGACCGTCGAGCCGTTCGCGATCAAGTCCTGGGAAAAGAGCCACCTGCCCAACCTCACCGGCACCATCCACGCCTACAAGCCGGCCGGCGCGCTCTCCCGTGGTGGCGAGCGCCAGAAGGCGACCGGCGACTACGAGGCCTGGACCCCGAAATAGGCGCCTGCCCCCGTGTCGATCCGCCCGTCCGCCATGATCGTCCTGAAGCGCGGCATCCGGCTCGTGAGCCTGGCGGGTCTCGCCGCTTCGGGGCTGGCCTGGGCCCAGCCCGCGCCGCCAACGGTCCCGCTGCAGGAGCCTGCGCCAAAGGCCGCGGCGTCCGAGGAGGCCCCGCCGGTCACGGTGCCGACCCCCGCGCCCACCGCGGTGCCGCCGATCTCGGAGAAGGAAGTCACCGCCGCGCCGCCGCCGCCGCCCACCGAGACCAAGCCCGCCATCCCCGAGCGCCGCGCCCGCTACGACGTCGCCATCCTCGAGGCCCTCGACAAGGTCACAGCCGAGAGCCTGCGTTTCGAGGCGCCGGTGGGCCGACCGATCCGCTTCAAGAGCCTGGTCTTCACGGTGAAGGCCTGCGAGCGCTCGGCGCCCGGCGAGCCGATCGACGATTCCATCGCCTACCTAACCATCGACAGCCAGCCGCGCTCCGAGCCCGGACGCCCGGCGCTGGCGACCCGCCTGGCCTTCAAGGGCTGGATGTACGCCTCCTCGCCGGGCCTGCACCCGCTGGAACACCCAGTCTACGACGCCTGGCTGATCACCTGCAGGGCCACCGCGCCGGTCACCGCGCCCGCACCAGCGCGCTGAAAGTCCGCTTCGGCCGACAGCGCGAGGGCTAGCCGGCGGTGATAGTCCAGCCGTGAGATTTCCTCGGCTCCGAACTGAGTCAGGTGGTCGGTCATGAATTGGGCGTCGAGCAAGCGGTAGCCGCCGGCGATCAGCCTGGCGACCAGGTGGGTCAGCGCCACCTTCGAGGCGTCCCGGGCGCGGGAGAACATGCTCTCGCCGAAAAAAGCCCCGCCCAGCGCCACGCCGTAGAGCCCACCCAGCAGCTCATCGCCGCGCCAGCATTCCACGGAGTGGGCGAAGCCCCGCTCCTGCAGGCTGACATATAGGTCCTCGATCGGGTGGTTGATCCAGGTCTGCGTTCGCCCCGGCCCGGCCTCGGCGCAGGCCTGCACAACGGCGCGGAAGGCGGTGTCGACGCGCACCTCGAAGGGATCGCCGCGCACTGTGCGCGCCAGCCTGCGCGAGATGTGGAAGCCGTCCAGCGGCAGCACGCCGCGCCGTTCCGGATCGATCAGGAAGACGCGCTCATCCTCGCGCGCGTCGGCCATCGGAAACACGCCGCGCGCATAGCAGGACAGAAGGTCGCGGGCGTCGAACTGCGCCATGGGGCGAGGTTAGCCCGGCTTTGAGCGCCGTGGCGATCAGGCCGACGCCGCCTGGGCCTTCATCCAGTTTTCCAGCCAGTGGATGTTGTAGTCGCCGGCGATGATGTCGGGCTGGGTCAGCAGGTCCTGGAAAAGGGCGATGTTGGTCTCGACGCCGGCCACCACGATCTCGTTCAGGCAGCGCATCATCCGGGCCACGCACTCGTCGCGGTCGCGGCCGTGGACGATCAGCTTGCCGATCAGGCTGTCGTAGTAGGGCGGGATCGTGTAGCCGGCGTAGAGCGCGCTATCGAGCCGCACGCCCAGGCCGCCCGGCGCGTGGAAGTCGGTGACCAGGCCCGGCGAGGGGGCGAAGGTCTTGGCATTCTCGGCATTGATCCGGCATTCGATGGCGTGGCCCTCGAAAACCACGTCCTGCTGGCTGAACGACAGCGGCAGGCCGGCGGCGATGCGGATCTGTTCGCGCACCAGGTCGATGCCGGTGATCGCCTCGGTGACCGGATGTTCCACCTGCAGACGGGTGTTCATTTCGATGAAGAAGAACTCGCCGTTCTCGTACAGGAACTCGATGGTGCCGACGCCCAGGTAGCCGATGGCCTTCACCGCATCGACGACGACCTTGCCGATCTTCGCGCGCGTCTCGGCGTCGATGGCGGGCGAGGGGGCTTCCTCCAGCACCTTCTGGTGGCGGCGCTGCAGGGAACAGTCGCGTTCGCCCAGGTGGCAGACGTTGCCGAAGCTGTCGGCGATGACTTGCAGCTCGATGTGCCGCGGCGTCTGCAGGTAGCGCTCCATATAGACCGCGTCGTCACCGAACGCAGCCTTGGCCTCGGACCGCGCCGTGGAGACCGCCTCGTAGAGGTCGTCTTCGGTCTGGGCGACCTTCATGCCGCGCCCGCCGCCGCCGGCTGCGGCCTTGATTAGCACCGGGAAGCCGATGGCTTTGGCCGCCGCGAAGGCTTCCTCTTCGGTGGTCACCGCCCCGTCGGAGCCGGGGACCACCGGGATGCCGGCGGCCTTCACCGCCTGCTTGGCGGTGATCTTGTCGCCCATCAGCTTGATGTGTTCGGGCTTGGGCCCGATGAAGGTGAAGCCGTGCGCCTCGACGATTTCGGCGAAGCGGGCATTTTCCGAAAGAAATCCGTAGCCTGGATGGATTGCCTGAGCCCCGGTGATCTCCGCCGCGGCGATGATCGAGGGGATGTTCAGGTAGCTCTTGGCCGCGGCCGGCGGTCCAATGCACACGCTCTCGTCGGCAAGTCTTACCCACATGGCGCCACTGTCGGCCTCGGAGTGCACGGCGACGGTGGAAATGCCCATCTCCTTGCACGCGCGGTGCACGCGAAGGGCGATCTCGCCGCGGTTGGCGATGAGAATTTTTTCAAACATAGCTCTAGCCGATGACCGCGAGCGGCTCGCCGAACTCCACGGGCTGGCCATCCTCCACCAGGATTTCCAGGACCTTGCCGGCCTTGGGCGCCGGAATCGGATTCATGGTCTTCATGGCTTCGATGATCATCAGGGTCTGGCCGGCGGTTACGGTGTCACCGACCTTCACGAAGGGCTCCGCGCCGGGCTCGGGCTGCAGGAAGACGCTGCCGACCATCGGCGACTTCACCTCGTCGCCGTTGGCGCGGGCGGCCGGCGTGGCGTCGGCCGAGGCGGCAGCCGTGGCGGTGGCCACAGGGGTCGCGGCCGCTACGGGGGCGGCTTGCACGACCTGCATCGGGGCCGCCGTCAGGGTCTTCGCCACCCGGATTTTCAGGCCGGCGTGTTCGACCTCGATTTCCGAGAGGCCGGTCTCCGTCAGGATGTCGGCCAGTCGGCGCACCAGGCGCGCGTCGATCGGATCGGCGGCAGGGGCCTTGGGAGGGCTAGCCATGGAAATACCTTCGCTTCTGCGTCTTCAGGCTTTGCGGGCTAGTGTCCCGATTCCGAAGTTCGCAATTGCTTGTGGCGGGCTCGGACGAACTTCGGAATCGATGAGGACACTAGCGAATATAGGTCTTTAGTGGGCCTTTTCAGATTTGAAGTTCGCAACAGCGCACGACCCTGAATGATGCGAACTTCAAATCCGGCACACTAGGCCCGCGGCGGCCTCGACGGCTAGTTCATAGCTCGCGGCGCCGAAGCCGGACACAACGCCGGTGGCCGCGAGGGAGACATAGGTCTGGTGGCGGAACGCCTCACGTGCGGCGGGGTTGGATAGGTGGCACTCGACCACAGGCACGTCCACCATCTTCAGGGCATCGAGGATCGCCACCGAGGTGTGGCCATAGCCCGCCGGATTGATCACCAGGGCGCAGGCCTTCTCACGGGCTTCCTGGATCCAGTCGATCAGCTCGCCCTCGTGGTTGGATTGGCGGAAAACGATCGAACAGCCCAAAGCTGACGCGCGGGCTTCGCAGAGCCGCTGCACGTCGTCGAGGGTATGGTGACCGTAAATTTCCGGCTCGCGGGCGCCCAGGAGGTTGAGATTAGGCCCGCTCAGCACATAGATCGGTTTCGACATTCGGCTCCGCCGTCGATTCCGCCGTCTTGTACCGGGCGGTGACCGGGGTCACAAGCTTGGTGGACGAGTGCGCCTCCCCAATGAGTGAACCATGACCCTGACCATCAACGGAGAACCGCGCGCCTTCGCCGGGCTTTCCGACGTGGCGGACCTCGTGGCGGCGCTGGGCCTGGACGCGCGCAAGGTGGCGGTGGAACGCAATCTGGAGATCGTGCCGCGCTCGGCCTATGGAAGGACCGCACTGAGCGACGGCGACCGGATCGAGATCGTGCACTTCATCGGAGGCGGCTGAGATGGACGGAGCCCAACAGCTTGACGACAGCTGGACCGTCGCTGGCCGCACGTTCCGCTCGCGCCTGATCGTCGGCACCGGCAAATACAAGGACTACGCTCAGAATGCCGCCGCCGCCGAGGCCGCCGGCGCCGAGATCGTCACGGTGGCGCTGCGCCGGGTGAACCTGTCGGACCCCAGCCAGCCGATGCTGGTCGACTACGTGAAGCCCGACCGCTTCACCTTCCTGCCCAATACCGCCGGCTGCTTCACCGGCGAAGACGCCGTGCGCACCCTGCGGCTGGCCCGCGAGGCCGGCGGCTGGGACCTGGTGAAGCTTGAGGTGCTGTCCAACACCAAGCACCTGCTGCCCGACATGGAAGAGACGCTGCGGGCGCTCAAGCTGCTGATCTCCGAGGGTTTCCAGGTGATGGTCTATTGCTCGGACGACCCGGTCTATGCGCTCAAGCTGGAAGAGGCGGGCGCCGCGGCGATCATGCCGGCCGCCGCCCCGATTGGCTCCGGCCGCGGCATCCAGAACTTCCTCAACCTCGGCCTCATCATCGAGCAGTCGAAAGTGCCGGTGCTGGTGGACGCTGGCGTGGGCACCGCCTCGGACGCCACCCTGGCCATGGAGATCGGCTGCGACGCGGTGCTGATGAACACCGCTATCGCCGAGGCGCGTGACCCGATCCGCATGGCGACGGCCATGAAGCATGCGGTCATCGCCGGGCGCGAAGCCTATCTCGCTGGGCGGATGGCCAAGCGCACCTACGCCGATCCGTCCTCGCCGAGGGCCGGCCTGATCTAGGTCTTCGGCTTCCACTTGGTGTGGCAGGCGGTGCAGGTGTCGGCGAGCGCATTGGCCGCCGTCGAGAACCCGGCACCGTCGCGGGTCTGAGCCGCCTTTTCCGCGGCGGCGGCGTACTTCGCGAAGTCGGCGGCCGAAGACGTCCATTCCGGGCCGGGCTGCTTCTGGAGCCCCTGCAGGTGGGCGCCGACCGCCTTCAGCGTCTGGGCGGCCTTCAGTCCTTCGGCCCAGCGGGCGGCCGGGACCTTGGCGGCGTCTGGCCCGTTGGCCGGATCGACGTCCCCCCGACCGCGAACAGGATGTTGGAGGCCGCGTCCACAACCTCCTTCATCTCCTGCTTCACCGCGATGTCTGCGGCCAGGGCTGCAGTGGAGACGAGCGCGGCGGTGAGGGCGAGGAGGGCTGTGCGGCGCATGGCTGGCCTTCAGACTGGGGGATTTGGCTCGCAGCCTAGAGGGATCAGGTCGCCTCGGCGACGACGCGATCGATGTCGGTCTGCGGCTCCAGCCCCAGGCCCCGCAACATGGCCTCGCGGTCCGGCCCGCCGGGCAGGCGATAGGCCGCCGCATTGGCCTTCCTGCCGCGTGCCAGGTAACCCATGATCTTGGCGAGGTTGGCAGGGCGCTTCAGCCAGGCCTGCGGGTCCTCCAGCATGTGGAAGCCGCGCAGGGCGGCGCGGAACAGCTCGACGTCCGAGCGAATGGCCACGGCAACGCCGTCCTCCAGGAACCGCCGGGTTAGTCGGCTCTTCAGGCTGGGCCTGTAGCCGGGGGTCAGCGCTTGGCGGGCTCGGCGGACGGCGCTGCGGTCCTGATCGCGCATGGCGTCGTAGTAGGGCCGAAGCTCGGCCGCGATCCGCCGTTGATAGGCGCCCACGCGCGCCGCGGGATCGGCGAAGCTCTGAATGGCGTCGCGTAGCAGGTGCGCGCTAACGGCGGCGAACGAGCAGCCTCGTCCATAAAGTGGGTTCGACCGCACTAGGCTGTCGCCCACCGGGAAGAAGCCGAGCACCGCAGGATGGCCGCCCGGCGCCACGTCCCGCCAGCGACTATGCAGGTCGCCCATGCCGAAGACCTTGCTGATCGGCGTGGCGGTGCGGGCGTCGACCCAGGGCGCAAGCCCTGGCAGCCGCTCGCAGATCCCGTCGAACACCTTCGGATCGACGATCTTCTTGCGCAGCTCGAGCTCGATCTCCGGCACGCAGAGCGTGATCGAGAAGCAGCCGTTGTCCCCGGGGAACACCCCGAACTTGAGGTACTCGAGGTCCCCGGTCACCGGCGCCTCACCGCGCGGTGGCTCCTCGACACCGGGGTTCAGCCGGTAATGGCGGGTGAAATAGAGGATGCCGCAGTCCTCCGACTCCTCGGGAATGGTCGCGCCGGCGGCGATCAGCTGCTCGATGGCCTGAGAGGTGCGCCCGGCGGCGTCTATAACGATATCGGCGGCGAGCTCCTCACCGTTCTCGAGCACGACGCCGATGACCACGGGGACCGGCCCGGGCTGGACGCGCAGCTCGCGGACGAAGGCGCCGGAGCGGATCTCGATGTTGGCCTGGGCCTGCACATAGCGGCGGATCACCAGTTCCAGCGTCGTGCGCCGGCTGGTCAGCACCGCGAGGTCCTTGTCCTGGGGGCTGGGCTTGTAGTTCCGCTTGTGCTGATCGGTCAGCCCGCCCTCGAACGGCAGGTCGCGGCAGCCGGCCGCCATCAGCTCCTCCAGCAGCTTGGGGTGCTGATCGCGGATGATCAGCCGCAGGCGCGCCAGGAACGCATGGCTGTGGCGCAGATGACCCACGCCGCGCCGCGCCCAGTCGTCGAACGCGGCGTCGGGTCCGCCGTCCGGCGGCGGCGGATCGCGCTCGAGGATCGTCACCCGCCGGCCCGTGGGCGCGAGCGCCAGCGCGGTCCAGAGCCCGGCCATCCCGGCGCCGATCACCAGTACCTTTTCCGACATGCGTTTCAGAGCCTCAAGGCGGTGCAAGCTGGACCGTAGCATTGTCCTCCGCTGACGGCGGGGAAGGCGCCTCAGCTCTTGGAGATGGCCGGTCCTGCAGAGGTCTTGGCCGCGGCGATCGCGGCCTTCAGCGCTGGCATGTCGGCGCCCGGGATCATGGTGTCGCCGACGATGAACGCCGGCGTCCCGTCGATCTTCAAGGCCCGGGCCAGCACGTGGGTGTCGAGGATCTGCCGGTCGATCAGCGGATGGGCGGCTTCCTTGCGCGCCTGAGCGGAGTCGATGCCCACTTCGGCCAGGTGGCGGTCGAGGGCTGCATCATCCAGCGCCTTTTCGCTCATCAGGACCTTGTAGATTTCCAGCCCCTTGGCCTTGCCGCCCCGGGTAAGCGCGATCTTGGCGGCCGTGTCGGAGACCTCGCCGAAGATCGGGAACTGCTTGAACACGAACCGCACGTCGGGGTTCTGCTCGATCAGCTTGACCACCTCGGGCGCGGCCAATTTGCAGTAGCCGCAGCGGTAATCGAAGAACTCGACGACTGTGATCCGGCCTCCCGGATTGGCGACGAAGTCGCGCGGATCGCGCTCCAGCTCCCCACGGTATTTGGAGATCGCGTCGGTGGAGGCCTTCATCGCCGCCAGCCGATCGTTTTGCGCCAGCTTCTCGGAGGCCTCGCGCAGCACTTCGGGGTGCGCCAGCAGATAGGCGTGCACCTTCTGGCCGAAGGCGGCGTCGTCCGCCTTCTGGCAGGCGGTAAGCGACAGGGC
>JANXXK010000150.1 GCA_025350685.1 Alphaproteobacteria bacterium | reverse complement strand
GCGCCCTGGACGATGGTGTCGACGTAGAGCCGCAGCATGAACTGATCGACAAAGTAGCGGATGATCGGGCCAGTCCCGACCCGCCTCCACAGGCTGTCGATGGCCATCAGCGTCTCCTTCACGTGGCGCGGATTCAGCCGCACGTTCAAGGCGATGGATGAATAGAAGCCCGGTGAGCCCTGCATGGTGATCACGTAAGCCGCAGGCATGATCTCGGCGCGTACCGAGCCGAAGGTGAAGTCCGGCACCACACCGATGATGGGTGAGGGCCTCCGCGGTGGCGCCTTGGCGCCGGGATCCCAGGCGCCGTGCCACAGCACCGTACGGCCCACCGCGGCGGCCGGTGTGGCGAAGCCGAACCGGCGGGCCGCCGTCTCATTGAGCACTAACGGCGGGTTGAACTGCTCCCCGCCGGTGCTGTCGGCCGCACGGCCGGCCTCGAACAGGCGTCCGGCGAGCGGCCGAACGCGGTAGACATCGAAAAAGCCCTGGTCCACTTGGATGATCGGCAGCGGCAGGCTGCGGTTTCCGACGGTGGCGTTGTCCTCGTTGTCGCCGAGCGCCAGCGCCTGGGCGGATGCGCAGGCCGCGCCCTGAACGCCCGGCAGGCGCGCGACCTCGTGACTCAGGGTGTCTGTGCAGTTCGGCGTGAACAGCAGCAGCACCTGGGTCTTGTCGAGCCGCATGCCGTCGTTCAGGGCGAACTTCGTCTGCCGGTAGATCGTGCCGGCGATCAGGATCAGGCCAATCAGCACCGAGAACTGCACCACCACCAGCGCCTCGCGGACGCGCGCGCCGCCCGGGCCCTGGGTCAGACCGCCTTTCAGCACCGCTGCCGGCCTGAAGCCCGAGAGCACCAAGGCCGGATAGGTTCCCGCCGCCAGGGCCACGGCGATCAGCACCGAGACTATGCCTGCGGCCAGCATGGGGTCGTGCAGGTAGTCGAAGCCGATCCGCCGCTGGACCAGAGCGTTGAACGCCGGCAGCACCAGCTCGGCAATGGCCACGCCGACGATGCCGGCCAGGACCACATAGACGAAAGCCTCGCCCATGAACTGGAGAACCAGGTCCCGGCGCGTCGCGCCGGCCGCCTTGCGCACCCCGACCTCCACCGCTCGCCGCGCCGCGCGCGCGGTCATCAGGGTGACGAAGTTGATCGCTGCCACCAGCACGATCAGCCCGCCGATGCCGCCGATGGCGCCCACCACCGCCGGATCAGCCGGGGCCTTGCTGAACTGGTTGGCGTGCGCAGGCCGCATGTGAATGTCGGCAATCGGCACGGGGTGGAGGATCACCTTCGCCTTGCCGATGGTCGTCTCTTGCGCCTTCAGGTCATAGTGCCGATCGACGAAGGCCGGCAACTGCGCGTCGATCGGCCCGATCGCCGAGCTCGGCTTCAGCCGGAAGTAGGTCGCGACTAGATTGGAAAGGCCGCCTGAGAATCGCGGGTCATTGAGCCGGCTGCTGGCGTCGCGGCCCGAGGTGTAGATCTCGCCCGTAAGGTGGGTGTTGGACGGCATGTCCTTGAGCACAGCGGTGATCCGCCGGGGTTGCTTGTCGATCAGTAGGGTCTCGCCCAGCGGCGTGTCGCGTCCGAAATACTTCCGCGCTATGGCGCGGGTGATCACTACGCTGTCAGGCGCGTCAAGGGAGCCAGCGAGGTTGCCGGCCAGGGCGGGCAGCGGCATGACGCGGAAGAAGTCCGGATCGGCCTGGGAGACGTTCTGCTCCGACGCGCGGATCTGGCCGTGGCGCACCTCTGGCGGGAAGTTCGCCGAGGCGACGCGCGCCGCGGCCTCCACCTGCGGGAAATCGAGCTTCAGACCAGGCGCCAGCAGGAGCGGCGTGGTGTCGATGTCCGCGGGTTTTACGGCGCCCACGCTGATGGTCTCGGACATCCGATAGACTCGCTGGTAGCCGGGCACCCAGCGCTCGTAGCTGTACTCGTCGCGCACGAAGAGGGCGATCAGCATGGCCGCGGCGAAGCCGACCGCGAGGCCCGCGATGGTGATCCCCGCATAGAGCCGGTTGCGGCTCAGGTTGCGCAGCGCCGTGGCGAGATAGTTGCGGAACATCGGTCCGGGCCCCCTCAGGCCGCCAGCAGGGTTTCGGAGACCACCCGGCCGTCCAGCAGTTTGATGGTGCGCTGGGCGACGGCGGCATGGGCGAGCGAATGGGTGACCATGATCACCGTGACCCCGGCCGCGGCGGCGTCGGTCAGCAGCGCCATCACCGCCTCGCCGTTGGTGGTGTCCAGGTTGCCGGTGGGCTCGTCGGCCAGGATCAGGCTGGGCTCGGACACCAGCGCGCGGGCGACCGCGACGCGCTGCTGCTGGCCGCCGGAAAGCTGTTGCGGACGGTGACGGGCGCGGTGCGCGATGCCGACCCGCTCCAGGGCCTCGGCGACCCGGCGGCGGCGGTCGGCGGCGGGGACCTTGCGGTAGAGCAGCGCCACCTCGACGTTCTCGGCCACCGTCAGGTCGTCGATCAGGTTGAAGCTCTGGAAGACGAAGCCGATGCGGTCGCGGCGCAACACCGTGAGCTCACGCTCCGACCGGCGCGCCACTTCCTCGCCGAAGAACGTGAAGTCGCCCGAGGTCGGGCTATCGAGCAGGCCCAGCACGTTGAGCAAGGTCGACTTGCCGCACCCCGAGGGGCCCATGATCGCCACGAACTCACCCGCGTCCACCTCGATGGAGATGTCGTTCAGCGCCAGGGTCTCGACCTCGGTGGTCCGGTAGACCTTGCACACCTTGTCCAGCTTCAGCATTCCGCTCTCCGTCACTTGCTCAGTTCGACGCGCTCGACCTTTTCGAAGCCCGCGTAGTCCGATGTGATCACCCGCTCGCCGGGCTTGAGGCCGGCCAGCACTTCCACCTGCTCGGCGCTGCGTCGCCCGATCCGGACCCGCCGCCGATCGGCGTGATGGCCGCCGCCGTCCGCCACCATGACCCAGTCGCCGCCGGTGCGCTCCAGGAAGGCGCCGGCCGGTAAAATGAGGGCCGACCGATCGCCGCCAAGCGTCAGCCGGCCCTCCAGGGCTTGGCCGGGAAGCAGGCCACGCGGGCTTGCGCCTTCGAGGGCGAGATCCACCTGGAAGGTCGCGTTCTTCACCTGAGGGTCGACGCGGGTCACCCGCACCGGGACCTCGTGGTCGGCAATCGTCACCGCGCCGGTTTCGCCGGGCCGGACGCGGTCGAGGTAGTATTCGTCGACCTGCGCCTGCAGCTTGTAGCCGGTGTCGGGCACGATCTGGCCCAGACGCTGGCCGCGGTTGCGAATCTCGCCGGGCTTGATGTCCATGTCGGTCAGCCGCCCGGCCACCGGCGCGCGCAGCACCAGGGTATCGAGCTTCGAGCGGGTGACCTTCAGGCTCTCCTGCAGGGTGGCGAGTTCCGCCTGGATCTGCGGCGTCTGCCGGTGGCGCAGAGTCTCCTGCTCCTGGTTGGCGCCGGTCTGCAACGGCAGCAGGCGGCGGTTGTGATCGAGTTCATCGTGGACCTGCTCGTAGAGGTCCTTGGAGATGTAGCCGCGGACCACCAGGGCGTCGCGCCGCTCGGCGGTGCGCTGGAGGCGGGTGATGTCGTACTGGATCTGGGCGGCGGCCTTCTCGTTGGCGACGCGGGTGTCCTCGAGCTGCTTCTCGTAGCTCTGCAGCTGGGTGATCGACTCCACCAGCCGGCCCTCGCGGTCCAGCACCTCCAGCTCAAGCTCGGTATTGCGGAAGCGCAACAGCGGCTGACCCTCGGCCACTATATCGCCGGCCTGGGCGAGCACCTGCTGCACCTGGCCGCCTTCGAGGGCGTCGAGGTAGATGACGTCCTTCGGCTGCACGGTCGGGCGCAGGGCGACGACGTCGTGGAACACGCCGGTCTGGACGGTCCCCAGCGTGACGCCGTCAGCCTTGACCCGCACGCTCGACTTGGCGCCGGCGAGCAACGCCGCGCCGCCGCCGCCGAGCGCCAGGACGGCGGCCAGCACCGCGGCTCCCACCAGGGTGCGCTTGCGCCGCCAAAACGGCTGTTGGATGGGTTTGTCCATCTGGAGCGTCATCGTGGCTTAAGTGTGCGGCCAGCCGCCCCTGGCGCGAAATGTCACGATTTCAAAGACTTGCCCGCAGGATCAGTCGAGACGCCGCGCGGGGTTGTCCGGAAACGGACACCTGCGGCGGCTCCGGCCCCGGGGCCGGCGCCTAAGGCGTTGACCGGACTGGCTTTGCCGCAAAGCCGGCCGGGCCGTAGAGTCTGATCGTGGCCGGAGCCTTCCTCATAGTCGACGACGACCCCGATGTGCTCAAGGCCGCCGCCGCGGCGCTGGGCCGCGAGGCTGACCGCGTTGACACAGCGTCGTCGCCTGAGGGTCTGGCCGAGCGGGCCGGCGCCTATGACGCTGTGCTCCTGGACATGAATTTCGCCGTGGGCGCGCGGGACGGCGGCGAGGGCCTGGACGGCCTGGGGCGCCTGCACGCCGCCGACCCGGCGCTTTCGGTGGTGCTGATGACCACCTTTGGCGGGGTGGCGTTGGCGGTGCAGGCGCTGAAGCGCGGCGCCGCCGACTTTGTGCTGAAGCCCTGGCGCAACGAAGCGCTCGCCGAGATCATGCGCACCGCCGCCGCGCTCACCGTCGAGCGCAGGGCGTCGGGCGCGGCGCTCAACCTCGACGATTTGGAGCGCCGCGCGATCGTCCGCGCGCTCTTGCTCTATGAGGGCAATGTCAGCCATGCGGCACAGGCGCTGGGCCTCACCCGCCCTGCCCTCTACCGGCGAATGGAGCGGCATGGCCTCTAGGTCGCCCCGGAGCCTGATGGAAGGTGGCGCCCTGCGCTTCGCCCTGGGCGCGGGCGTGCGGGCGATCGCGATCAGCGCCCTGGCTTTTGCCGGGTTCTGGGCGATGCAGCATCGGCTCTATGCCACGGCGCTGCTGCTAGCCGGCGCCCTGGCGCTGGTGCTGGCCGATCTGGTGCGCAGCACGCGCGCGGCCGACCGGGTGCTGGCCCAGTTCGTCGAGGGCATGACGGCGGAGGGGTATGAGCGTCCGACCACGCCGGCGGGGCTGGCGCAGCTCGGCGCGGCGATCCACGCGGCCCTGGACCGACTGGCCACGGTGCGGGCCGAGCGCCAGACACGCAGCGACTTCCTGGAGGCCCTGACCGACACCGTGAGCGCCGCCCTGCTGGTGATCGACGACCAGGGCGCGGTGACCGCCGTCAACCGGGCCGCGCGGACCACTCTCGGCGCAGGCCCCGGGCCTATCGCGGCGATCCCGGCCCTGGGTCCCGAGACCGCACGGCGGCTGATCGAACTGCCGGTGGGGGCGCGTGAGATCGTCCGCCTGGCCGATCAGCGGGCGATGCTGGCCCAGGTCTCCGGCTTCACCGCCGGCGGTGGGGTTCGTCGTCTCGTCGCCCTGCAGAGCGTCTCGGGCGATCTCGACGCGGTCGAATTGAAGGCCTGGCAGGACCTAGTGCGCGTCCTGGCGCACGAGATGATGAACTCGCTGACGCCGATCTGCTCACTGTCCGAAAGCATCGCTACGGCGTTGACTGCGGGGCATAGCGCGGCCTCAGACGCCGAGGTGATCGAGGCCGCCGAAGTGATCGCGCGGCGCAGCCAGGGGCTGATGAACTTCGTCGAGCGCTATCGGCGGCTGACCGACGCGCCGGCGGCGGTGATCACTCGCCTGCCCGCCGCGGACATCGCGCGGCGGCTCGATCGACTGGCCCTGGCGATAATCGGCGACGGCGCGATCGCCTACAAGAGCGCCGTGCAGCCAAGCTGGCTGACCGTGGCGGCCGACCCGGACCTGCTGGAACAGGCGGCGATCAACCTGCTGAAGAACGCGGTCGATGCCGTGCGCGGCCGGCCGGACGCGGCAGTTCGCCTGACGATCAGTCTCGACGACGAGCAGGTGACCCTGACCGTTGCGGACAATGGACCCGGGCTGCCGACCGATGACCCCGAGGGGGTGTTCGTGCCGTTCTTCACCACCAAGGCAGGCGGGTCCGGCGTCGGGCTGGCGCTGGCCCGGCAGATCGCCCTGGCGCACGGCGGGCGGCTCGAGCACCGGCCGGCGCGCCCGCATGGGGCGGTCTTCCAACTGATTCTGCCGGGGATTTAGCCGCCGCCGACGAGGGCCGCGCGGTCCTCGGCGCTCAGCACCCGCCACTTGCCTTCGGGAAGGTCGCCAAGCTGCAGCGATCCGATGCGGATGCGGACCAGATCCATGACGTGCAGGCCGACCAGTTCGCACATCCGGCGGATCTGGCGGTTGCGGCCTTCCTTGAGGATGAACCGCAGTTCCTGACCGGCGACGACGCTGACCTTGGCGGATTTCAGCTGGCGGCCGTCCATGCTCAGGCCGTGGCAGAGCCGGGCGATCTTCTCCGGCGTGATCCGGCCGGTGACGGTGACCAGGTATTCCTTCTCCAGGTCGGACTCCGGCCCGATGATCGCCTTGGCCAGCACGCCATCGTCGGAGAGCAGCAACAGGCCGCGGCTGTCCATGTCCAGGCGGCCAAGCGGCGCAAGCCGGGTGTCGCGATCGGGGATCTGCGGGCTTTCACCGACGAGGGCGGGGCGGGTCAGCAGGCGGACCGCCGGGACCTGGCCCTGCTCCGGCTGGGCCGAGACGATGCCCATGGGCTTGTGCAGGACCACGCTGAGTGCGGCGGGCCCATCGACGTCGGCCAGGGTGAGCGTCTGGCCGGGCAGGATCTTGCGGCCGGTGTCGGTGACGGTCTCGCCGTCGATGGAGATCAGGCCCTTCTCGATCAGCGCCTCGGCCTCGCGGCGCGAGCAGACGCCGCTCTGGCCCAGCCACTTGTTGACCCGCTGCGGCTCGGCCTCGTCGTAGCGGCGGGTCCAGGCCATCAGGTTGTTCTGCGTGAAGAGCGGGGCGGATAGGCGTGGCGCCGGCCGGCCGGGTCTTCCACGGCGCCGTCGGACAGATAGTCCGGCCCGACCGGGACCTTCCCGTGGCCGCCGGGGATGTCGAGGACATAGGTCGGTTGGGCCAGGCCCGAGACGGTCCCGCGTATCGCGCGCATCAGCACCTGACCCGCTTCGATCGAGGTGCGCAGGTGGCCGGTGCCCAACGCCATGTCGGGGTGGTGCAGGTAGTAGGGCTTGATCCGGGTCTCGACGAAGGCGCGCATCAGCGCCTCCAGCGCCTCGGGCGTGTCGTTGAGCCCGGCCAGCAGGACGGTCTGACCGAGTATGGGGATGCCGGCGTCGACGATCCTGGCGCAGGCGTCCCGGGCGGCCGGCGTCAGTTCGCGGGCGTGATTGGCGTGAAGCGCCACATAGACGGCCTTGCCAGGCGCCTTCAGGGCCACGACCAGCTCGTCGGTGACCATCTCCGGCGCGACGGCGGGCACGCGGGTGTGGAAGCGGACGATCTTGACGTGATCGATCTTCGCCAGCCGGGCCATGACGCCGGCCAGGCGGCGTGGCGACAGGATGAACGGGTCGCCACCGGTGACGATCACCTCCCAGATGGCAGGATGCTCGGCGATGTAGGCCATCGCAGCGTCGAGGGCCGCCGGCGACAGCGGACGCAGGCCTTCGGGCCCGACCATCTCGCGGCGGAAGCAGAAGCGGCAATAGACCGCGCAGGCGTGGTTCACCTTCAGCAGGCAGCGGTCGGGGTAGCGGTGGACGATGCCCTCCACCGGCGAGTGGGTGAAATCGCCGATCGGGTCGACCGACTCCTCGGGGCGCAGCTCAAGCTCCGCCTCGCAAGGGATGAACTGGCGCGCGATGGGGTCGGCCGGGTCAGCTGCATCGACCAGCTCGGCCATGGCCGGCGTGATGGCGACCGCGTACTGGGCGGCGACCCGCTCCAATCCGGCGACGCGCTCGGGCGCGATGAGGCCGGCGGCGGCCAGGGCCTTCGGGCTGGTGAGGGTCTTGGCGCTCATGTCGAACGCGGTATGGCCCAAGGCAACCGGGCGGGCAACGCGGGCCGCGTCAAGCCTCGAGCAGCGATAGTGGGTTCGGCGTCGGCTCGGCGACCTTGTGCAGTGTGTTGCGGTCGCGGTGCAGGAAAGGCTCGGGCCGACCGCGCACCATCAGGGTGGTGTCGGAGACGTAGCTCCAGGACCCGTCGGCGTTGTAGGTCACGTCGAGCTGATAGGCGTCGGTGCGGAAGGCGTATTCGAGGAAGGCCGTCGAAGTGATGCCGAATTCGGTCTCGCCGCGCTTGGCGGCCACAACCAGCCCCGCCCCGTCTGCCTTGGCCTTGCCGCCGGCCAGCAGTGACTGGCCCCTGGGAATGGCCAGCGTTTGCATTACCAGACCGGTTGCCGGCTCCCAAAGCCAGTAGCCCACCTGGTCGTGGAAGGTGATCGCCTCTTCCTCGGTGTTGACGTGCACGTGGTAGCGCAGGCCATAGAGCAACTGCGGGCCATTGGCCTGGGGGTCGATCGGCTGCATCTCGATGCGCTCGATATATTCGCGGCGCTCCGGTCCCTCGGCCTTGGGATTGAGGTCGACGCCCTTCTTGCCCTCCCAGACGCCGGCCAGGCGGGTCAGCGGGCCGAGGTTGACCAGGGTGTCCGGATCGACGTCGGACGGCTCGGTGAAGATGTCTTCCGGAAAGGCGCTCATGCCCGGAGAGATGCGGTTCGGGCCTGGGGCCGTCAAGGCGTGGTGACGGGCGCCCAGAGCACCTGTTCGATGTGCGCCGCGCCGGTCGCCAGCATGACCAGGCGGTCGAGGCCCAGTGCGGCGCCGCTGGCCGGCGGCATCTGGGCGAGCGCGGCCAGGAAATCCTCGTCGATCGGATAGGTCTCGCCATAGACCCGCGCCTTTTCGGCCATCTCGGCTTCGAAGCGGCGGCGCTGTTCGGCCGGTTCGGTGAGCTCGCCGAAGCAGTTGGCGAGCTCCACGCCGCAGGCATAGAGCTCGAAGCGTTCGGCCACGCGGGGGTCGGAGGCCTTGGGCCGCGCCAGCGCGGCCTCGCTGAGCGGGTACTCGCAGAGGATCGTCGCCCGCTCGCGGCCCAGGTTGGGCTCGACCTTTTCCACCAGCACGCGGCTGAACACGTCGGTCCAGGTATCGTCAGGCGCGGTGCGTATGCCCTGCCCGTCCGCCGCGGCGGCCAAGGCGTCACGGTCGTCGAGGGTCGCCAGCAGGTCGATGCCGGCGAAACCGTCGAAGGCCTCAGCCAGCGTGATGCGTTCCGGTTCAGCCAGCGGATCGATGCTGTGGCCCCGGAAGGTGAGCGCCCGCGCCTCTGCGGCGTCGGCGGCCACGGCCAGCAGGCTCGCGCAGTCGGCCATCAGGGTCTCATAGGGCTCTTCCGCGCGATACCACTCCAGCATCGTGAACTCGGGATGGTGCAGTGGCCCGCGCTCGCGATTTCGCCAGACGCGGGCCAGCTCGAAAAGCCTGGGCTCACCGGCGGCCAGCAGTTTCTTGGCGGCGAACTCGGGCGAGGTGCGCAGGTAGAGCGGCTGACGCTCGCCGGCCAGGCCGAGCGCCACGGTCTCAAAGGCGTGCAGGTGGGCCTCGTTGCCGGGCGAGACCTGCAGGGCCGGCGTCTCCACCTCGACGAAGGCCCGGGCCTCGAACCAGGCGCGGATCGCCCGCGTGATCGCCGCGCGCTTGACCAGGAACGGCCGGCGGTCGGCCAACCGGTCAGGGCTCCACCAGGATGAGGCTATCGGGTTGGGCAAAGGCTGCGACCGGCTTGGGGGGTGGAGATTTCAGCGTCAATCGCTATAGGGGCGCGACAACAATTTCATCCGGGAATCGCTGCGGGCCGCCCGCCCGGTTCCGGACTACCTGAGGAACATCGCTTGAAAGTAGCCGCCAGCTCGCTCCGCAGGGGCGCCGTCGTCGACATGGAGGGCAGGCTCTACGTCGTGCTGACCGCCGAGAACATCCACCCCGGCAAGGGCACCCCGGTGACCCAACTCAACATGCGGCGCATCTCCGACGGGGTGAAGGTGTCCGAGCGTTGGCGCACCACCGAGCAGGTCGAGCGCGCTTTCGTCGACGACCGCAACTTCACCTTCCTCTACGAAGACGCGGAGGGCTTCCACTTCATGAACCCGGAGAACTACGACCAGGTCGTATGCACCCCCGAAGTGGTGGGCGATGCGGCCCCTTGGCTGCAGGACAACATGGTCGTGACGCTGTCGACCCACGAGGGCGTGCCGATCTCGCTGGAGCTGCCGCGCACGGTGACCTTCGAGATCACTGACACCGAGCCGGCGGTGAAGAACCAGACGGCGTCCTCGTCCTACAAGCCCGCGACGCTCACCAACGGCGCCCGGATCATGGTCCCCCCATACATCGCCGCCGGCACCCGCGTGGTGATCCTCACCGAGGACGGCTCGTACCAGGAGCGGGCGAAGGACTAGGGACTAGGGCCAAGAACTAGGGACTCGCGATCCTGCCGCCGGTCATCGGCCGGCTGACGCCGGTCGTCTTCGGGAAACTAATCGGCAAGCCGCGCGAGGTTCGGGCGGCCAGATAGGCGAAGGCCTCGGCTTCGATGGAATCGCCGCGCCAGCCGTGGTCCTCGGCGGCTTTCACGGGCGCGGACAGGCGTTCGGCGAGGGCCTTCATGATCTCTGGGTTGTGCCGGCCGCCCCCGGCGACGACGACTTCGCGCGGGGTCTGGCCCATCAGCTCGAAACCCAGCCTCACCCCCTCAGCGGTGAAGGCCACCAGAGTGGCGGCCGCGTCCTCAAGCTCAAGTTTTTCAAGCGGTTCGAGCGAGAAATCGAAGCGGTCGAGGGACTTGGGCGCCGGCGAGGTGAAATAGGGATGGCCGAGCAACGCGGCGAGTACGCCAGAGTCCACCCGGCCCACGCTGGCGAACCGGCCCTTGTCGTCGAAGCGGCCGGCGCCGCGGCCCTGGACCATCAAGTCGATCATGCCATTGCCGGGGCCGGTGTCGAAGGCGGCGATCTCATCGCCGCCTGACCAAAAGGTGACATTGGCCACGCCGCCGATGTTGAGCACCGCCAGCGGCGCCTCCAGACCCGAGGCCACCGCGCGGGCCAAATGATAGATCGGCGCGAGCGGCGCGCCCTCCCCGCCGGCGACCACGTCAGCGGTGCGGAAATCGTGGGCCACCGGCACGCCGGCCTTGGCGGCCAGCCAAGCCGCGTCGCCGAGCTGGACGGTGCGGCCGGGCCGGCCCTCCAGCGGACGCTCATGAAGGACGGTCTGGCCGTGCATGCCGATCAGGTCGATGTCTGACCACTTCAGGTCGTTGGCGGCCAGGAACGCCTCGGAGGCGTCGAAATGCTCCTCGGCGGCGGCGCGGGCGGCCTGCGCGAAGATCGCCGGCTCCGGCGTCCCACGCGCCCAGGTCAGGGCCTGCGCGGTGGCGGCGAGCATGATGTCGCGGGCGGCGTCGGTGAGCTTGCGTTCGCCGGCCGGGCCGAAGCCGGAGATCGTCTCGCCGTCGGTCTCCAGCACTGCCATGTCGACGGCGTCGAGGGAGGTGCCGGTCATGAAGCCGAGGACGCGCATGCGGATTGACTGCCATGAGCCGCCTCCTGTAGCTAGCCCACCCATGATCGGGCCCGCCGCCCTTATTGGCCGCTACTACCGCCTGCCCTTCTAGCAGGCGACCGATCCGACGCGCCTGCCCTCCCCGGCTGGCGCACCTTTCCAGATCATCCCGACAAGCGCCGGCCTCTTCACACTCAAGGAGCCTGCCATGTCCCTCGAATGTTTCGGTCCGGCCATGCTAAAGCCCGGCCAGCCCGCCGCTGAGAATCCCCGAATGCCCGACGCGCCGTTCAAGTCCGAGTTCCTGAAGACACTCCAGGCGCGTGGGTACCTTCACCAAGTCACCCATCCCGCGGAACTGGATGCAGCTTGCGCGGGCGGTGTGATCACCGGCTACATCGGCTTCGACGCTACCGCGCCCAGCCTCCATGTGGGCAACCTGCTTGTGGTCATGCTGCTGAGACGGCTCCAGCAGGCCGGCCACAAGCCCATCGTGCTGATGGGGGGCGGCACGACCAAGGTCGGCGATCCGTCAGGCAAGGACGAGAGCCGCAAGATGCTGACGGAGGCCGACATCGCGGCCAACATCGCCAGCATCAAGACGGTGTTCGAGCGATTCCTGACGTTCGGCGACGGTCCGACCGACGCGGTGATCGTCGACAATGACGAATGGCTGTCGAAGCTTGGCTACGTCGAGTTCCTGCGTGAGTACGGCCCACACTTCACCATCAACCGTATGCTGACCTTCGACTCCGTGAAGCTGCGCTTGGAACGCGAGCAGCCGCTGACGTTCCTCGAATTCAACTACATGCTTATGCAGGCAACCGACTTCCTTGAGCTGAATCGGCACCGCGGATGCGTCCTGCAGATGGGAGGTTCCGATCAGTGGGGCAACATCGTCAACGGCGTCGAGCTGATCCGTCGCGTCGACCAGAAACCGGCCTTCGGGGTTACCGCGCCGCTGATCGCCACCGCGTCAGGCGCCAAGATGGGCAAGACCGCGGCTGGGGCGGTGTGGCTGAACGCGGAGATGCGCAGCCCTTACGACTACTGGCAGTTCTGGCGGAACACCGAGGACGCCGACGTGGGGCGGTTCCTGCGGCTGTTCACGGATCTCCCGCTGGACGAGATCGCCCGGCTGGAGGCCCTGCCCGGCGCGGAGATCAACGCCGCCAAGAAGGTGCTGGCCGACGCGGCGACGACGATGCTGCACGGACGGGAGGCGGCTGAACTGGCCGCCGG
>JANXXK010000102.1 GCA_025350685.1 Alphaproteobacteria bacterium | reverse complement strand
GCCGAAGCCGGCGCCGGGGGCCATCGAGCCAAGCTTGGTCCAGGACGCTTCGCCGCGGATGAAGAAGGTCTTGAACTGCCAGGTCGGGGTCACCGTGAACGACCAGGCGTCGCTGCCGGGGCCGTAGAGCAGGCTGACCTGCGAGCCGGACGAGGAGATGTACTCCGCGCGGCCGGCAAGGTTGAACATCGGGGTGAAGCTGTACTTGGCCAGCACCGCCGCGCCGAAGGTCGAGGCCGAGCCCGGCAGGCCGGCGGACACCACCTTGGGGGTCGTCGAATACTGCAGGTAGGGCGAGACCACCCACGCCCCGTCGGTGTGGGTCCAGATGACGTTCCAGATGGTGCCGTCGTTCTGGGCCGTCGGCGTCACGAAGCTGCCGACCGTGTCCTTCTTGAAGCTGCCGGAGGCGGCGAAGGCCAGGGTGTCCTTGGGGTTGAGGACGTAGGAAACGAGGGCTGAGGCGGAGTCGAACTTGTTGGAGTAGTAGCCGTCGTTCCACGACACGGAGACGGTCAGCGGCCCCTTGGCGTAGTTCACCTGGACGCCGCGGCTGATCGCCGGCTCCTGGTTCCAGAGCAGGCCGCGTTCGACATTGAAGTTTTCGAAGGTGAAGGTGTACTCCGCGCCGATCAGGGTCGGCAGCTTGCCGATCTCAAAGCTCCACTCCGCCGTTGGCTGGAGTTTGATGTAGGCGACGGGGACGGCCTTGTAGGTGTTGTCCGTCAGATGGCCCGAGGAGACCAGGGCCGCTCCCAGGGACGGGAAATTATAGACCCCGGCCTGGACGTAGAACTGAAAGACGCCATCGGTCTTCTGGACCTCGATCTGGGCGTTGCTGATGTCGCCCTTGCTGGAGCTGTTGCCGGGAACAGGATTGTTCTGCCAGGTCCCAAGGCCGGTGATCTGGCCGCTGAACCAGATCTTGCCCATCGGGCCGGCGTCGAATCCGATCGGGTTGGCGTTCGCCGACAGGGTTGCCGACATGGCCGGTGTCGACAGGGGCGTCGGCCCCGCAGGAGCCGCCGCCGCCGCGCCAGCGGCCGGCGGCGTGTCTTCCGCGCGGGCGGCGCCGGCGATGACCGTGGCGGCCGCAGCGGCCATGAACGAGAGTCTCAGAGCTTTCATCAGATATATCCCCTTGTCTCCGGCCTCCGTTGTCCGAGGCTCTGACACCCCAGCCGACCGTGCTCGCCCATGGTTGCGGCGAAGCTCGGCAGATCAACGCGTGGCGGCGCCCGCAACGGCCCGTCGCGGAGGGTGACTAAAGTTTGGGCGGCCTGGGCGCGCGGCGCCATTCGTTTGGGCGCCCCGCGGCATCGGCGAGATGTAAGGGCTCGCGCCGGCGAGTCGGCAGGCTTTGCCCCTACCGAGCAGACGGGCCGCCTACCGCGCAACCTGGGCGGCGTAGCCGAGGTGTGACCCCGCATCGACAAGCAGAGTCTCGCCGGTGACATGGCGCGAGGCGCGCGAGGCGAGGAAGACGGTGGCCGCGGCGATGTCGTCGGGGCTCGATGCGGCCTTCAGCGGAGTCCCGGCCGCGGCGCTGGCGCGAATCCGGTCGACGGCGGCGTCGGGCAGACCCTTGCCGAACCACGGGGTGTCGATGAAGCCGGGGCAGACGGCGTTGACGCGGATCTTCGGCGCCAGCGCACGAGCCAGTGACATGGTCATGGTGGTCAGGGCGCCCTTGGAGGCCGCGTAAGGCACCGAGGAGCCGATGCCGGTGACCCCGGCGATCGAGGCGGTCATCACCACCGCGCCGGGCTGGTCGCCCGCTTCGAGCAGGGCGCGGCAGGCGCGGACCATCTGAAAGCCGCCCACGACGTTGACGGCGTAGAGCTCGAGGAAATCATCGGACGAGACGGCGTCCATATCGGCGTGGTTGGCGAAGCGGGTCGTGCCGGCGTTGTTGAACAGGGCGTCGATGCGGCCGAAGGGCTGGGCCGCGGCGGCGATCTTCCTGCAGTCAGCGTCTTGGGCCACGTCGCCCTGGACCAGTACGGCTTTGGCGCCGGCCGCTTGCACCAGCCTGCCGGTCTCCTCCGCCTCGGCGGCGCTGCGGGCATAGTTGATCACCACGGCCTTGGCGCCGCGCTCGGCGCACTCGACGGCGATCGACCGGCCGAGCCCGGTGGAGGCGCCGGTGACCACGACGACGAAATCTTCCATGTCCTTGCCGGCCATGACGCTCTCCCTCAGTTTCGAGCGGTGATAGCGTCTCGCCGGGCGGCTGTCTCGGTTGCGGGCGGCCGAGCAGGGGATTAAAGCCCCGCGCATGGACGACACCCGCCAGACCCAGATTGGGCTGACCCAACTCGGCCGTGAGGTCGCCGCGCCCGCCAGCCCGGAAGAGGCCGTGCTGGAGCGCGTGCCCAATCCGCAAGCGGATACGCTCTACCTGGCGCGGTTCACGGCGCCGGAGTTTACCGCGCTCTGCCCGGTGACCGGCCAGCCGGACTTCGCCCACTTGGTGATCGACTATGCCCCGGGCGACTGGCTGATCGAGTCGAAGTCGCTGAAGCTGTACTTGGCGTCCTTCCGCAATCACGGGGCCTTCCACGAGGACTGCACCGTGGCCATCGGGCGGCGGATCGTGACGACCGCCGAGCCCAAGTGGCTGCGCATCGGCGGCTACTGGTTCCCGCGCGGCGGGATACCGATCGACGTCTTCTGGCAGAGCGGGCCGCCGCCGGAAGGGCTGTGGCTGCCCGATCAGGGTGTCGCGCCGTATCGCGGACGCGGCTGACGAGGCTTCGGCCGGTTCGCCCGTGCGCGGACGTGATTCCACCCTCTCGATTACTGACTTCGAAGGCCTGGCTGCTGGCGTTCAGGCGCAAGAGATTCAGTACGTTGCAGATGTCA
This sequence comes from Alphaproteobacteria bacterium, assembly GCA_025350685.1. GTDB lineage: Bacteria > Pseudomonadota > Alphaproteobacteria > Caulobacterales > Caulobacteraceae > Phenylobacterium. Next base: position 5,435 of record JANXXK010000102.1, on the reverse strand, counting down.
CGCGGCCATGACTGAGAGGTCGCGGATTCTCCTCTCAGGGGAATGTGCTGGTTCCTCAGGCAACGAGGCGGTTCTGGCTTTCCAAGACCCACAATCGGGCCTATAAATAGCTCGCCCAACTCTCCTCGGGCGTGTCACTTCAGGCCCGGCAACGCCCCGTGTTGTCGGGCCGTTGTGCTTCGAGGGGGATGTTTTCAGGGTTTTCCAGCGTCTTCCGACCACCGGCTGACCAGGGCCGCGGGGGTGGGGCGTTCGCGCTCGAGCGGCGGCTCGCGCGGGGTTCCCAGCAGCAGGAAACCGGCCACCCGCTCGCTCTCGACGAGGCCGAGGATCGCCTGAGCGTCGGCGTCATAGGCGTACCAGTCGGTGATCCAGTTGGCGCCGTAGCCCATGGCCAGCGCCGCGTAGAGCAGGGTGGCGCAGACTGCGCCGGCGGAAAGCTCCTGCTCCCACGCCGGAATGGCCGCGGGCTTGGGCGCAGAGATGACCGCGACCGCGAGCGGCGGGATCTTCAGCTTGGCGAGCTTGCCGAAGGCCTGGGGGTCGCCACGGGCTTGGGCCAAAGCCTCCAGCCGGCCGGCGAAGCGCCCTTTGTCATCGCCTGCGAGCACGACGAAACGCCAGGGTGAGAGCTTGCCGTGATCCGGAACCCGGACGGCCAGGCGAAGCAGGGTGTCGAGATCGGCGTCCGAGGGGGCGGGCAGGCCCAGGGTCACAGCCGAGGTTGACCGGCGCCGGGCCAGAAAACGCAGAACCTCAGGCGCGGGCGTCAGGTCGAGCGGGTCGCCGAGTTGCGGCGGAGGCGGCAGGTCAGCGGTCACGGGGCGCCTTGCGAGGGTTAGGAAAGCGATAGGGTGGCTCCTTTATGGGTGCGCCTGCGCGCATCGCAAGACGAGCCTGCCTGATGACGTCAAAACCCGATTGGCTGCGGCCGCATGGGACCCCCTGGAAGGCCGGGGAGGAGCGGGTCGCGTTCGAGAGCGCCTGGATCACCGTCAGCGACCAGATGACCACCGCGCCGACCGGCCTCCCGGCGCGCTACGGGCTGGTACGGTTCAAGAACCTGGCGATCGCCGTGCTGCCGATCCACGACGATGGGACCGTCACGCTGGTGGGGCAGCACCGGTTTCCGCTGGGCGACTACAGCTGGGAGCTGCCCGAGGGCGGATCGCCGCTCGGCGAGGATCCACTGGACGGCGCCAAGCGGGAGCTGGCCGAGGAGACCGGGCTGGCGGCGGCGGAGTGGCGCGAGGTGCTGCGCACCCAACTTTCCAATTCGGTGACCGATGAGCGGATGATCGGCTATCTGGCGCTGGGGCTGACGGATGCGCCTGAAGGTCACCATGCCGATGACACCGAGGCGATCGCGCTGGTCAGGGTCCCGTTTCGCGAGGCGCTGGACGCCGCCATGGCCGGGCATCTTCCCGACATGCTGACAGTGGCGATGCTGCTCAGGGGCTACCATATGGCCCGTGAAGGGTCTTTGCCGGGCGTGCTGGCGCGCGCCATGCTAGGATAGGAGACGCGCCGATGGGGCGGGAGGACGCTATGAGCCAGCAACGTCTGGAAGTCGTCGATTCGACCAGCGCGCCCCCGGTGTGGGCCTCGCTGCGCAACGAGGCGAAGGCCGCCGCCAAGAGCGAGGCGGCGCTGGCCAGCCTGCTGGCCGCGGTGATCCTCAATCACAAAAGCCTGGGCGGGGCGCTGAGCTATCAGCTGGCGCGCAAGCTGGGCGACCAGGAATTGCGCGCGATGAGTGTCCGCGAGGTCGCCGAGGAAGCCTATGCCAGCGATCCGACGCTGGTGGAGATCGCCGAGGCGGATTTGAAGGCGGTGTTCGAACGCGACCCGGCCTGCAAGGGCTATGTCCAGCCGTTCCTGTTCTTCAAGGGCTTCCTGGCGCTGCAGACCCAGCGCGTGGCCCACTGGCTGTGGCGCGAGGAGCGCGAGACCCTGGCGCTTTACCTGCAGAGCCGGATGAGCGAGCTCTTCCAGGTGGATATCCACCCCGCCACCCGCATTGGACGGGGCGTGTTCATTGATCACGGCACCGGGATCGTGATCGGCGAGACCGCGGTGATCGGCGACGACGTCTCCATGCTACAGGGCGTGACCCTGGGCGGCACGGGCGCCGAGCGTGGCGACCGCCACCCGAAGATCGGCAAGGGTGTCCTGCTGGGCGCGGGCGCCAAGGTGCTGGGCAATATCGAGATCGGCGATTACGCCAAGATCGCCTCCGGCTCGGTTGTGCTGAAGCCGGTGCCGGCGGGCTGCACCGCGGCGGGCGTGCCGGCGCGGCTGGTCAACTGCCCGACAGGCGACGAGCCGGCCAAGAGCATGGATCAGACGCTGAGCGACGCCGTCTACCACATCTGAGGTTTTCCCCTTTTCCCGGTTTTCTGGGCCGCTGCGACCGGCTAGGTTCCGCCCGCCGAGAATCCGAGGAGTGTTGGGCGTGGACGAACGAATGATCCGCAAGATCGAAGGCCACCTGCGGGGGACCTTCGCCAACGCCCGTATCGTGCTGACGCCGCGGCCGAAGCAGAAGGATTCCGCCGAGGTCTATGTCGGCGAGGAGTTTGTGGGCGTGGTGTTCGAGGACGAGGACGGCGACGGCTCGTTCATGTTCGAGATGGCGATCCTGGCCGAAGACCTGCCGTAGACGCGTTCTTGGGGCCGCTCCGCCTTAGCGGATCTGCACGACATTCAGGCTGCCCGCGGGCAGGGGTGCGATCGGCGGGGTCTCCGCCGATGGGCTCAGCCATGCCGCCCACTGGTCGCGCGGCAGAATGACGATCTGGCGGTTGTGGTAAGGCGCGATGTCCGGCCCTGGCTCGGTGGTCAGCAGGGTGAAACGCTCGTCGCGCACCAGGCCGGCGATGCAGAAGAAATCCCCGTCCGCCGCGGTGAACAGCCACTTCGACTTTTTTTGCGTCTTGGGGGCAGCCTTGTCGCCGGTGAACTCGTAGAAGCCGTCGGCAGGGACCAGGCAGCGGCCGGTCGGGAAGCGGCGGCCGTCCGAGCGGAAGTTGATCAGCGGGCCGCCCTTGGCCTGGACGAAGCCCCAGCGGAGCTGTTTGAGCTCGGCGCCGCCTGGCGAGCCGACGATCATCGGCGCGGGGTCGGTGGGGCGGATGGAGTCGCGTTGCTCCAGGTTCGGCGCGCCGCCCGCCCAGTGGATCGGCAGGCTCAGCTGGCTGAACTCCTCCGCAAGGTGGTCGAGGTTGGTCTTGAAGCGGAATTCGTTGCACATAGCCCGCGCAGATTGACGGGGCCAGGCCTCTTCGTCCATGGGCGCCCCGGCGGCGGCCCGAGATTGTAGTAAAATTACAATCCGACCACGGGGCCCTGCGTGGGAAACCTGCGAATCAGGCTGCGCCGCGGATAATCCGACGCGCCTGATAGGGCGGGATGATCGCCGTGATGTGCGCCGCCCAGCGCAGGCGGGCGTCCTGGCGGGTGGGCGCAGCGACGCTCTCCAGATCGAAGCGGCCGGCCCGCGAGCCGCGCAACAGGCGCTTGACCAGGACCTCGTCGGTGTCGGTCTCGACGACCACCACGTGGCCCAGCATGTCGGGCGTCGGCGGTGTGCGCTGGTCCTCGAAATAGATCAGCGCGCCGTCGTCGGCGAGGCCGCGCATGGAGTGGCCTACCACCAGCAGGGCGACGGCCTTGTCCGTGCCGCCCGGCGGGATGGGGGCGAGGTCGCCGGGCTCCTGGCCCGCAGCGTAGAGCACCAGGCCATCGGGGTTGGCGCCGACGCGGCCGATGATCGGCACATAGCCGGCCTCGGCCGCCGGCAACATGGAGCCGGCGGCGTCATAGAGCCACTCAGGCCGCACCCCGAAGGCCGCGGCGTAGTCCTTGGCCCGGCGGTAGGAGAAGGGCGCATTGCCGTTCTCGTTAGAGGCGTAGGTGTTGCGGTTCCAGCCGAAGGCGTCGGCGGCCGCGGCGGCGGTCTCGTAGCCCCGCGTGATGCGGGCGCCGCGCAGACGTTGGAAGCGTTCGTCCATCGGTCGGTCCTGTGGTTCGAGTTCGCAGTAGAAAAAGTACATAAAATATTTGCGATCGAGACGTAGGTTTTCTACATTCGAGTCATGAGCACGTCAATCCACGACCATCCGGGCCTGGCTGGGGCCAGCTATGCGGCGCTTCGCTACGAGGGGATACCGCCGTGGCGGGCGCAGGCGAATCTGGGCCTCACGGCGGGGACGGCCGCGCGGCTGGAACGTCAGTTCCGGGCGCGGAGCGGCGGCGGGATGGACCCGATGAAGCCGGCGTTCGCCCGGCACCGCGAGCATGTGCGCGCGGTGATGGCTGAGGGTGGCTATCCGGCGTTGCGATGTCCGGCGCTGCGTTGGCGGCGGTGAGCGGCGGAGACGAGGACGCCGCGGCCGTGGTGGCCCGCGCGCTCAGTCGCCGCGCGCCGGCGGAGCGGCCCGCTTTCCTGCGCGAGCTTTTGGCGCACACGGCGGCCGGCATGGTGGTGATCGAGGGCGACCGGGCGGCGGGCGAGGCGGTCTACCGCCTGGCCGATGCGGTCGTGGCCCGCGGCGGGCGCTGAAACGATCCGTGAAAGGGACGATATGGGACGCGCCTACGATCCCGCCCGCGCCATGCGCGAGCGGCTGAAGACCCTCGAAGCCCGGGAGCGGGCGCGCACCGAGGCGCGCGCCGTGGCCGAGGGGGTGGCCGAGACGGTGGATCTTGCGCGTGCGCGGGGCGCGGCTTTTGAAAAGCCCGCCGCACGCCGAGGCGAACGGGAGACGCCCTACCGGCGGCAGGCGGGGCTGGAGTGGCTGACGCGCAAACGGCGGATCAACGCGCTGCAGCGGACGGCCGGCGAGGCCTACGGGGCCTGTTACCGGCGGGCGGGCGCAGGGGCGCGGATCGGCTCGACCCTGGAGGTGCAGCCGAGCGGCGGGCTTGCTGCGGGGCCCTCGCTGGGGATGCTGCTGAAGCAGGCGGCCGGCCGTCAGCGGGCGGAGGTGGAGCTGGCCGCGATGCGGGCGCGGCTGTTCGGCCAGTCGGACTTGGTCAGCGTCTGCGACCTGGTCTGCGGCCAGGAGCTGACGCCGCGCGAGGCGGGCGGCGGCGAGCGCGAGGCGGCTCGCGTCGAGGCGGTGCTGAAGGTCGCGCTGGATCTATTGGCGCGGCGTTGATGTTCTCATTTTGTTCTTGACAGGCGCGGGGAACTGTCCGGTTGACGTACCACGTACTAAATGTAGGTTATCATGACCAAGGATGCGCCCCCTGCCGAGACTGAACCCACGCCGGAGATGATCGCGGTGGGGGTCTTCCTTATTGAAGACGCAGAGGACCGCTGCCTTTACCCTGAGGCGCTGGCTCGGGCGGTGTATAGAGCCATGCGGCGTCTAGAACCGGCTGGATCACCTTCGTCATGATTTCGGGACCGATCTGGTCGAGGTCCATCG
>JANXXK010000093.1 GCA_025350685.1 Alphaproteobacteria bacterium | reverse complement strand
TGGCGATGCGGAACGGCGCGGCGGAGGCCACAGCCGGAAGCACCACGGTTCCATTGGCGTTCAGCCCCTGGGCGTTGGTGGCGGCCAGGGTCAGCGACAGGCTGTCGCCGCTCAGCCGGCCGCTCAGCCGCCCGTCGATCCCCGACGCGACGGCCGAGCCTCGCGCCCGCGCGCCGACGAGCTTGGCCTCCAGGGTCCCGTCGAGCCGGGAGCCCTTGCCCTGCAGGACCAGGGTCGCGTCGGTGCGTCCGGCCAGGTCCTCTTCGACCAAGCCGAGCCCCAGGCCTGTGACCTGGGTGCGGATGTCGGTTCCGGCCGCGGAGATCCGGCCGTCGAGGTCGATTCGGCCACCGTCGGAGGCGGCGAGCCGCAGCCGCGCGCTCTGCTCGGGGCCGCCGAACCGCACCTGGGCGGTCTCCAGCGTGCGCAGGTCTCGCCCGCCCAGCTTGCCGAGCCCGTCGAAGGTGGCGGCGCAGCCCGGCTTGCCGTCGGCCAGCAGCCCCTTGCCGTCCAGGCTCCACTTGCCGCCGCCCAGCCCCGCTTCCGACGCGCCGTCGCCGTGGATGGCGTAAGGCAGCCGGGCCAGCGGGCCATCGGCGGTCAGCCGGACGCTGCGAAGGGTGACGGTCGAGCCGGGCAGCCGCGCGTTCTCGGCGGTGAGGTTGAGGCCGACCTGGGTCCCGCCGCCCGCGTCGGCGATCCTGACGGTCCCGGTCACGCGGCCGGCGTCGAGCAAGGCGCCGCGGGTGACCGCCAGTTCCAGGTTGGCGGCCGAGGGCGCGTTGCTGCGCAGGGACAGCGACCCCGACGCCTTCACCCCGCCGGCGTCGACAGAGATGCCGGTCAGGTCGAGACCGCTCTGCGGGAAGCGGAAATCCGCCCGCGCGCGGGCCGGCCCGAAGGCGCTGGCGGCGGTCAGGGCGGCCATGCCGCTCGAACCGTCGGGCTTGCTGAGGAAGCTCAGCGTCAGGTGGGCGTCCTTCAGCGGCAGGCGCGGCAGATCGATCTCGGCGAGGTCGGCGATTAGGTCGGCTCGGGGCTGGGAAAGCGTCCCGGTGATCGCGCCGGACCCCTTGGCCTTGCCGGCGATCTCCACCGGGCCGGCGTGGAACGGGCCATCAGCGCTCCAGTCGAGCTTAAAGGTGAGCCCGCCGTCGGGGGCCAAGACGCCGGCGCTCGAGGCTCGCATCGCGGCCCCGGTCAGCTGGGCCGAGCCCACGGCCAGGCGGCGGTCCTTGAGGTTGGCCTCGGCCTTGAGCTGCGGCTTGCCGCCCAGCAGCCGGTCGAGCTCCGGATAGCCGGTGGCCAGGCGGTCGCCCTGTGCGGCGAGGGAGAAGGTCCACGGCTGGCCGGCCCTGGCCTGGGCCGCCGACCAGTTGGCCTGGGCCGACCCCGCCGCACCGGCCCGCGCCGCGGCCAGGTTGGAGAGCGCCGCCTTGCCCTTGAAGGTGAGCCCGCCCAGCAGGCCCCTGGCGCCTGTCGCTTCCAGGTTCAGGCCGACCCCGGTCACCTTGAGCTGGCGCATCAAGAGCCGCCCGTCGGCCAGCCGCGCGCCATCGAAGCTCGCCTTGGGCGCCCCGCCCAGGACGGCGGCGACATAGCCGGTCCCGCGACCGCCGGCGCCCGCCAGGCTGGTCTTCACGTCCCACTGTCCGGCGCGCTCGGTGATCTCCACGGGCCCCGACGCCTGGGCCAGGCCATAGCCGGCGAGGCTCGCGTTCTGGACCGCCCCGGTTCCGGTGAAACGCCAGCCGGCCCCCGCCTGGGTCAGCCGCCCGGCGATGCGCGTGCGGCCCATCTCCGGCCCGTCGGTGACCTTCGAAAGCGCCGCGGTCTCCGCCGTCAGCTCGAGACCTTGCGGGCCCAGTCGTCGCGCGCCGACGTCGGCCAGCCCCCGCGCCCGCAGGCTGAGGTTCTCCGCGGCGATCCGGCCGTCGAGCGCGAAGAGATCGGTTCCCGCCCGGCGCCCCGCCAGCACGAAATTCGCCTGCGGGCCGATGCGCCGCGCATAGGGCGCGGCCAGGCTGGAGGCGGTCAGGGTGATGCGCCCGGCGACCACTCCGCCCGCCTTGGACCAGTCGCCCTGGGCGCGCAGCGGCTCGGTGGTCCCCGACCCCGCCACCGCCCCGAAGCGGCCGGCCGCCACCGAGCCGCCAGCCGCGACCTTGAAGGTGAAGGCCTGGTTCGACGGCAGGCCCAGCGCCCCCGCCAGCGCCCCGCCGCGGGCCTCCTCGGCGTCGATCAGGAACTGCAGCGGCCGCGCGGCGGCGACGTCGTAGTCGACATAGAGATGGTCGCCCGGATGCAGCACGCTGGCCGCCCGCACCTGGCCGCGCTGGTCGCCGTTGCGCTCGAGGTCGAGGTTGAGATCCAGGTCGTAAACCCCCCGCTCGAAGCTGAATTGCGGGGTCAGCTCCACCCGGGCGCGGGCGTCGCCGATGTGGAAAGAGACCGGCAGGCCGGTGTCCTTGCCCTTCGCGGTAAGCGTGGGCCGCCGTAGGACCTTCAGCGTCTGGGCGGTGATCGTGTCGGCGTAGAAATTCCGCTTTAGGAGATTGCCGTAACGCCATGTCATATGGACATTATCAGCCTCAAGCCAGACACCGCCCTCGTCGCGAATGGTGAGCTTCGCGATGCTGAGGTCACGCCAGATGTCGCCGCTCAGGCCTTCGATCTGCAGCCGCCCGAGGCGCCCGACTTTCAGCCCGTTGGCTCCGGCCTCGATCAGGAAGCGAGCCTGCGGCAGCAGGACTCCGTAGCGCGCGCCGACCACGAACACGGCGACCGCCACGGCGACGATCAGCGCAATGCCCAGGACGATCTCGGCCGCGGTCCTCTCGCGGCGCACGACGACCTCGTGGCGAATGTCTTCGGGCGTGCTCAAAAGCTTTGCCCGATGCTGACGTAGATCTGGAAGGGCGCCGCGCCCTGGCGGCTGGTGAGCGGGACCGCCAGGTCGATGCGAAGGGGCCCGAAGCCCAGGTTGTAGCGCAGGCCGATCCCCGCCCCGATGCTGAGGTCTCCGAAGCTCGGGACCTGTTGGCGGCCGACCGAGCCGGCGTCGACAAAGGCGGCGATGCCCCATGTGCGGGTCAGCTCATGGCGAACCTCCAGCGAGACTTCGGCCAGCGAGAGGCCGCCCACGGGCGTGTTGTCGGCGAGCCTGGGCCCCACCTCCTGGTAGCCGAAGCCGCGCACCGAGCCGCCGCCGCCGGCGTAGTAGCGCTGCGGCGCGGGCAGGTCGGCCAACGCGCCGTTGATCAGGCTCCCCAGCTTCACCCGCCCGGCCAGCACCGTGCGGCCCTGGGCGTCGAGCGGCAGATAGGCCGAAACCTGCCCCTGCAGCTTCAGATAGGGCAGCGTCCCGACGCCGGTCAGCAGGGTGGGCTCGGTCCGCGCGCTGATCCGCCAGCCGCGCTTCGGGTTCAGGGGGTCGTCCGACCGGTCGAGCGCCACGTCGGCCAGGCCGGCCACGGTGATGATGTCGCGGCCCAGCGGCGTCAGCGTGCCGATCCTGATCTCGCTGGTGCGGCTGAGGTCCAGCGAGGCCCCCCAGGTGAAATAGGTGCCGGTCAGGCCGAAGGTGGCGTTGGGGCCCCAGCGGTGGGTGACGTCGGCGCTGGCCATCACCCCTTCCTGGTCGTAGGCCGGCGTCTGGGTCCGATAGACCGCCGCCTTGGTGGTCAGCGTCTGGCGCGGCGTGCGCCAGTGCGGCAGCGAGAGGTCGGTCTCGATGCGGCTGTCGAGGTTGGAGAGCCGGCCGAGCAGCGACAGGGTGTCGGCGCGGCCCAGGAAATTGTAGCGCGTCCATTTGGCGTCGAGGCCGAGCCCCTCGGTGGTTCCGTAGCTGGCGCCCAGCTCGAGGGTTCGCTTCTGACGCTCCGAGAGGCTGACCACCACCGGGCGCAGGCCGTCCGGCGTCAACTGGTCGGCCGGCGCGAGCGCCACGGTCACGGAGTCATAGACCCCGGCATCCAGCAATCGGCGCTCCAGCTCGGCGACGTCGTCGGGGTTGTAGGGCGCGCCATGCTTCCAGGGCGCCAGGTTCTGCAGCCATTCCCGATGGGTGCGGCCGTTGCTCTGCAACTGGATCGAATCCAGCCGGGCGATGGAACCGGCGGCGATCCGGTAGCCGGGGCGCACGGTCTTGTCGGCGTGGTCGACCACCACCTCGCGCGGTTGGGCGGCCACATCGGCGTAGCCGAGCTTGCGGATGGCCGCCACGGCGCGGCCTTCAGCAGCGATCACGTCGGCGGCGCGACCCGGCTGGCCGGGATTGAGGGCGAGCGCGACCGCCGCGGCGGCTTCGGCCGTGGCGTCGGGCGCCGCGCCCACCCAGTCGATGTGCGCCGGCCCCAGCACGAACCGCGGCCCGGGCATGATCCGCACGATCGCCTTGGGCGCATCGCCCTCGCCCACGTCGGGCTCGACCTCATAGGCGTAGTAGCCCTCCGAGCGCAGCACGCTGATGGCGTCTTCAGCGGCGTCACGGGCGCGCCGCCGGGCCTCGAAGCGGTTGTCGATCGGGCGGTCGGTGTCGCCGATCGCGCGGCTCACGGCGGAGCGCAGGTCCGGCGGAAGCGTCCCTTCCACCTGCGCCTTCGGTTCGGCGGCAACGGCCGCCGACGTGCTCACGCCCTGGAACAGGAGGGCCGCCCCGGCAGTGACGGCGTAGACAAGACGAGCCAAGCTGTCGAATCCTCGCACCCCTTCGCCGGGTGTAGCGGCGCGAACCGTGGCTGTCACCTGCTCCGGCGCCGCCCCGCACGATGGAACTCGCACCCTCAACCCTGCGGCGCAATGCGTCGGCGCGTGTCACCGGAACAGCATTCAGAGGATTGCGGGATAGCGCGTTTAGTAAACAACCTTGGCTTTACGCAGACATTTGAACCAGCAATTCAGGCCGCAATGAGACGTTGCAGGTTCTGCGCTGTAACTCTCGGCCCGATCTACGCTTTTCACTGAAAAGAAAAAGCTAGACAACAATAACCCGTTGCTGAGCTGAAACGGCTCGCTTAAGGCGGAATCCAGTCAGGGGGGAAGGCCGCGCGGCCATGGGTCGCTCGCCAGTTTTCCCAAAACGCGGCAGGATCGTCGGAGGTTCCCTATGGGATATCTGAATTACGCGGGCGTGATGTTGACCCAGTCAGACGTCAGTTATGACTGGCTGGCGAATCCCTCGACGCCGATCGTGCTGAGCCCTGGTGTCGACACGGTGAAGATCTGGCAGTCCTTCGTCTTGCCCGACACCGCCAACAACCTGATCGTCTTCGGCGACGGCAACTACGCGGCCGGCAACAACCAAGCCAACGTTCTGAAAGCGGTGGCCAACAACAACCTGATCTACGGCGGCAAGGGCGACGACGTCTTCGTCGGCGACGGCAGTACGACATTCATCGTCGCCCTGGGCGAGGGCGACAAGGTCATCCAGAACTTCACCGAGGGCGGCGATAAGATCCGCCTGATTGGCGGCGCCCTGACCGACATCAACGCCGTCAAGAACGCCATGACCCAGCAGGGGTCCGACGTGGTCCTGAACGACGCCGGCACGATGCTACTGTTCCGCAACGCCACGGTGGGCGAGTTCCAGGCCAGGGACTTCCAGCTGCCGATCGACAGGGCGAGCCTGGGCCCGCTGACGTTCAGCGAGAACTTCGACAACCCGGCCACCATTGCTGCGAACTTCCAGACCAACTTCGGCTACGCGGGCGCCGGTCTGAACAGCTTCACCCTGGTCAACAACGGCGAGCAGGAAATCTACACCAGTTCCTCGTTCAAAGGGACCGGAAGCAGCCCGCTGGGGCTGGACCCGTTCTCGTTCAACAACGGGGTCCTGACGATCTCGGCGACCCCTGTCAGCAACGCCCAGTCCCAACAGATGTGGGGCTACCAATATTCGTCCGGAATGCTGGAATCCAACGCCACCCAGACCTACGGCTATTTCGAGATGCGGGCCGATCTGCCGCACGGCCAAGGCCTCTGGCCAGCCTTCTGGCTGCTGGGCGGCCAGAACAAGGAGATCGACGTCCTGGAGGGCCTGGGGAGCGACACCAGGGTCGCCTACAACGCCGTCCACAGTCCCTCGGTCCCGGCGCTCGGCAACGCCAGCTACAATCCCTACGCGGACGGCTTTCACACCTACGGCGTTCTCTGGACGCCTCAGACGCTCACCTACTACGTCGATGGCGCGCCGGTCTGGCAGACCGCGACCCCGGCCGACATGAATTCGCCCATGCACATGATCGTCAACCTGGCGGTGGGCGGCAATTGGCCTGGCTCGCCCAACGCCGCCACGCCGTGGCCCGCGCAGATGCAGATCGACTACATCCACGCCTACGCCCTGCCGGGCGGGAGCCCGCCGCCGCCGCCACCGCCTCCCCCTCCCCCTCCCCCTCCTCCTGCGCCGCCCCCCGGCGGCGGCGTCAACCTGACCTCCAGCGGCTTCGGCTCGGTCCTGGTGGGCGGCGCGGGCGCCGACACCCTGAACAGCTTCCAGGGCAACGAGACCCTGACCGGCGGCGCGGGCGCCGACCACTTCGTCTTCGGGACCCTGCCGTGGAACCCCAGCCACATCACCGACTTCCAGGTCGGCGTCGACAGGCTCGACGTCTCTGGCCTCTACGTCGACGGCTACAAGGGGACCGATCCGCTCAGCGACGGCCATGCCCTGTTCATCGCCGACGGCCACGGCGGCACGGCGGTGCTGATCGACGTGGACGGTCACGGGGCCACCCACCCCTGGGCCGCCTACGTCGCCGACCTGGAGCACGTCTCGCCGGTCGGCCTGACCTCGGCCCAGGTGTTCGGCGGGGTCTCGCCGCCCCCTCCACCGCCACCGCCCGGAGGTGGCGCCCCGGGGGTCGTCCTGACCTCTGCGACCAACTTCCCGGGGAGCGCCTTCGCCGGCGGAGCGGGCGACGACACCCTCAACGCCGGCCAGGGCGCTGACACCATGACCGGCGGCGCCGGAAGCGACCACTTCGCGTTCGCGAAGACACCCTGGGCGCCGGCCGAGATCACCGATTTCACCCACGGGCAGGACGTTATCGACCTGCGCGGCATGTTCGCCGGCAATGGCTACGCTGGCTCGGACCCGGTCGCGGACCACCAGCTGATCCTGCTGTCCGACGGCGCCGGGGGAACCAAGGTGCTCTACGCTGGCGCCTACTTCCTGCACCTCGACCACGTGGCCCCGACCAGCCTGACCGCCAGCGACTGGATCGTCCACTAGCCCGCCCGGCGGCTGCCCAAATGCTGAGCAGTCGCCGGCGTGGCCCGATTGCCGGAGCGAATGGCCGCGCGCCAAATTCGCTGACGCCTTAGGGCCTTTATGGACCTAGGGTGGCGGGGATGTCGGGCGTGGAGTTGGGCGTGGCCAAGGCGGAGCGAGCCGAGATCGAGGCGAAGGCCCCCAATGCGGGCGCGCCGCCGGCCCTACCCTACGACGAGATGCGCGGGCTATCGGGCGCGGTCAGGCCGCACTATGTCGCGCTCGCCGACCGCATCGCCACCCTGAGCGCCGATGAGTTGGCCGAGCGCCAGCGCACGCTGGAACGGTTCTTCCTGCTGCAGGGCATCACCTTCACCGTCTATGGCGCGGAAAGCTCCACCGAGCGGATCATCCCCACCGACCTGCTGCCGCGGATCATCGCCGCCGACGAGTGGACCACCATCGAGGCCGGCCTGACCCAACGCCTGCGCGCGCTGAACATGTTCCTCGCCGACATCTACGCCAGTCAGCGGATCCTGATGGACGGGGTGGTGCCGCGCGACCTGGTGCTGGCCGCGCCCTCCTACCGGCGCGAGATGCAGAACCTCTATGTGCCGCACCAGGCCTACGCCAACGTCTGCGGTTCCGACCTGATCCGCCAGCCGGACGGCAAGTTCGCGGTGCTCGAGGACAACCTGCGGGTCCCCTCCGGCGTCTCCTACATGCTGGCCAACCGCGAGGCTTCCAAGCGCGTCTTCCCCGGCACCTTCCGCGGGGCCGGCGTGCGCGCAATCGATCGCTATCCGGACCTGCTGCTGACGACGCTGAAGTCGATGGCCGCCGACTGGCGGCCAAACCCACAGGTCGTGGTGCTGACGCCGGGCGTCTACAATTCCGCCTATTTTGAGCACGCCTACCTGGCGCGGCTGATGGGCGTGCCGCTGGTCGAGGGCCGCGACCTCGTGGTCCACGACAACATGGTCTACATGCGCACCACCACCGGGCTGCGCCGCATCGACATTATCTACCGCCGCGTCGACGACGACTTCATCGACCCCTTGACCTTCCGCCGGGACTCCGGCCTGGGGTCGGCCGGCCTGTTCAACGCCTACCGCGCCGGCAATGTGGTCATCTGCAACGCCCCGGGCACCGGCGTCGCCGACGACAAGGCGGTCTACGCCTATGTCCCGGCGATCATCCGCTACTACCTGGGCGAGGACGCCATCCTGCCCAATATCGAGACCTTCCTCTGCCGCGAGCCGGGCCAGCTCAGCCATGTGCTCGCCAATCTCGACAAGTTCGTGGTCAAGGCCGTGGGCGCGTCCGGCGGCTACGGCATGCTAGTCGGTCCGCACTCCACAAAGGCCCAGCAGGACGAGTTCGCCGCCGCGTTGAAAGCCGACCCGGGCAACTACATCGCCCAGCCGACCATCCAGCTCTCCACCGCGCCTTGCCTGATCGACCACGCCATCGAGCCGCGCCACGTGGACCTGCGCCCGTTCATCCTCTCCGGCGACAAGATCGTGGTGACCCCCGGCGCGCTGACCCGCGTGGCCCTGCGCAAGGGCTCCCTGGTGGTCAATTCCAGCCAGGGCGGCGGCTCTAAGGACACCTGGGTGCTGACCGACCGCAAGGATTTGCAGCCATGATGTTGGCGCGGGTGGCGGACAGCCTCTACTGGATCGGTCGCTATGTGGAGCGGGCCGAGCACGTCTGCCGGCTTTCCGACGTGATGCTGACGGCGACGCTGGACCGCACGGAATCGGCCACCCAGATCGCCCGCATCGCGCTGGCCGCCGTCGGTGGCCGGGCCGATGCGGCCAAGGCCAAGAACCCCTACGAGGCCGCCCGCGCCCTGGTGCTCGACCGCGAGGACCCCGGCTCGGTGGCCAGCTCGCTGGGCCACGCGCGGGAAAACGCGCGCCAGGTGCGCGACCAGATCACCACCGAGACCTGGGAGCGGCTGAACCTCATCCACCTGCGGATGCGTGATCAGAACGCCGACCGCATCTTCGCCGAGGGCAGTCAGGCCTTCCTGCACGACACCATCGCCGACCTGCACCTGTTCAAGGGCGCCGCCGACGCCACCATGAGCCACGGCGAGGGCTGGCGGTTCCTGCTGCTCGGCGTCTACCTCGAGCGCGCCCAGTTGATCGGCTCGCTGCTGGAGGTCTGCTTCGGTGAGAAGCGCCGCCGCGCGCTCACCGACCACGCCGCGCTCACCAGCCTGCTGCGCATGGGCTGTGCGCTGGAGCCGTACCTTCGCGTCTACACCGCCGACATGCAGCCGCGCTTCATCCTGGAATTTCTGCTGCTCGACGAGGACTTCCCCCGCTCCATGCGCTTCTGCACCGCGCGCATCGAGGAGCACCTGAGCTCGATCAGCCGCCATGCCGAGGCCACCGGCGCCACCGCCCCCGACCGCCTGGCCGGCCGCCTGCGCGCGCGCCTGCAGTACGCCGACATCGGCGAGGTCCAGGCCGGCGGGGCCAGCGCCTTCATCGGCGCCATCCTCGACGAATGCGCCGGCATCCACCG
>JANXXK010000044.1 GCA_025350685.1 Alphaproteobacteria bacterium | reverse complement strand
GGGCCAAGGCCAGCCAGGGCGACAAGGGCGGCGGCGCGGCGCGAGCAGCGCTCACCATGGTGGCGCTGAAGCAGCAGATGCTGGCCGGCAAGCGATGACCCCTTCTTCCGGCAAGGGGGGGCCTAAGCAGGCGCGTTCGGTGGCGCGGCTCGCCGCCGTCCAGGCGCTCTATCAGATGGAGGTCTCCAGCGTCGGCGCCGAGGCGGTGATCCGCGAGTTCGCCGACCATCGCTTCGACCGCGACTCGGACCCGGATTCCGAGGGCGGCGACACGCCCCTGGCGGCCGCCGACGAAGCCTTCTTCGCCGATCTGGTGCGCGGGGTGGTCGAGCACCAGAAGGCCGTGGATGCCGCCATCGCCAGGCGGCTGGCGTCGGGTTGGCGGCTCGATCGGCTGGACGCGACGGCGAGGGCCATTCTGCGGGCCGGGGCCTATGAGCTGTCGCACCGGGACGATGTGCCGACGGAAGTCGTCATCGATGAATATGTCGAGCTGGCGAAGTCGTTCTTCGAGGGGCCGGAGCCGGGGTTCGTCAACGGCGCCTTGGACGCGGTGGCCCAGGATGTCCGGAGCTGACGAGTTCTCCGAGATCGCCCGGCTGTTCCGCCCGCTGACGGGCGGTGCGGCGGGCGCCTTCGACCTGATGGATGACGCCGCCGTGGTCCCGCAACGGGCGGGCTTTGACCTGGTGGTCACCAAGGACGCCATGGTCGAGGGCGTGCATTTCCCGATTGGCGAGGCCCCGGACCTGGTGGCCCGCAAGCTGCTGCGGGTGAATCTCTCCGACCTGGCGGCCAAGGCGGCCGAGCCCTTCGGTTGTTTCCTGGCCATCGGCTGGCCGCAGGCCTACGGCCCGGCCGAGCGCGAGGCCTTCGCCAAGGGGCTGGGGGAGGACCTGGCGGCCTACGGCGTGGCCCTGCTGGGCGGCGACACCGTGGCGACACCCGGCCCGCTGACGGCCAGCCTGACGGCGCTGGGCTGGGTTCCGGAGGGGCGCATGGTGCGCCGAGCAGGCGCGCGGCCGGGTCATGTGCTGGCGGTCAGCGGGACCATCGGCGACGGCGCCCTGGGCTTGGCCGCGGTGCGCGGCGAGGTCGAGGACCCGGACGGTTTCCTGGCCGCGCGGCTGCGCTTGCCCACACCCCGGTTGGACCTTCGCGATACCCTGCTGGCGCGATCCAGCGCTGCGGCGGACGTCTCTGATGGCCTGATCGCCGACGCGGGTCACATCGCCAAGGCCAGCCGGGTTGGCGTGCGGCTCGATCTCGACCGCATGCCACTGTCGGCGGCGGCGCAGCGCTGGCTGGTGGGCCAGTCCGACCGGGGTGCGGCCCTCGCGCGGCTGGCGAGTGGCGGCGATGACTACGAGGTGGTTGCGGCGTTTGACGGAGCGGTTCCGGACGGCTTCACGGCGATCGGTGAGGTGACGGCCGGCGACGGCGTCGGGGTCCGCTGCGGTGGCGTCGCGGTCCCGGTGGCGTCGGGGGGTTGGCGGCACCTCTAGTGGAACCCGCCCGCGCGCGAGGTGTTGGCCTGCGGGGACGGGTTCGCTGGAGATTGCATGACCGCTCCCGTTCGCATCCTGTCGCTCGCCACCGCCTCACCACCGCACGAACTCGCCCAGGACCAAGTCGCCGACTTGGCGCGTGAGCTGTTTGCCACCCGATTTCCGCTGTTCGAGCGCATGGAGCCGGTCTTCGAGAACGCCGGCATTCGCACGCGCCAGTGCGCCATGCCCCTCGACTGGTATCTCGAACCGCGCGGTTGGCCGGCGCGGACCTCGGCCTATGGCGAGGCCGCCGACGACCTCTTCGCCGGCGCCGCCGGCGCTGCCCTGGCGGAGGCCGGGCTGGAGGGTGCTGACGTCGACGCGATCGTCACCGTCTCCTCGACGGGCATCGTCACGCCGAGCCTGGAAGCTCGCGCCATACGCCGGCTGGGGTTCCGCACCGACGTCGCCAGGGTTCCGGTCTTCGGCCTCGGCTGCGCGGGCGGCGCGACCGGACTGGCGCTCGCGGCGAAGCTTGCTCGAGCGGACCCCGGTTCGACGGTGCTCCTCGTCTGCGTCGAGCTCTGCACGCTGTGCTTCTGCCTGGATGCGCCAACCAAGGCCGACATCGTCGCCACGGCCCTGTTCGGCGATGGCGCGGCGGCCTGTATCCTGCGCGCCGGCGAGGCGGGGTTCGCCGAGGTCGCGGGAACGGCGGAGCACACCTGGCCGGATACGCTGGACATCATGGGCTGGCGCGTGGACCCACAAGGCCTCGGCGTGATTTTCGCCCAGGCGATCCCGTCCTTCGCCCGGCGCGAGCTGCGGCCGGCGATGGATCTGCTGCTGGGCGGGCAGGGGCTCGGCGTGGGGGATGTCGACAGGTTCATCTGTCATCCCGGCGGCATGAAGGTCATCGAGGCCCTCGAGGCGGTGCTCGACCTCGGTCAGGGCAGCCTCGATCTGGAGCGTGAGGTCTTGGCCGACCATGGCAACATGTCGGCGCCGACAGTGCTTTTCGTGCTCGACAGGGCGCGTAAGCTGGGCTTGCCCCAGCGATCCGTAGTCACGGCGCTGGGACCGGGCTTCACTGCCAGTACGGTCACCCTCCTCGCAGCATGATCCCGTCGATCGTCATCCTCGCACTGGTGACGGCGCAACGTCTGGGCGAGCTGATCTTGGCGCGGCGCAACACCAAGGCGTTGCTGGCCCGCGGCGGGGTGGAGCGGGCCGCCGAGCACTATCCGGTGATCGTCGGCCTGCATGCGGCCTGGCTCGGCGGCCTCTGGGTGCTGGCCTGGGACCGGCCGGCGAGCCTCGTCTGGTTGGCGATCTACCTGATGCTGCAAGGCCTCCGAGCGTGGGTGCTCCTCTCGCTGGGTTCACGCTGGACTACCCGCATCATCGTCATCCCCGGCGA
>JANXXK010000341.1 GCA_025350685.1 Alphaproteobacteria bacterium | reverse complement strand
GCCGACCGAGACCTATGTGGAGGCGCGCAAGTGGGTGCGGCTGGCCGATGGCCGGCGGGTTCCGGCGCTGACCTTTCTCTCCGACGTGGGCCATCCGCAGTGGGCGGGCGTGCTCAGCCTGGAGCGGCAGGCCGAGCTGATCGCCGGCGCGACGGGACTGTCGGGCCGCAACGTCGACTATCTGCGCGACCTCGTCGCCCACCTGCGCGAGGAAGGCATGTGCGAGCGGTCGATGGAGACATTGCTGGGCCTGGTGGAGGCGCGCGAACTTAAAGCGTGAGCAGCTTGGCCGACGCCGTCTCGGTCCGCTCCTGCAGGATGCGCATGAACTCGGCGCGCTTGAGGCCGGGGGGGATCGGCTCAAGGTACTCGAAGACGATGGTCCCGGGATGGCGCAGGAAGCCGTGTCTTGGCCAATGGACGCCGGAGTTGGTGGCCACGGGATGCACCGGCACGTCGATCTCGCGGTAGAGGGCGGCGATGCCGGGCTTGTAGTCGGGGGCCGCGCCGATCGGCTGGCGGTGGCCTTCCGGGAAGATGACGATCTGGCGGTTGTCGGCAAACACCGCCCGAGCCTCGCGGACCATTTTCTTCAGTGCCGAAGCGCCGGCCTCTCGATCGACGACGATCGAGCGCACCTTCAGGGCGTACCAGCCGAACCAGGGGATCCAGGTGAGCTCCTTCTTCATCACGAAGCAGGAGGAGGGCAGCACGCTGAACTGGGCGAAGACGTCGAGCATGCACTGATGCTTGGGCGCCACCAGGGCCGGGCCATGGGGCATGTGCTCGCGGCCGCGGACCTCGACGCGGACAGCGCATATCGTCCGCAGCAACAAGAGGACGCCACGGCTCCAGGTCTCGAACATCGTCAGCGACCAGCGCTCCGGCCCGAAGAGGATCGGCGTCGAGCCGATCGCGCAGAAGGCGCCCCAGAGATAGAAGGCGGCCATGAAGATCAGGGATCGGATCGCGGTCACGTTCAGCTCTTCTGCTGCGCCGCGGGCGCGGCGCGGGGCCCGAGCCCCAGCACCGCCTCGCGGCCGAGGATCGCCAGATACTTGGAATACTCCACGACCATCAAGCGCGCGGCGCGCGGGCTCTTCCACCAGTGGCGGACGCGCAGCGCCGGCGTCGGCACCGCGTAGGTCTGCAAGGTGACCTGCGGCGGGCGCAATACGGCGCGCAGCTCCAGCATGGCGCGGGGCATGTGATAGTCGGAGGTGACGACGGTCAGGCTGGAGAAGCGCATGGCCTTGGCCCAGTCGGCGGTCTCGCGCGCATTGCCGACGGTGTCGATGGCGGTGAAGCCCAGGTCGACGCAACAGTCGTAGAGCCGCCGCACCGCGCCGGTGGCGTTGCGCAGCTGCTCGCGGCTGACGTCGCGGTTGACGCCGGAGACCAGCACGCGGCGGCCCAGGCGCTGGGTCAGCAGGCCGATCGCGGCGGCGATGCGTTCGTTGGAATTGGCGCCGGTGAGCGCGACGATGCCGTCGGCGGCGGCAGGCGGGGCCTGCGGTGTCGAGCGCTGCACGCGCGCGGCGAAGGCGAACAGACCCGACGCCCAGATCAGCGCGATGACCGCGAACGCGGCCAGGCTTCTCATGCCGCCGATCTTCATGCCCCGATCCTCATGCTGGGGGCCGTCATTAGGCCATGGCCCGGATCAGCTTCATGGCGGTGAACCGCGCGGCGGCGGCGGCCACCAGGGCGGCGATCAGCGGGCAGGGGATCACGGCCAAGATGTCGCCCCAGGCGAGCGGCAGGGCCGGGGTCAGGCCGCCGCCGCCGCCGGCGATACGCAGGCCGCCCGCGACGATGGCCGCGGCCACCGCCCCGGCCGCGCCGGCGACCCCGGCCACGCGGGCGAAGCGTAGCTGGAAGAGCCGGGCGATGAAGCCGTCCTCGGCGCCGGCCATGTGCAGCACCTCGACCACGTCCTCGCGCGCGGCCAGGCCCGCGCGGGTGGCGAAGGCGACCACGGCTCCGGCCGCCGCGGCGATAATCAGGAAGACCCCCCCACCCAACCACCTGACCAGGCCGCCGGCCCGGCGGATGTCCTTGATCCAGATGGAATGGTCGTCGACCGTGGCGTCGACGCCGTCGGCGCGCAGCGCCGCGGCCAGCCGCTTGCCGTCGGCGGGATGGCGCGGGTCGAGGGTCACCGCGACCAGCCGGGGCACCGGCAGATCCTCCAGGTCGGACACGTCGCCGAGCCACGGGCGGATCAGGTCGTAGGCCTTGGCGGGCTCCAGCGCCCGGGCTTCGGCCACCCCCGGCACGCCGGAGAGCGCCTCGGCGGCGCGGGCGGCGGCGGCGTCGGGGGTCTCGCCGCCGCGGGGGCGGATGATCACGGTGGCCTCGCCGGTGAGCTGGCCGGTCCAGCCGCTGGCGGCGCGGTTGGCGGCGATCACGCCCATGGCGGTCAGGCAGGCCAGGAAGCAGAGCACGGCGACGACGAAGATCAGCGCCCCGTCTCGGGACTCGCGTTCGGGCAGGAACGGCGCGGGCTTCCAGCGGCCGACATCGAACAGGTCGCTCATGCCAACCCCCCGTTCATAGCAGAACCGGACCCTGCAGCGGCCGGGTGGAGATGCGGCCATGCTCCAGCAGCAGCACCGGCTTGCCGGAGCGGGCGATCAGGTCCTGGTCGTGGGTGGCGATGACCACGGTGGTGCCCAGGCGGTTGAGCTCGACGAACAGGCGGAAGATACGCACGGCCATCTCGTGGTCGACGTTGCCGGTGGGCTCGTCGGCCAGCAGGATGTCAGGGCGGGCGACGACGGCGCGGGCGATGGCCAGGCGCTGGCGCTCGCCGCCGGCGAGCGTCGGCGGCATGGCGTGCATGCGTCCACCCAGGCCCACCCAGGACAGCAGCTCGGCCACGTCGGCGCGGTACTCGGCGGGCTTGCGGCCGGCGATGCGCAGGGGAAGGGCGGCATTGTCGAAGGCCGAGAGGTGCTCGAGCAGCAGCAGGTCCTGGAACACCACCCCGATGCGGCGGCGCAGGCGCGGCCTGGCGCTCGGCGGCAGGTGGGCGACATCCTCGCCGAACAGATGGATCAGGCCCTTGGACGGCCGGGCGGCCAGGTAGATCAGCTTGAGCAGCGAACTCTTGCCCGCGCCGGAAGGGCCGGTGACGAAGTGGAAAGAGCCGGGCGGCAGCGCGAAATTCAGGTCGCTGAGAACCTCAGGCCCGCGCCCATAGCGCATGGAAACGTCGTCGAAACGCACGACCTCGTCTGCAGATCTGCTGGCCGCTGCGGCGTTCGGGTTTCTGGACATGGAGGCCGAAATCGACGACCTCGATTTGGAGGTTTACGGGAGCGTCCGATTCGAGCGCCAGGATAGTGACGCCGGTCGCGCAACGCCACTGCTGATCGCCGAAATCCCGGCAATTTAATTGAATCTCCTGCCTATTTTCTGCGAACCGCGCCGTCGACATTTCGCGCGACTGGTCCTTTCAACCGCGCGCCGTGCCGGCCACGGCCCTGGCGCAGACGGCGGTGCGGAGACGGCTCGCCAAGCTGGAGCGGGACGGCTTGCTCCTTTCCGCGCCTGCGTTAGCTTCGACGGTGTCTCAACCCTGCCCTAACATCGGCTAGGATATGACGAGGCGAACGGCGCCAATCCGACGCCACCTCAAGAACAGGAATTCAAGATCATCGATCGGCACCACAGCATGGTCGGACAGCGGCGGGCTCGGCCAGCATGATCCTGACCTGTCCAGAATGCGCCACCAGCTATTTCGTGGACGACTCACGGATCTCTCCGGCCGGACGGTCGGTGAAGTGCTCGAGTTGCGGCGCCAAGTGGGTGGCGCTGGCCGACGGCGACGGCGAAGCGCCCGCTGCGCCGGCGTCCGCGCCAGCCCCATCCCCTGCCACGCCCGCCATTGCGCCCAGGGTCTATGCGGTCGACGACCTGCTGGTCGAAGGCCCCGAGCCGGCCAAGGCCGAGGTGGTGAAGGAAAAGCCGGCCCGGCCGCCCATGGCCACGCGGGAGGCCAACGGCAAGGTCATGGTCTGGGCGGCCAGCGCGGCGGTCATCGTCGCCCTGGTGGCCGGCGCCTTGATCTTCCGCGACCAGGTGGTTCGGGCGTGGCCGCCCAGCGGCAAGGCCTACACGAGCGTCGGGGTGCCGGTGAACACGCTCGGGCTGCAGATCGAGGCGGTGCGCGCCGACCCGGCCTTCCAGGGCGGCCGCCCGGTGCTGTCGGTGACCGGCCAGATCCGCAACCTCCGCGACGCCGGCGTCACCGCGCCAGACCTGAAGGTCAGCCTGCTGGACCGGTTCGGCAAGCCGCTGGCCACCAAGCTCGCCCGGCCCATCGACCCGCTAGTGCCGGGCCACGCCGTGCGCCACTTCGCCATCGCTGTGGTCGATCCGCCGGCCGGTATGAAGGACCTGGAAGTGACCTTCGGGCCGGCGCCCAAGGGCGCCGCGAAGGCGACCGCCACAACCCTCGCCGCGCCACGCGCCGCCGAGGCGGTGATTGCAACGCCGCCGATCCAGGACGCTAGGCCGCTGCCGCCCGGCAGCCCCGACGCCTTGCCGCCGCATGACTGAGCCCAATCCAGTCGTCCTGCTGCCCGAGGATGAGGTGGCCGCGCGCGTCGAGGCCTTGGCCCAGGTGATCGCCCCGCAGATCGACGACCAGGCCGTAGCCGTCTGCCTGCTGACCGGGGGCCTGTGGTTCTGCGCCGACCTGATGCGGGCGCTGTCGCGGGCGGGGCGCAACGTCGGCTTTGACGCCCTGTGGCTGGCCTCCTACGGCGACGAGCGGGCCAGCCGGGGCCGCTGCGAGGTGCGCGCCGACCTGCAAAGGCCGCTGGCCGGGCGCACGGCGCTGATCGTCGACGACGTCTTCGACACCGGCCTGTCGCTGTCGGAGGCCGCGCGGCTGGTGCGCGACGCTGGCGCGGCGCGGGTGCTGACCAGCGTCTTCGCCCGCAAGCCCTGGCCGACGCCGCGCGCCATCGAGCCCGACTTCGTAGCCTGGGAAGCGCCGGCCCGCTTCCTGGTCGGTTACGGCATGGATGTCGGCGGGGCCCTGAGAGGGCTCCCTTACATCGGCGCGATGGACTAACCCTCAGTCCCCCGCCAAGCCGCGAGGGACTGAGGGCGCTGTGCTCTAGAACGTCTTCTGCACGCCCACCTTGACCGTCCGGCCGAGCGGATCGGCCGTCAGGGCGTCGTAGTTGAGGTCGGTTCGCGCGAAGGGCGGATGGGCGTCAAAGAGATTGTTGATCGAGAGCGTGAACTTCGTCTCGCGGGGGCCGTCCCAAACGACGGTGAGATCGTGCAGGGCCTGCGCCCCGATTCGCTGGCCGCGCGTGTTGAGCCCGCTGGAATTGCCCGGCGTGACATAGATCGGGTTGAACCGGAACAGCGCCGCCCGCTGGTCAATGTAGGAGTCGATGAAGCGGAACTGGTAGCGCACGTTGAACGGCGCGATCGCGTAGTTGAGCGCGATCGTCCCCTTCCATTGCGGGATCGGATAGGCGATCTGGCCGGAGTTGAAGAAGCCGACCGCTTCGAACGCCGGGATGGTCACATTGCCGATCTGCAGGGCGCCGACCGAATATTTGTCGACGTAGGTGACCAGGGCGCTGGCGGTTAGGTCGCCGCCGTAAACGTCGGGCCATTCATAAGACAAGTCGACGTCGACGCCGGATGTCTTCACGCCGGGCCCGTTGATCGCCTGAAGATTCACGGCGACCACGCCTGGCCCGCATGGGCCATTGAACACGAGGTGCGCGGCGATGAAGCCCGCGAGCGCGGGATCCGCGCAGTTGTTGGCGCCGCTCGCCCCGTTCGGGAAGACGGCGTTGACCACCGGTGTGAGCGGCTCGGAGGTCAGCACCTTCTTGAAGTCATAGTTCCAGTAGTCGATCGTCCCGCGGAATCCGCCAGTCTGGACGATGGCGCCGACGCTGAACACCGTCGCCGTTTCCGGCACCAGCTTCGGATTGCCGATGGTCGAGACCGGGATAAAGGTTCCCAGCACCTGTTGCAGGTTGGTGGACGGGTTGGGAATCAGCGAGCCCTGCGGCGGCGCCCGGAAGGTGGAGCCGATCGAGCCGCGGAAAGCCAACCAGTCCATGGCCTGCCACCTGAGGCGGGCTTGCGGGTTGAAGGTGTTGCCGCCCAAATTGCCGTAGTCTTCGTACCGTCCGGCGAGCTCGAGAACGAGGGTGTCGGTGATCGGCAGGTTGAGCTCGCCAAAGGCCGCGTAGATGTTCTGGCTGATGTCCACCGGGATGGAAACCGGACCGAACACGTTCGGGCCAGTGCCGGTGGTGACGGCCGGGTTGGGGTTTGACGGGAAGATGCAGTCATTCACGCCGACCGGGGGGGCCGAGTTCGAGCAGGGCGAGATCACTTCGTTGCCGAATTGGCTGTAGGCGGAGGTGTAGGAATTGTGCCGCCACTGGGCGCCAGCGGCCCACTTGATCTCGCCGCCGGGAAGCTTCCACCAGGGGAGAGAACCCGAGAGCACGCCGTTGAGCTCAGTTTCCTGGAAGTTCGTGGTGCCCGTCTGGATGGGCATGATCCAATCGGCGAGCGCCGCCGTGTTCGCAAGCGCCGGCACAAATCCCGGATTGGTCAGGCCGCGGTTCGGCGCGCCGGGAAGGCCGTTGGAGAAGGGATTGAGCCACTGGCAGCCACCGGCTCCGGGCGTCCCGGTCTGGTAGTTGCAGTTCGGGCCTCCCAGCCCGCGCAGGGCCAGCTCCAGTCGGTCGGTCAGGCTGTCGCGTCCCTCGGCGAAGGACTTGTAGCGCCCATAGCTGAGGTTGACGTCGTATTTGATGCCGGAGGTGACGTCGCCCTTCAGACCGGCGTCCAACAGGATCTGGTCGTGCCAGTAGCGGCCGCCCACACCGTGCTCGTAGTTGTAGAGCGGGTTGCCGCCGGTGAGGTACGGGCGGAAGGTCCCGATGGTCATCAGCGCGCCACCCGTGCCGGCCGGGAACTGCCCCGGATTGGTCGCCAGGTAGGCGGCGAAGCCAGGGTTGGTCGCCGGCACGAAATAGAACAGCGACGACGCCGGGGGGCCGGCGACCGTGAGCAGCGGGAAGCCGGCCGGCAGCACCGCTCCGGGCACCGGCCGGGTGGTCACGTACGACGGCGAAGACTTGAAGAACGGCAGGTTGGTATAGCCGTAGGCCGCGTCGAGGTGCAGTTCGTTGTTGCCGGCGAACTTCCAGTTCACCTGGCCGAACGCCTGGTAGGCGTCCTCCTTTTCCTCGAGACTGTCCCAGATCGAGTACTGCCCGCGACAGCTCGTCCAGGGCAGCAGCGGCGGGGCGTTCGCCGGTTTGGCGGTGGTGAGCTGGCCGCCCTGCGCGGTGCATCCGAGGTCGAGGCGTGAGGTGGCCAGGATGGAGCCCCCCGCCGTGGCCGGGATGAAGGCCTCTGGGTTGCCGCCGCCGGTCCAGCCGCCTTCGGGGTTGGAGTCATAGGCCTGGTGGGCCCAGTCCTTGCCGAGCACGGGCAGCTCGGAACGATGCTGGTAGCCGGCCGAAAACAGCGCGTCCCAGTCATCGCCGACCTTGCCCCAGGTGAGATTGGCCGTGTAGTCGCCGCCCTTGGAGCCATTGATCTGGCGGTAGTCGGCGCCGACTTCCAGCCCGTCGAAGCTGCGCTTGGTGATGAAATTCACCACCCCGCCGATAGCGTCCGACCCATAGGTGGCGGCCGCGCCGTCCTTGAGCACCTCCACGCGGCCGACGGCGGAGATCGGAAGCACCTTCAGGTCCGGCGTAAAGGCGAACGCGAGCGGGAGGCGATGGCCGTTGAACAGCGACAGGGTCCGCTCGGGCCCCAGGCCGCGCAGGTTGACGGTCGAGACGCCGTAGAGACCCTGGCCGCGCCCGCCGGCGACGAACTGGTTCGACTCACCGATCACGCCGGAGGATTCCGGCAGCTGCTTGATGACTTCGATGACGCTCGGCGAACCCTGTCGGCGCAACGTCTCCTGGGTCACCACATCGACCGGCAGCGCGGCGGTCTTCGGCGTGCCTTGGATATACGATCCGGTGACAACGACTTCACTGACTTCCTTGGGTGCGGCGGCCGCGGCTGCGGCGGCCGCCGCAGTCGCCTGCGAAGCGCCAAGGGCCATGAGTAGGGTCAGCGCCGAGCCGGCGCACAGGTGCCTGCGGTTCATATTATCCTCCCTGGTCCGGACCCCACCCTATGAAGGTGCGGTGGGTTTTCGCGAACTACGGATCAATTTCTGCGCGTAACCGGGCGATCGACAAAGCAGATTCTTGCGGAGGTGAAATTTGACCCCATCAATATCCCATTGGATAGATGGATTTTATTGGGATATTGCCGTTATTTATCTCGTGATTGACATGCAGGGCTCACGATTCACCCCCTTTCGTCCGCACCCGGGCTCGCCTCGCCGGCGGCGTCGACCTGACCCCCGACGCGCCAACTCGCCGTCAAATCGCCGCGAAGGTGGGATTTCGCTGGACGTGCGCCGGCGCGAGCGGCAATCGGCGGACAAGTCGATACCTGCGACACCCAAATGCCGCCGCAGCCCTGCGGCTTCCACCGCGTTTCCTTGATCCCGGGAGCTATCAACTTGACGACACGCGCGGCCGTTCTCGCGGCCCTCCTCATTCTCGGCGGCGCTGTGAGCGGCTGCAGCCAGGGCGGCAAGACCGCCGCCGCCGGCGATACGGCCGCCACGCCGGCGAAATTCACGGGCCTCGACGGCGAGATCTTGGCGTGGCGCAAAGAGATCATCGCCGCCGATCCGCTGTGCAAGAGCACCGCGTCTGACCAGAAGTGCCAGGGCTTCGATGTCGGCTGCAAGGCCGAGCGCACGGTCACCGCCGAGGACGCCGCCAAGGGGATCACTGCGCGCGTGGTGGTCTCGATGACCTGGACCGGCTTCGACCCGAAGTTCAGCCACGCCCAGAACGGCTCGCGGGCGGCTGAATTCGCCAAGGCCGGCTCCGGCTGGACGCGGACCGACCACAAGCCGGTAAACATGACCAGCTGCGCTGACCTCTGACCGACGGCGCGCCGGTCAGTCGGAGGGATCGCGGACGATGGCTTCCAGTTCGTCAATGCGCTGGCGGTAGACGTTCATAAGCGCGCGGCGAGAATAGCGCGCGGCGTCTTCGCGGATTCTGAGCCAATCGTCCTGATCGGCCCTGAGGTCCTCTTCCGGGGCGCCGGAGCTGAGCGCCAGGGCGTAGGCCCGCGCCATCCGCCGATCGGCCGCCGAAAGCTGGGGATCGCCGCAGACCACTTGCTGCGCGACTGAGCGCAGATTGCCGCAAGCCCCGGCTTCCGCCCGGGGCTCCGGCGCCGCGGGGAGCGGCAAAGGCGCCGGCTGGGTGACGGCCAGCCTTGGCACTGTGCGCGCGCTCGGCTCGGCGGGGGCGGCCGGAAGACCGGCCGAAGGGCGCAGCGCAACCTTGGGGGCGTCGAGGGCCTGGACGTCCGGCGAGAGGTTGGCCGGCAGGAGGTTGGCCGGCGGCGTGTTCGCGGCGGGCGGCGGGATTGGCGGCGCCGGCTGCTGTGCTGCGCGGATGACCTGCACCCGTGGAACGACCGCGGACTCCTGGTCGTCGCCCGTCGGTGCGACGCCGAAATTGGCGAGGCGGAGAAGCGCGACTCCGCCCGCTCCAGCTACGATCAGTACGCCCGCCGCGGCGATTCCGGCCCACATCGACCGGCGCACTCCGACCGCTTCGGGGGGCGGTGGCATGTCGACCTGAGGCGGTGGCCGCCTCAGAGCCCAGGTCTGCGGCTCGGCCTCGATCTCGTGGTCCCGGGGCGTGTCGTCAGAGTAGGTCGCGAAGCCGACGACGCGGCCCGCCGGCGCGGCGGGGCTTGGATCGTCTGCTGGCATGGCAATTGGCCTCTTTGCGCGTCCCTCGCTTAAACGCTCATGGGCCGCTAGGTGGTTGCAAAGCTCCTCGACGCGCGCAGCAAAAAAGTCCGCCGGGTGGACGCGGCCGCCTACTGAGCGCCAACTGGGTCTCGTCGAATCGGCAGGGGTTCCATGTCCAACAGCATCTATGCGCCGGTGATCGCGCTCGTCCTGTGGTCGTTCGTGATGTGGGCCTGGCTCTACGCCACGCGCATCCCGGCCATGCTGGCCTCGGGGATCACCTACGATCCGACGAAGCCGGTCTCACAGATGGACGACATCGTCCCGCCGCAGGTCCGCTGGAAGGCCGACAACTACAACCACCTGATGGAGCAGCCGACGCTGTTCTATGCGACGGCGCTGACCCTGGCGCTGATCGGCCACGGGGTTGGGCTGAACCTCTGGCTGGCCTGGGCCTATGTGGCGATGCGGTTGGTCCACAGCCTCGTGCAGTCGACCGCCAACATCATCATGCTGCGGTTCGCGATCTTCATGGTGAGCTCGGTGGTGCTGCTGATCCTGGCCGTTCGCGCCGCGATGGTGGTGTTCGCGGGCTGACGCGCTCTAAGTATTTGAAGATAGACCGTTTGCTAGCCCGTTCAGATGGAGTCATCTGAACGGGCTAGAAGGGTCTAGGGCCGGGTCAGGCGGCCGAGGCGACCGCGCGGCGACGGCGCAGCGCCGCGCCGGCCAGGCCGAAGCCCGCGATCATCAGCGTCCAGGCGGCCGGCTCGGGCACGCCGGTGGTGACGGAGACCTTGTCGAAGAAGACGCCGCCGTTGCCGGGAACCGTGGCGGTCAGCGACAGGGTGGTCGGCGAGCCGTCGCCCACGAAGGTGAAGCCGTCGGCCTTCCACTTCATGTTGTAGCCCGAGCCGAACGAGGCGTCGTTGGCGGCGGTCACGCCCAGGCTGACGCCGCCGGCCGAGACCAGGGCGGTCGCCGGGTCGGGCGCGCCGGCCACGTTGCGCGAGTAGTCGAACGAGACCGTGTAGAGCCGGCCCAGGACGGTGTTGAAGCTCTGCGAAATCTGGCCCGCATCCCAGCCGTTGATGTCGAGCGCATTGGCGCCGTCAGCCGCCGGACCCCAGAAGCCGCCGTGGGCCGGGGTGGTGATGTCGACGCTGCCGAAACCCACCGTCCAACCCGGCAGGGGCAGGCTGTAGCCGGCGCCGTAGGTGAAGCCGCCCCAGCCCTGCGGGGCGTAGCCGCCGGTGTCCTCGAAGCTGCCGTTGACCAGCATCTGGGCGGCCTGGGCGGTCGGCGCGGCGGCGATGGCCAGGACGGCGGCGCAGAGGACGGATTGGGCGAGGCGCATCAGGCGAAACTCCATCGGCGATGCGACGGGGAGGCCGCAGGGCGTGGCCCGACCTAGATAGGCCGAGGCAGATTGTCACCGGGATTCTCCTGATGGGCGATTAATTTACCAAGATCAGTCGCTTAGGGGCGATTTTGTCGCACGTATTCGTATAGGGACGGCATAGGAACGGCGCCACAATGGTTAAGCGCGCCGGGCCCTTTCCGGCTGCAGGTCGCTGGGTCGAAAGCCGGACGGCGGGCGCCCCGGGCTCGGATCAGGCGTCCGCAGGCGGCGCGGGCCGGGCCTTCACTTTCGGCTGCACCTTGGCGACGGAGAGCAGGGATTCCACGCAGTCGCGGATCGAGTCGTCGAGCGGGCGGAAGGTGACGCCGGTGACCGCGCGGATGCGGTCGTTGCGCAGGTCGCCCAGGGCCCAGATGGCCCGGAACTCGGCCTCCCGGGCCTGGATGCGCTCAGGGAATGGGTCGGTGACCGGTGGGGTGTCGTGGCCGATCTCCGGCAGCAGCCGGTCGATGTCGGCGCAGATGTC
Source organism: Alphaproteobacteria bacterium (assembly GCA_025350685.1). Classification (GTDB taxonomy): domain Bacteria; phylum Pseudomonadota; class Alphaproteobacteria; order Caulobacterales; family Caulobacteraceae; genus Phenylobacterium. The sequence continues at coordinate 1,127 of JANXXK010000341.1, read as the reverse complement.
CTCGACGTTGCGGGTGTCGGTTGACCAGGCGATGTAGCGCTCGCCGTTCCAGACGTCGGCGCTTTCCAAGAGGCCGATGTGGCACTCGGCGTCGTCGCGAACGTCGACGGTCATCCAGGGGCGGTAGACGTCGGTCTGGCGGCAGTGGCCTTCGAGCATCCCTTCGATCAGGTGCTGCCAGGGACCCATGTCCTTCTGGTGCGCCGACTGGATCGGGCCGACGTTGTCGCCCGGGCAGCAGGTGATGGCGTCCCACTGTCCGCTGGCCTCGGCCGCCTCGGCGAAGGCTCGCTCGGCGATCAGCTTGCCCATGGAATAGCCCTGGCCGCGCTCCGGCGTGCGCTTGGGGTTCAACTCGTCGGGGAAACGGTCCTCGTAGAACACCGGGCGGCGGACAATCTCCTTCAGATCCATCTCGGAAATGACCGCGGCGATGGAGGAGGTGACCACCACGCGGGTGACGCTGCCCGAGCCGTTTATGCTGGCGATGATGTGGTCGCAGGTGCGCTGGACGTAGCCGGGGTCGGTGTAGGCGCTGACGTGGCTGATATGGGCGACGCCGTTCACGCCCCTGAAGACCTCGTCGAAGCAGCCGGGATTGTCGAGGTCGGCGCTGTGCAGCGTCAGGCGGCCCGACGCGTAGCCGGGCATGGCCTTCAGGAAGCCCACGCGGGTTTCGTCCTCAACGTTGCGGACGCAGGCGCGGACCCGGTAGCCCTTGTCGAGGAGCAGGCGGACGGTCCAGCCGCCCAGGAACCCCGCCGCGCCGGTGACCGCGACCGTGCCGCGCTTGGGAATGGGTGACATCGGGCGTTCCTCCGGTGGGTTTTTCTAAAGCCAGGGCGCGGGCTGTTCGCGGGCCAGCATGTCCTCATAGGTCGGGCGTGGGCGGACCACGGCATATTGGCCGCCCTTGACCAGCACCTCCGGCGCCAGCAGGCGGGAGTTGTACTCACTGGACATGGCCGCGCCGTAGGCGCCGGCGGTCATGAAGGCGATCAGGTCCCCGGCTTCCAGCGGCGGCAGCATCCGGTCGCGGGTGAAGGTATCGCCGGTCTCGCAGATCGGGCCGACCACATCGTAGGCGCTGAGTTCGCCCTCGCGCGGCTTGACCGGCCGGATGTCGT
>JANXXK010000320.1 GCA_025350685.1 Alphaproteobacteria bacterium | reverse complement strand
ATCTGGTCGAGCGCGGCGGCGGTCTCTTCCAGGCTCGCCGCCTGCTGCTCGGTCCGCCGAGACAGGTTGTCCGACGCCTGGCTGATCTCCGTCGACGCCGTGCGGACGCCCGCGGTGTTCTGGGCGACGGTCGTCATGGTGCTTTCAAGACCTTCGATCGCGGCGTTGAAGTCGACGCGCAGCTTCTCGTAGGCCGGGGCGAATTCGCGGGTCAGGCGATAGGTCAACCTGCCGTCGGAGAGTTTCGTCAGTCCCTCGGCCAGGTCTTCCACCACCAGGGCCTGGTGGTGAGCGGTCTCGGCGCGCTCGGCCTCAGCCGCTTCACGGTCCACGGTGGCCCGGGCCTCAAGCTCGGCGGCTTCACCGCGGACGCGTTCGCCGTCGAGTAGGAACTCCTTGAAGGCCAGGCCCATCCCGGCCAGGCGGCCGATTTCGTTGGTGTCGCTGAGGTGCGGCACCTCGACCGTGGCGTCGCCACAGATCAGCTTTTCCATCATGTCCAGCACGTCGCCCATGCGGGCGGACAGGCCCCTGGCGATGGTGAGGGAAAGGAAGCCGGCGATGGCGAGAGCCAGGGCAACGCCAGCTAAGTTGATCTCCAGCGAGCGCACCAACCCGTCGTGGCGCAGTTGCAGGAGGCGCTCTAGGTCGGCGTGGGTGGACATCCAAGCGCCGCTCGTCGCGGTCTCCAGGGCATCCTTATCGGCCGTCACGGTGGCTGAGGCCGCGCCGCCCACGATCGCATCCTTGTGGGCCAGGAGCGCGTCCGAAGCCTGCTTCAGCTGTTTGGCGTGATCGGTCAGGGAGTTTCGGGTCGCCTCGGAAGACGTGGCCTTGGCGGCCGCCGCCAAATGCTCTGCGACGTTCTTGCTGGCCATCCGCACATTCTGGAAGGCCTCGACAAGGCGCGGCAGGCGATTTCCATCCTGCATGGGAAGGGCGGCGGCTGCTTCTATATCCTCGGCCCCTTCCAGCATCGCCGGCAGGTCCTGAGTGACGGGCAGCATCGCGTAGAAGCTGTCGAGGTCCGGGTCGAGCGTCAGCCCCGACCCGTCGGCCACGGCGCTGATCAAAGCGTCGCCGGTCGCCAGGCGCGCCGTTTCAGCCGACGCGCCGGCGAAGGCGCCGGCGGCCTGGGCGACGCCGAACGACTTGTCGAACTGGCCGCGCGCCTTTTCAAAGCGGGCGTCCGCGCCGGCGTCGTGCTTGTCTGACACGGCGGCCTCGAAGCTCGGCCAGACGGCGGCCAAGTATTCGGCGCCCTGGATTTCCTTCGTCGTCGAGGCGGTGGCGTTCAGGCTCTGGGAGACGAACAGGAAGCCGAGCAGGGCGATCGGGAGGCAGAACACTGCCGACAGCAGCGCCAGGCGGGCGCCCAACGACATGCGGCTGTTGATGAAGTCGAGACCGACGATGCGCACCGGATCCACCTTGCCAAGTTGCGAACGCGGGGCCGGGGCCTCGCTGGCAGGATGTTTCCCATTGCGGGCTGAAGTTTGGGTTAACTCTGGGAAATTCGTCCCACGGATTTGGGAATTCCCGTCGCGCCTAGCCTGGGAGGCGAAGGTCTCCCGCCGCCACCAACAGCACCTGGGCGGCGCCCGAGGGCGCGATCAGGGCATAGCCTGAGCTGGCGTCGAAATAGACCGAGTCTCCCGCCGTCAGGGCCAGGGGCGCGTAGAGCTGGCTGTGCAGCTCGACGACGCCGGACATCACCTGGACGAAAGCCTCGCCTTCATGGACGACCAGGGGACCGTGACCCTCCAGGCTCGCCGCCGCCACATCCAGGACGATCGGGGTGAAGCTCTTGGCGAGCAGGTCGGCGGCGGCGCGGCGGCCGCCGTTGGCGGCGATCCGCACAGGAGCGCCCTCCCGAACCCGGGTGACCGAGCGGCGGCCTGAGGCCGCGGCAGTCCCCTCCGCCTCGCGGGTCATCAAGCCCTCGAGGTCGACCTCCAGCGCCCGGCACAGGCGGATCAGCTTGTCGTAGTTAAGCGCGTTCTGGCCAAGCTCGACCCGCGACAGGGTCGAGATCGGCACCCCGCTCTGCGCGCCGAGCTGCGCCAGGCTCCAGCCGCGGGCGAGCCGCAGCTTGCGGATCGCCGCTCCGGTCTTGTCCGACATCCGCGGCCGCATGCTGCGTCGAATCCCCTGCTTCGAAGCGCAGAAGCCTAGGGTGATTTCCGCCGCCGCGACAGACGCTCGAACAACGCGGCCGATGGTGAAAATAAATCGGCCCTACGGGCCGGGCGGCCGGCAGCTCCGCAGACCGACGTTTCCTGACCTCGCATTAACTCTCATGGCCAAAAACGCGCGCCTGGGTTTTCAGGAAAGGTTCGCCCTTACCCGCCCAGAACCTAACAACAGGACGGGGATTAGTTTCATGAAATCAACAACAAATCTGCTCACCACGACGGTTCTGGCAGCGCTCCTGACGGTCAGCGCCGGAGCGCATGCGAACGCCAGGCCGGCGCGCGCGAAACCGCAGAAGCCCGCGGCCGCGAGCGCGGCCGAGGTCAGCGAACTGCGCGCCCAGATCCAGGAGCTGAAGACGCTGGTGACCGCCCAGCAGCAGGCCCAGCAGAAGACCGGCGCCGACGTGCAGGCCGCCCGGGCCGCGGCGCAAACCGCCGCCGCCCACGCCCAGGCCCTGCAGGTCCAGGCCGACAACGAAATCAAGACCATCCCGACGCAAGTGAAGACCGCGCTCGCCGCCGCCAAGCCGAAGCCCGGCTGGGAATCGTCGACCACCGTCAGCGGCCGGATGTATTACGACCTGACCGACATCCAGCAGAAGAAGGACGGCGCCAAGGTTCCGGCCACCGGCGCCAACCTCGACATCAAGCGCTTCTACATCGGCGTCGATCACAAGTTCAGCGACACCTACTCGGCCAACGTCACCACCGACGTGGCCTATGTCGCCGCCGACGGCCTGACCCAGGTCTATCTGAAGAAGGCCTATCTGCAGGCCAAATACTCCGACGCGCTCACCGTGCGCCTGGGCGCCTCGGACCTGCCCTGGGTGCCCTTCGCCGAGGAGGTCTACGGCTACCGCTTCGTCGAGAACACCGTGGCCGACAAGGACAAGTTCGCCACCTCCGCCGACTGGGGCGCGCACGCGCTCGGCAAACTTGGAAAAGTAAGTTACGCCGTCTCGCTGGTGAACGGCGCCGGCTACAAAAACCCCACCCGTTCCAAGGACATGGACATCGAGGCGCGCGTCTCGACCGCCTTCGACGGCGTCACCCTGGGCGCCGGCGTCTATTCCGGCAAGCTCGGCAAGGCGGTGCAGAACGTCGCCACCTACCACACCGCCAACCGCGTCAATCTGATCGCGGCCTACGGCAACGCCAAGTTCAAGGTGGGCGCGGAGTACTTCGCCGCCGAGAACTGGGCCAACGTCACCACCGTGGCCTCCGACAAGTCGGACGGCGTCTCGGTCTTCGGGAACTTCAATTTCACCCCGCAGATAAGCGCTTTCGGCCGGTATGACTCGGTCAAGCCGTCGAAGACGATCAATCCGCAAGAGAAGGAAGGTTACTTCAACCTCGGCCTCAACTACGAGCCGGCCAAGACCGTCGACTTCGCCCTCGTCTACAAGCGTGACGCCGTTGACAACGGCTCGCTCGCCACCTCCAACGGCACGATCGGCGGGATCCACAAGGGGACCTACGACGAGCTCGGCCTGTTCGGCCAACTGCGCTGGTAAGCGTTGAAAATCGGACGGGGCCGCCTCGGCGGCCCCGTTTCCGTTCAGTCTTCGTCAGACGCAATTGGCGGAGAGGGTGTCCGACATACTACAGTGTGTCAGCGTTCACCGGCGTCCGATTTTTAGCTCTGTTTCCCAATGTGATAACCCCGCTCCGTCTTTCCACGTTCGCACGCGTCCGCTAGTATTCAGCTTCGAAAGTGGGGCCCAAAGTGGGGCCTGATCGGAGCCGAAACGATGGCGCGAACCCTCAATCGATTGAAGACGAAGCAGGTGGAAAGCCTGGGCGCTGGGCGTCATGCCGACGGCGGCGGCCTGTACCTTGACCGGGACGTTCATGGCCGGTCGCGTTGGGTCTTCATGTGGTCTCGGGATGGCAGGCGTCGCGAGATGGGCCTTGGACCGGCGAGCAAGAGCGGAGTGTCGCTGGCTTCGGCGCGAGATGCGGCGGCCACCGCGCGCGACGTCCTCGGCCGTGGCGGCGACCCCATCGAGGCCCGCAATGCCGCCATGGTGGAGCCGACGCCGCCGCCGACGTTTGGCGAGGTGGCCGACGAGTTCGTGAAGTCCCTCTCGCCGCAGTGGCGGAACGAAAAGCACCGCGCCCAGTGGGCGATGACGCTGAAGACGTACGCGGCCAACCTGGGGCCTGTTCGCGTTGACCGCATCGATACCCCGGCGGTTCTGGACGCTTTGCAACCGATCTGGCTGACCAAG
>JANXXK010000302.1 GCA_025350685.1 Alphaproteobacteria bacterium | reverse complement strand
TCGATATGGCCGGCGCCGGCGATCTCCCGGGCGGCGGCCAGGATGGTCTCGTAGTTGAGGGTTTCCGACAGCCGGTCGGCGCCGGCCGTCGGCACGTCAAGCTCCACGTCGATGACCAGGGGCTGCACGCGGCCGATTTCGTGGCGATAGACGCCGATCTGCGCCTGCACCTTCAGGCCGGTGACGAAAACCTTGGTCATGGTGGTGCGCAGCGGTCCGGCCACGCTCATCCGCCTTTTCGCAAGAGGTGCTGGCCGGCATCGACAGCGATGATCTGGCCGGTCACCGAAGGCGCTTCGATCAGGTAGCGCAGGGCCTGGGCGATCTCGCCGGGCGTCACCGGTTTGCCGAGCGGGGTGGCGGCGGCCTCGGCGTCGAAGCCCGCCTGGTCCTGGTAGATGTTGGGCAGGGTCGGGCCCGGGCCGATGCCGTTCACCCGGATCCGCGGCGCCAGCGCCTGGGCCAGCATCCGGGTCGCGTCCCAGAGCGCAGCCTTGGACAGGCTGTAGGAGAAGAAGTCCGGCCCGGGATTGAGCACCTGCTGGTCCAGCAGGTTGACGATCAAGCCCTCGCGTCCAGCCGGCAGGCGGCGCGCGAAGGCCTGGGCCAGGACCAGCGGCGCCCGCAGGTTGGTCTCGATGTGCGCGTCCCACGACGCGCGGTTCATGTCGGAGAAGGCGTCCTCCTCGAAGACGCTCGCGCAATTGACCAGCAGGGTGACCGGCCCGAGCTCGGCCTCGGCCTCGCCGACCAGGGCGACGGTCTCGGATTCCTTGCGCAGATCGCAGGTGAGGATCGTCGATTTCCGGCGGCGCGCGCGCACCTCGGCGGCGGCGGCCTCGGCCTCGTCGTCAACGGAGCGGACATGGATGGCGACGTCGTAGCCCGCCTCGGCGGCGGCGGCGACCAGGGCGCGGCCGATGCGGCGCGCGCCTCCGGTGATCAGAGCGGCCCCTCTCTCCGGCATCCGGGGGTCAGCCATGGCGGCGGCGCGCCCGGCTCAAGCTCAGTCGAACCGGCCGAAGTCGATGCGGTTCAGCACGGCGATGATGGCGAGAAAGATGACGATGACGCCGATGGCCAGCATGGAAGGCTCCAGAAACGTGGTGCCCCGGACTTAGCGAGGGGCAGCGGTCTTAGCAACTTGCATCGGCGGGGCGGCGTGGCCCTTCAAGGCTCCGTCCACTGCGGGGTGACGCCACGTAATGCGACTCTATTAGGGAATCTGTCTTCCCCCCTTACCGCCGATCACTAAAATAGGCCCTGAGGCCGGCCGGGAGATCCTGACCGGCGCCAGTTTCAAATCAAACGATCCCGGGAGGACGCCTATGCGCGAGTACCTGAAGTTCTACATCGACGGCAAATGGGTCGACCCGGTCGAGCTGAAGACCCTCGACGTCGAGAACCCGGCCACCGAAGCGGTCGCCGGAAAAATCGCCCTCGGCTCGGCCGCCGACGTCGACAAGGCCGTGAAGGCCGCCCGCAAGGCCTTCGGGTCGTGGTCTCAAACAAGTCGCGAGGAGCGCCTGGAAGTGCTGGGCCGCATCCTGGCCGAGTACCAGAAGCGCTTCGGCGACCTGGCCACCGCGGTGACCGAGGAGATGGGTGCGCCGTCGTCGCTCGCCCAGCGCGCCCAGGTGCCGATCGGCATGGGCCATCTGTCCACCGCCATCGAGATTCTGAAGACCTTCAAATTCGAGGACGACCGCGGCCCGACGATGATCGTCAAGGAGCCGATCGGCGTCTGCGCCTTCATCACCCCGTGGAACTGGCCGCTCAACCAGATCGTCTGCAAGGTGGCGCCGGCCATCGCCACGGGCTGCACCATGGTGCTGAAGCCCTCGGAAGTGGCGCCGTTCTCCGGCCAGATCTTTGCCGAAATCATGGATGCGGCCGGTGTGCCGGCGGGCGTGTTCAACATGGTGCAGGGCGATGGCCCGACGGTGGGCGCGGCGATGTCCAGCCATCCGGACGTGGACATGGTCTCCTTCACCGGCTCGACCCGGGCGGGCATCGAGGTGGCCAAGGCCGCCGCCCCGACCGTCAAGCGCGTGGCTCAGGAGTTGGGCGGCAAGAGCCCCAACATCGTCCTCGACGACGACGCCTTCGCCAAGGGCGTGGCCCGCGGGGTGGGCGCGATGATGCCCAACTCCGGCCAGAGCTGTAACGCGCCCTCGCGCATGCTGGTGCCGAAGGGCCGCATGGACGAGGCGATCACCGTCGCCCGCGAGGCCGCTAGCCAGGTCACCGTCGGCGACCCCAACGGCAACAGCGCGCTGGGCCCGGTGGTCTCCAAGACCCAGTTCGACAAGATCCAGGGTCTGATCCAGAAGGGCATCGACGAAGGCGCCACCCTGGTGATCGGCGGTACGGGTCGTCCTGAGGGCCTCGACAAGGGCTACTATGTGAAGCCCACCGTCTTCGCCAATGTCACCAACGACATGACCATCGCCAAGGAAGAGATCTTCGGCCCGGTGCTGTCGATCCTGGGGTACGACAACCTCGATCAGGCTGTCGATATCGGCAACGACACCGAGTACGGCCTGGCCGCCTATGTGCAGTCCGGCGACCTGGAGAAGGCCCGCAAGGTGGCCTCGCGGCTGCGCGCCGGCCAGGTGTCGATCAACGGCGGCGGCGGCGACCTGATGGCGCCGTTCGGCGGCTACAAGATGAGCGGCAACGGGCGTGAGTGGGGCGACTTCGCCTTCCACGAGTTCCTGGAGACCAAGGCCGTGCTCGGCTACGCGCCGAAGGTCGCCGCGGAATAGGCCGACCGATCTGAAAGGTGAAAGGGCCGCCGAGAGGCGGCCCTTTTGCTGCGTACAGTGTCGGAACTCAGACGTCGCCCGGGTCGCGCCCCCGCCGGGCCTGGGCCCAGCCGAGGATCGCCATGCCGGCCAGCGTCGAGATCAGCGACCCGGCTATCACCCCCAGCCGCACCTGCGCCTGGCCGGACGGATCGGCGCCCGGGAAGGCCAGCTGGCCGATGTAGAGGCTCATGGTGAACCCCACGCCGCAGAGCAGGGAGACGCCGAGCAACTCCACCCATTTCATGCCGGTGGGCCGCCGCGCGAGCTTCAGCCCGATCACCAGGCTGGCCGCGCCGAAGACGCCCAGCGGCTTGCCGATCACCAGGCCGGCGATGACCCCCAGCGCCACCGGACCGGCGATGTCGGAAAGCCCCAGGCCCTTCATCGAGAACCCCGCCGCGGTGAAGGCGAAGAGCGGCAGGATGAGGAAGGCCACGTAGGGGTGCAGGCTTTCCATGAAGTCTTCCAGCACGCCCGGCCGGCCCGGCTTGCGCGCGCCCAGCGGGATGGTCGCCGCCGCCGCCACGCCGGCCACCGAGGGCGAGACCCCGGACTTCAGGGTGAAGCCCCAGACCAGCAGGAAGCCGATGGCGTAGAACAGATAGGGCGCCTGGCGCCAGCGGCCCATCAGCGCCATCAGCGCCAGCACCACCAGGGCCTCGCCCGCCGCGGCCAGGTGGATGTTGTGGGTGAACAATGCGCCGATCAGGCCCACCGCGCCCAGGTCGTCGACGATGGCCAGGGTCAGCAGGAAGATCCGCAATGTCGGCGGCAACCTTGGCCCGGCGACCGCCAGGGCGGCGAGCGCGAAGGCGATGTCTGTGGCGACCGGCACCGGCCAGCCCTGCGGCGCCCCACCCCCTCCTGGATTCAGGGCCGCAGAGTTGATCGCCAGATAGATCAGCGCCGGGCCGACCATGCCGCCGAGCGCCGCCAGCACCGGCAGGGCCAGGCGCCGCGGATTGGCCAGCTCGCCCTTGACGATCTCGAACTTGATCTCCAAGCCGACGACGAAAAAGAAGATCGCCATCAGCCCTTCCTTGACCCAGTCGAGCACCGAGCGGGTCTCGGCGAAGGCGCCGATCTGCAGGGTGAAGGGCGCCTCGATGAAGCCGAAGTAGAAGCTCGACCATGGCGAGTTTGCGAGCAGGATGGCCAGCAGGGCTGCGCCGGCCAGGATCGCGCCTGACGCGCTCTCGGTGCGCAGAAAATCCAGGGTGATCCGCTTGGCCATGGCTTCGGTTAGCATGGCCGCGCGTCCGTCGCTAAGGTATCCGGCCCGCGCGTTGCCAGCGTCGCAGTATCGTCGGTGTTCGACGCGCAGGATGTAAAGGTTTGCGAGCCTGTGGCTCGCGGGCAGGCGCCCGGCAGTGGCGCATGGAGGGTGAAATGCGACTGACCAAGCCCCGCTACGCGCCGCTGAGCGACGCCGAGCTGACCCCGGAGCAGGCCGAGGCGCTGGAGCCCATGCGGCCGGGCCCGGTGCTCAACATCTTCCGCACCCTGGCCCGAGCCCCCAAGGCGCTCAGCCGGTTCAACGCCTGGGGCGGCTATGTGCTGTCGCGGCGCAATGACCTGCCGCCGCGCGAGCGCGAGATCGTCATCCTGCGCACCGGCTTCCTCTGCAAGTCCGGCTATGAGTTCACCCAGCACACCCGCATCGGCCTGCAGTCGGGCCTCACAGCCGACGAGATCGGCAACATCAAAAAGGGCGCGGGCGCCGGATGGAGCGCCGCCAACGCGGCGCTGATCAAGGCCAGCGACGAGCTGCACGCCGACCAGTTCGTCACCGACGCCACCTGGGCCGAGCTCTCCGCCCATTTCACCGACAAGCAGTGCATGGATGCCGTGTTCACAGTCGGCCAGTACACCCAGGTCTCGATGTTCCTGAACACCTTCGGGGTGCAACTCGACGAAGGGCAGACCCTCGACCCGGACCTGAAGGGTTTCTGACCATGGCGGGGCGCGTCGACGGCAAGGCGGTGGTGGTGGTCGGCGCCGGCCAGACGCCCGGCGAGACCATCGGCAACGGCCGGGCCATGGCCATCCTGTTCGCCCGCGAAGGCGGCCGTGTCCTTTGCGTCGACCGGGTCGCCGAACGCGCCGAGGAGACCGCGGCGATGATTGCGGAGGCAGGCGGGGAAGCCCTGTTCATCGCCGCCGACATCGTCAAGGCCGCCGACTGCGCCAAGGTGGTGGAAGACGCCAAGGCCCGGTTGGGCCGCCTCGACATCCTGATCAACAACGTCGGTATCGGCGGCGGCGACGCGCCCGCCCACCGGCTGGAGGAGGCGGCGTTCGACCGCATCCTCAGCGTCAATCTCAAGGGCATGTGGCTGACCATCAAGGCGGCCCTGCCGGTGATGCGCGAACAGGGCGGCGGCGCCATCGTCAACATCTCCTCCCTGGCCGCGCGGGCCGGCGGCATCCAGCTCGCCTACGAAGTCTCCAAGGCCGGTGTAAACCGGCTGACCACCTCGGTCGCCCAGTCCAACGCCCGCTACGGCGTACGCTGCAACGCCATCGAGATGGGCTATATGGACACGCCCATGGCGGTCAGCGGCATCGCCCAGGCGAGCGGCCGGGCGACCTCGGAAGTCCGCGCCGAGCGGGACGCCCGCGTGCCCCTGCGCGGCAAGATGGGCGACGGCTGGGACACTGCTCACGCCGCTCTGTTCCTGGCCTCCGACGACGCCCGCTTCATCTCCGGGGCGATCGTGCCAGTGGACGGCGCCATGGGCACCCGGATCGGCTAGCGCTGCCCAGGTCTAGATGCTAGATTCGGACTCAGTTTGCGATGAGGCCGAGCATGCATCCGCGCTTCCTCTACGATCTGGACAATTGCGCGATCCTCGGCGCGCTCGATGAGGTCGGCGACGGCTGGACCCTGAGGATTCTGCGCGAGGCGATCTACGGCCTCACCCGCTTCGACGACTTCGCCCGCGCGCTGGGCTGCGGCCGCGGCGTGCTCAGCGTCCGGCTGAAGGCGATGACCGCCGCCGGCCTCATAGAACGGCAGGCCTATGCTGAGCCCGGCCAGCGGCGCCGCTTCGAATATCACCTGACCGAGAAGGGCTGGGACCTGGTCCCGTCCCTGCTGACCCTCGGCCAATGGCGCGAGCGCTGGGCGCCGTCGCCGGACGGACCGACCGCTCGGGTCACCGAGCGCGCCACCGGCCGGCCGGTCGCTGCCCTGCTGAGCGCCGATGCGCGGACCCGGCCGCTGGCCATGGATGAGGTCCGCGTGGCGCTCGGCCCCGGCGCGAAGCGGATCGGCTGAGCGCCATGCCGGTCTCGCCCACCTATCGACCCGACCCGCGGTTTCCCGAGCTGGGGGCCGAGTTCGCCGATCCGGTGCGCGCCGAAGCCTTCCCCCAGACGATCCTGAGGTTCCGCAACGACCGAGCCGCGGCCACCATCGGCCTCGACACGCTCAGCGACGACGAGTGGATCGCCCACTTCGGTCGTTTCGAGCCCCTGCCGGGGAACATCGATCCGCCGCTGGCCCAGCGCTACCACGGCCACCAGTTCCGGGTTTACAACCCCGAGATCGGCGATGGTCGCGGCTTCACCTTCGCCCAGATGCGCGAGGCGGGAACGGATCGCCTGCTCGACCTGGGGACCAAGGGATCCGGTCGCACCCCCTGGTCCCGCTCCGGCGACGGGCGGCTGACCCTGAAGGGCGGGGTTCGCGAGGTGCTGGCCACCGCCATGCTGGAGGCCCTCGGCGTCCCCACCTCGCGCTCCTTCTCGCTGATCGAGACCGGCGAAGAGCTCGATCGCGGCGACGAACCCAGCCCGACCCGCTCAGCGGTGCTGGTGCGCCTCAGCCACGGCCACATCCGCTTCGGCAGCTTCCAGCGCCACGCCTTCTTCGAGCGACCGGATCGGATCACCACGCTGACCGACCACGTGATCGCGACCTACTATCCGCAGCTGGAGGGATCCAACAATCGGCCCGTGGCCTTGGTGGGCGCGGTGGTCGCCCGCTCGGCCCGGCTGACCGCGCGCTGGATGGCGGCGGGCTTTGTCCACGGGGTGCTCAACACCGACAACATGAACCTGTCGGGCGAGAGCTTCGACTACGGGCCCTACCGCTTCCTGCCGCACAACGACCCCAACTTCACCGCCGCATATTTCGACCACGCCGGGCTCTACAGCTTCGGCCGCCAGCCCGAGGCGGTGTTCTGGAACCTGCAGCAGCTGGCCGGCGCGCTCAGCCTGACGGCGCAGACCGACGCCCTGGTCGAGGCGCTGAACGGCTTTGGCGCGGCCTACCGCGCCGAGCTCACCGGCGCCATGCTGGCTAGGCTCGGCGTCCAGCCGCGCGGGACCGAAGAGGATGCGACCTTGATCCAGGCGATGTTCATGGCCTTCGCCGCCGGTACGGACTTGGGGGGCGGCGCGCGGCTGCGCTGGGAGCCGTTCTTCTTCGACTGGTTCTGCGGCGATGCAGCCCGCGCCCTGTCTGGCCTGCGCGGCGATCTCTACGCCCAGGAAGGCTTCGCCGAGTTCCGCCGGCTGCTGGCCGAGTACGCGCCCGAGCGGCCCGAGCGGCTTGCCGATCCCTACTTCGCCCGGCCCGCGCCGGAGGAGCTGCTCTACGACCAGATCGAGACGCTATGGGCGGCCATCGCCGACGCCGACGATTGGCGCCCATTCCATGCCAAGCTGGCGGCCATCGAGGCGGCCCGCATCGCCTGGGGCCTCAGCTAGGCTTCGGCCGCGACGCCCACTGGGCCAGCACCACGCCGGTCAGGGCCACGGCCGCGCCGGCCGCCTGCAACGGCCCCAGCGCCTCGCCGAACAGCAGGAAGCCCGCGTAGGTCGCCACCACAGGCTGCACCAGCACCACGACCGAAGCCAGGGCGGTCGGCAGCCGCCCCATCGCCCAGGCGATCGAGCCCTGGCCGGCCACATGGACCAGGCCCAGGCCGAAGCAGGCGGCAAGCCCGGCAAGCGTGGTGGGCAGGATCTGTTCGCCCAGCAGCAGGGCTGAGATCAGCAGCAGCGGCGCGCCGGCCATCCCTGACCAGAACATCAGCCGGCTGGCCGCCTGGCGTTTGCGGCCCTCGGCCAGGGCCAGGAAATAGAGGGCGTACCAGAAGGCGGTGGCTACCGAGAGGATGTTGCCGAGGGGCGCGTTCAGCACGAGCGCGCCGTTGCTCTTGCCCGCACCCATCATCCAGGCGCCGCTCAACGCCACGGCGAGCGCCAGCAGGAAGAGCGCGCGCGGTCGCTGGCGCAGGAAGATCCAGGCAAACGCGGTCACCACCACCGGCGC
>JANXXK010000283.1 GCA_025350685.1 Alphaproteobacteria bacterium | reverse complement strand
TACAAGGCCGCCGCGCGCCGCCTGCACAACGCCTCGGACGCGCCCGCGCCTTACGAGCGGATCGAGGGGCTGGAGCTGTTCGACTAGGTCATCGACATCGACCAGTCGCCGATCGGCCGCACCCCGCGCAGCAACCCCGCGACCTACACCGGGGCCTTCACCAACATCCGCGACTGGTTCGCCGGCCTGCCCGAGGCCAAGGCCCGCGGCTATGGGCCGGGGCGGTTCAGCTTCAACGTCAAGGGCGGCCGCTGCGAGGCCTGCCAGGGCGACGGGCTGATCAAGATCGAGATGCACTTCCTGCCCGACGTCTACGTCACCTGCGACGTCTGCCACGGCAAGCGCTACAACCGCGAGACGCTGGAAATCCTGTTCAAAGGCAAGAGCATATCCGACGTTCTTGACATGACGGTCGATGAAGCCGCGGAGTTCTTCAAGGCCGTGCCGGTGCTGCGCGAGAAGATGCAGACCCTGAAGCGCGTGGGCCTGGGCTACGTCCAGGTCGGCCAGTCGTCCACCACCCTCTCCGGCGGCGAAGCCCAGCGCGTGAAGCTCTCCAAGGAGCTCAGCCGCCGGGCCACCGGCAAGACCCTCTACATCCTCGACGAACCGACCACCGGCCTGCATTTCGAGGACACCAAGAAGCTGCTCGAAGTGCTCCACGAGCTGGTCGACCAGGGCAACACCGTGGTGGTCATCGAGCACAATCTCGACGTCGTGAAGACCGCCGACTGGGTCGTCGACTTCGGCCCCGAGGGCGGCGACGGCGGCGGCCAGATCGTCGCCACGGGGACGCCGGAGCAGGTCGCGGCGAACGACAAGAGCTGGACCGGGCGGTATCTCGCGGAACTGCTGGAACGGCATCGCCGGCGGGCGGGTGCGCAAAAGAAGCGGGTGAACGCATGATCCTCTACGGCGCGCCGAACCCGGCCCCCAATCCGCGTCGCGTGCGCATCTTCCTGGCCGAGAAGGGGATCGAGTTGCCCGAGACCCGCGTCGACATGATGAAGCGTGAGCACAAGTCGCCGGAGTTCCGGGCGAAGAACTCCATGGGCCAGCTGCCGGCGCTGGAGCTGGACGACGGCGTGGTGATCTCCGAGACCGTCGCCATCTGTCGCTACTTCGACGAGACCAAGGCCGATCCGCCGATGTTCGGGACCACGCCGGTGGAGAAGGCGATGGTCGACATGTGGGTGCGGCGCACCGAGTTCACGGTGATGATGCCCGTCGGCCAGTATTGGCGCCACGCCCACCCGCGCACGGCGGCGCTGCTCACCCAGTTCAAGGACTTCGGGGAGAGCAACAAGGAGACCTACAAGGGCGCCCAACGCTACCTGGACCGCGAGCTGGCGGGGAAGACCTGGCTGACCGGCGAGACCTACACCATGGCCGACATCTGCCTGCTGACCACGGTCGACTTCGCCGACTGGATCGGCCTGCCGCTGGACGACGAGCAGGAGAACCTGAAGGCCTGGCACGGTCGGGCCACGGCCCGGCCCAGCGCCCAAGCCTAGAGGGGCCTAGACGGGGGCGTCAGCCGCCGGCGCGCTGAGGCTTCGATAGATCGCCGCGTAGGGGGCCTGGCCGATCACCCAGAACACCGGCCCGAGCAACAGCTCGGCGATGAAGCCGAAGACATAGGCGCCGGGGCGGTCTGTCAGCGCCTGGCGGTCCGAGAGGTCGACGGGCGTCAGGCTGTGGAACCCGCCGATGGCGGCCTGCAGCAGGGCTGTCGCGAGCCAAAGCAGCACGGCGATCAGGGCCAGGAGGCAGAAGGACAGCACCCAGGTTCCCGCCAGCGGCCAGAACCGGCCGCGGGTCATGCGCCACGACTGGGCGAGGCCAAACCCGCCGGTGTCGAAATTCGCCGGGCCGGCAAGGCTGAAGCGCAGGGTCAGCCAGAACAGCGCGCCAAGGGCGACCAGCGCGCCGGCGGTGGCGGCGAGGCCGCCGATGTGCGCCAGGCCGCGGATCGCTAGGAAGGCGCCGCCCGTCAGCGCCCCCAGCGCCAACAGCATGACGATCCAAAGGCCGAGCAACCGGCCCTCGTCGCGGCTGATGCGCAGGTAGAAGAGCCCAGGCGTCGCCCCCGGCCGAAGCATCAGCCGATAGAGCGCGACCGTCACGGCCACCTCGACCACCACGCTGCCCGGCACCAGCGTCAGCCCGCCGATCACCGAGCCCAGGCTGTTGGCCTGGTCGGGTGTGCTGGCGGCGAGCGTCGAAAACAGGATGGCGATGACGGCCACGATCAGCAGACCGACGAAGGCGATGACCGAGAACAGGCACCAGCCCACAACCACGCGCCAGTCCTTGCGCAGAACCTGGAAGCCCTCCAGCGCCGCATCGCTCGCCGAGAAGTCGGTCATCCGGGCGCTGGGCTCAGCCCGCCTCGGGTTGGACGGTGAGCGGCCGGCTGGGCGGGGCGCCGTGCAGTTGCTGGTAGGCCACCGCGCCAGGCGCGGCGATCACCGCGTACCAGAGCGCGCTGAAGATCGAGGAGACGATCATGTAGGCGATCAGGCCAACGCTGAGGTAGCTGCGCAGCGAACTCTGATCGGGCGCGAAGATGGTGCGCAGATCCTCCAGCTTGCCGCCGGTCGCCAGCACAGCCACGCCGGCGATGCCGGTGAACACCACCAGGATCAAGACCCCAATGACCACGATGCAGGCGAGCGCCAGGGAATAGGCGCCCAGCAGCGGCCAGAAATGGCCACGGGTAAGGTTCCAGGATTCGAACACGGTGATCCGCCGCTCGGCGAAGGTGGCGATCGGGGCCAGCGAAAGGCGGACCAGGACGGCGCCGACGATGGCGAGGCTTAGCAGCGCCGCGGGCCAGCGCAGGGTCTCGGCCACCGCCGGGGCGGCGATGGTGACGAGGGCCAGCGCGATGCCGATCACCATGCTGACGCCGACCACCAGGCCGACGGTGATCCCGAAGCCGATGACCGCCAGCCCCATCAGCCGAAGCTCGTCGGCCCCCAGCCGCAGGTAGCCGAAGCGCGCGTCGTCGTGGCGGAAAATCAACCGGTAGACCGCCGCGGCGGTGATGCTCAGCATGGCCAGGAAGAAGATCAGCACCGGGGCCGACAGGATCAGCGCGTCGCCCAGCTGCGCCGGCGTCAAGGTCTGGTCGGCGTTGAGCGTCTCCACGCCGTGGCGGATGCCGGCGGGCATGATCGCATCAATGACGATCGTCAGCACGCTGAACAGGAACGAAGCGCCCGCCCACGTCGCGAACGCCCGCGGATTTTCCCGGGTGATCCGAAAGCCTTCTAGCGCAGCCTCAGAGGCTGAAAAGCCCGACATCCACGTCCCTAGGCCCGACCCCGCACAGCAGGAACGAGTCGGCCACCCCTTTGCATGCAAGGTTGGGGCTCGGCCCGCCTCGGCGCAAGGCCCTGCTCGCGATCCGGAGCGATCGTTGCTAGTTAGCCACGCATGACTGTGAAACCCGTACATGTGGTGGGCGGCGGCCTGGCCGGCTCAGAGGCGGCCTGGCAGATCGCTGAGGCCGGCGTCCCTGTGGTGCTGCACGAGATGCGCCCGGTGCGCGGCACCGACGCCCACCAGACCGACCGGCTGGCCGAGCTGGTCTGCTCCAACTCCTTCCGCGCCGACGACTGGACGGGGAACGCGGTGGGCTTGTTGCACGCCGAGATGCGCGCGCTGGGCTCGATCATCATGAGTTGCGGCGACGCCCACCAGGTGCCGGCAGGCGGCGCGCTGGCGGTGGACCGCGATGGCTTCGCTGAGGCCGTCACCGCGCGGTTGGAAGCCCATCCGTTGGTGACCATCGCGCGGGAGGAAGTGGCGGGCCTGCCGGACGCGGCCTGGGACAGCGTGATCGTCGCCACCGGCCCGCTCACCTCGCCGGCCCTGTCGGACGCCATCCTCAAGCTCACCGGCGAGGGCGAGCTGTCGTTCTTCGACGCCATCGCCCCGATCGTGAATTTCGACTCGGTGGACATGGACGTGGCGTGGCGCCAGTCGCGCTACGACAAGGAAGGCCCGGGGGGCGACGCGGCGGCCTACATCAACTGCCCGATGGACCGCGACCAGTACGAGGCCTTCATCGACGCCCTGCTGGCTGGGCCCAAGTCGGAGTTCAAGGACTGGGAGCACGTCCCCTATTTCGATGGCTGCCTGCCCATCGAGGTGATGGCCGAGCGCGGTCGCGAGACCCCGCGCCACGGGCCGATGAAGCCGGTGGGCCTGACCAATGAACACGATCCGCAGACCAAGGCCTGGGCGGTGGTGCAGCTACGCCAGGACAATGCGCTGGGCACGCTGTGGAACATGGTCGGCTTCCAGACCAAGCTGAAGCATGCCGCCCAGACCGAGATTTTCCGGATGATCCCGGGCCTGGAAAAGGCGGTGTTCGCCCGGCTCGGCGGCCTGCACCGCAACACCTTCCTGAACTCACCGAAGCTGCTGGACGGCTCGCTGCGGCTGAAGGCCGATCCGCGGCTGCGCTTCGCCGGCCAGGTGACCGGCGTCGAGGGCTACGTGGAGAGCGCCGCGGTGGGCCTGCTGGCCGGCCGCTTCGCCGCCGCCGAGCGGCTGGGCCAAGCCGCGACGCCGCCACCCGCCACGACAGCCCTGGGCGCCCTGATCGGCCACATCACCGGCGGGCATATCGATGCGGGAAAAGGGTCGTTCCAGCCCATGAACATCAACTACGGCCTGCTGCCGCCGATCGAAGGGCCGAGGCACGGCGACGACGGCAAGCGCCTGCCGCACAAGGAGCGCGGGCGGGCCAAGAAACGTCTGGTGGGTGAGCGCGCCCTGGCCGATCTCGACGCCTGGATCGCCGGCGCCAAGACCCTGGAGGCGGCAGAGTAGCCGCATGACCCGCGCGCCGGCCCTCTTCTGGTCCGCGATCTTCCTCGTCGTCGCGCCGGGAACCCTGGCCGGCCTTATCCCCTATGCGATCACGGGATGGCGGCTGGGCCGCGCGCCGGCGGCGCTGATGATCCTCGGTGGGCTGGCGCTCGCGGTTGGCCTCTACCTGCTGCTGGAGTGCTTCGTCCGCTTCGCCTGGCAGGGCCGCGGCACGCCTGCACCCCTGGCGCCCACCGACCGCCTGGTGATCACCGGTCCCTACCAGCGGGTCCGCAACCCGATGTACGCGGCCGTCACCGCGATGATCCTCGGCCAGGCGGCCGCGTTTGCCGACAGCCGCCTGCTGGTCTGGGCCCTGATCTTCTGGCTGATCACCCACGCCTTCGTGGTGCTCTACGAGGAACCGACGCTGAAGCGGTCGTTCCCGCAGGATTACGCCGCCTATTTCGCCGCCGTGCCGCGCTGGATTCCGCGGCTGCGGCCTTGGCGTCCGTCCTGAGTCAGATCCGGCCGCGCGCCACCGCGATGGTCAGGCGCAGACGCCGGGCGAAGTCGCTCCTCGACGGCCGCCCCGCCAGGGCCGCGTGCGCCACCGCCGGGAACGCCGCAACGCTGAGCGCGCGGGAGGCCGAGCGCGCGGCATGGATCACCTTCAGGAAGGTAGGGCGCAGGTCGGGGTCTTCGGGCAGGCGCTTGCCGAGCGCCCAGGCCGAGCCGCCGGCCAGCGCCATCCTGGCCTCGGTCTCCGGATCGAGGATCTGCGCGGCGAGCTGGGCCGCCAGGCCCGCGGTGTCGCGCGCCCAGTCCAGCACCTCGGCCTCGGTCATCGGCGCAGGGTCGAGCTCGCGGTAGCGGGCGTCGATCATGGTCTCCAGCACGTCGCGAGGCAGGCCGCGGCGCTCGACTGCACGGGCCAGCGCCTGAGAGCCGGGATGGGCGCGGACCGCCCTGCCCTCGAAAATCTCCTCCAGCGCCTCGCGCCACCAGGTGAGCCGGATCTCACCCAGCAGGGCGTTGGAGGCGACCCTGGGGGCTCGCGCCAGCTCATGGTCGTAGGCGTAGATGGCGATCACGTCGGCGCGCGCGGCGGGCTCGCCGATGAACCGGCTGGACAGCCAGCGGTCGGGATCGACCCGGCGCACCAGGTCCTCGAGGTCTTCGGCTTCCGCCCTTGGGAGCTGCTCGCTCATGGTCCTATTGAAAAGGCCCGCCGGTTAAGGCGGGCCTTCCCGTCGCAAGATTGTCTCGCCGCCCTAGCCGAAGATCGTCTGGTTCATGGTCATGCAGGCCAGCATCGGCACCGACAGCAGGGTGTTGATGCGGGAGAACAGCATGGCCTTCCTGCCGGCCGCCGCCTTGGCGTCGGCGTCGGCCTCGACGATCCCCAGCGCGATCTTCTGCGCTGGCCAGATGAAGGCCCAGACGTTGATGAACATGATCGTGCCCAGCCACATGCCCAGCCCGATGAACGAGTGCGGCGCGGAGACCGGCTTTTCCATGAAGCCCAGCGTGTAGGCCTGGACCAGAAAGCCGCGGTTGTAGGCCAGGATCACGCCCATCAGGAAGGTGAACAGCGCCGCCCAGCGGAACCAGAACAGCGCCTCGGGGGCGATGTACTTGGTCACGCCCGGCTTCAGCTCGGCGGGCACCTCAGGCATTTTGCGGATCTGGACGAAGTTGAAATACCAGAGCAGCCCGATCCACATGACGCCGAACAGCACGTGCAGCCAGCGGAACACCGCCTGCCAGAAGATGGCGTCGGTCGAGCCGTAGTGGACCTCGTACCCAGCGACGATGATCAGCGCCAGGATGAAGCTGACGATCATCGTGTTGCGAAGATTGGAAAGTAGTCCGGCCATCATGTGTTCGCCCTCGTGATTCCTACCCTGGTGGTCAGGTATAGGGCGTTTTGATGCAGTGAGAAATGGTTCAGACGGCGATCAGGGCGCAGGCGATGCGGCGGCCTTCCGAAGTCAGCACATTGTAGAGCTGGGCGGCCCCGGGCGTATCGAGGAATTCCAGGCCGATCCCAGTCCGGGCGAGGGCTTCGCGCAGCTCCCGGGGCGGCAGGGCGTTCGCCGCGCCCATGCCCAGGACCAGGAATTCCACCGAGGCGCGGCCGGCGATCAGCACCGGCGCGAGCGCGTCGGGGGTGAGCTCGGCGGGCGAGGTCACCGGCCAATCCCGGGCGGCGTCGTCGACGATCAGCAAGGAGCCCGGCCGCCACTCGCCGGCCACCCGGAAGCCGCCTTCGCCATAGGCGTCGATGGAGGGGGCGTCGCGGGCCACCCTCGCCTCGCTAGCGGACGGTGGCGGGCTTCAGCGGCACGGCTTCCTCGTCGTCGCCGCCGCGCTTGACGCCCCACAGCATGATCACCGGGGCGGCGATGTAGATCGAGGAATAGGTGCCGATGGCGATGCCGAACAGCATGATCACCGACAGGCCGTAGAGCGTCGGCCCACCGAACACCGCCAGCGCCACCAGCGCGATGACCGCGGTCAGCGAGGTGATGATCGTCCGGGTCAGCATCTCGTTGATCGACATGTCGATGACTTCGCCGAGCGGCATGCGCTTGTACTTGCGCAGGTTCTCGCGGAACCGGTCGAACACCACGACGGTGTCGTTCATCGAATAGCCGATGATGGTCAGGATGGCGGCGACCGCTTTCAAGTCGAACTCGATGCGCAAGATCGCGATCAGGCCGAAGGTCAGGAACACGTCGTGGAACAGGGCCGCCACCGCGCCCAGTCCGAACTGCAGCTCGAAGCGGAACCAGATGTAGAGCAGCATCGCCAGGATCGCCAGGCCGAGGCCGAGCAGGCCCTTGCCGAACAGTTCCTTGGAGATCTTCGGGCCAACCAGGTCGGTGCGCACGAACTTCACCTGTCCCAGGGTTTGGGTCAGCCGCTGCTGCACCCTCTGGGCGGTGGCGTTGGCATCGGCGCCGGGAGGTTGCTGAAAGCGGATCAGCGCCGAGGACGGGGCGCCGAAGCCCTGCACCTGGACATCGCCGATGCCCATGCCGCCGAGCGCCGCGCGCGCCGCGCCCAGGTCGACAGCCTTGGGCGCGGTCGAGATCTCTAGGACCGTGCCGCCCTGGAAGTCGATGCCGCAGGCCAGGCCACCGCAGGGCGGCTTGAACGGAAACAGGCTCAGCCCTAGCGAGGCGACGATCGCCAGCACGGACAGGGTCGAGAACACTCTCGCCAAGCGCACGAACCGGAAGTGGGTTCGCACCGGCAAGACCTTGATCATGGGCCAGAATTTCATGGACCTGAGCACCTTACGCGATCGGCAGCGTCTTCGGCCGGGCGGTGCGGAACCACCAGGCCAGAAGCACTTGGGTGACCAGGATGGCCGAGAAGACGGTGGTGAGCACGCCGATGAACAGCGTCCAGGCGAACCCCTTCACCGTTCCCGCGCCGAGCATGAACATGATCCCCGCCGAGAAGATGTGGGTCATGTTGGCGTCGAAGATCGTGCCCCAGGCGCGGCTGAAGCCGGCCTCCATCGAGGCGATCAGGGTGCGCCCTCCGCGCAGTTCGTCGCGCATCCGCTCATAGATCAGCACGTTCGCGTCGACGGCCACGGCAAGCGTCAGGATCAGGCCGGCGATGCCCGGCAGGGTCAGGGTCACCTGGCTGAAGCTCATCACCCCGATGATCATCAGGGCGTTGACCGCCAGCGCGATCAGCGAGATGCCGCCGAACAGGCCACCGTAGATCAGCAGCATGAACACCATGGTCGCCGCCAGGCCCACGACAGCCGAGAGCGTGCCGGCATGGATGGCGTCGGCGCCCAGCTCCGCGCCGACCGTCCGCTGTTCCTCGACCTTCATCGGCGCCGGCAGCGCGCCGGCCCGGAGCAGCACCGACAGGTCGTTGGCGGTCTCGGTGGTGAAGCGGCCGGTGATATTGCCCGAGCCGCCGGGGATCACGCCCTGGATCACCGGGGCGGAGATGATCTTCCTGTCCAGCACGATGGCGAAGCGCTTGCCGATGTTCTCGCGGGTGATGTTGGCGAACTTCGTGGAGCCCTGGCCGTTCATCCGGAACTGCACGTCGGGACTGCCGGTCTGCTGATCGAAGCCGGTCTGGGCGTTGGTCAGCATCTCGCCGGTGATCGCGGCGCGCCGCTTGACCAGATAGCTTGGCGCGATCCCGTCCGTGGACGCCAGCACCTCGTCGCCCGGGGGGACCCGGCCGGCGGCGACATCGGCCGGATCGGCGGTCTCGTCGACCATCTGGAAGGTCAGTTTGGCGGTCTGGCCGATGATCAATTTCAGCCGGTCCGGATCGCTCTCGCCGGCCGCCTGGATGACGATGCGGTCCTTGCCCTGGCGGGAGATGTCCGGCTCCTTGGTGCCCATCTGGTCGATCCGGCGGCGGATCACCTCGATGTTCTGGTCGACCGCCTTGGCGGCTTCGGCGTCGAATCCGGCCGGATCCAGGGTGATGCGGATCCGTTGGTCGGGCGCGGTATCGACGACGACTTCCCGCTGCTGGCCGGCGGCGACCACGCCGATCGCCCGTCGGATGGCATTCAGCGCATCGCCGACCTGGGTGGCGTCGGTGATCCGAAGCCCGACCTCCCCGTTGAGCGAGGCGAGGTCGGTGATGGCGATCTGCTTTTCCTTCAGGATCGCGCGCACGTCCTCGGCGATATTGGTCAGCCGCTCGGTGCGCAGGGCGGCGGTATCCACCGAATAGAGCAGGTAGGAACCGCCCTGCAGGTCGAGGCCCAGGTGCAGGGTGTTCTTGGGCAGGAACCCGGGCAGGCTGTCGCGCACCTGGGACGGCAGCAGGTTCGGCAGCGTGAACAGCAGGCCGAGGACCGTCGCCAACAGGACGAGGATCACCTTCCAGCGCGCGAGATTCATCATGGGAAGTTGGAGACCCTAGGTCTTGTCGTTGGCCGGCGCCGGCGCGCCACGGGTCTGCACCTCGGAGATCAGCGCCTTGCGCACCTTGACGGTGACGCCCGTGGCGATCTCGAGGCCGACCTCGGCGTCCTCGACGCGGACCACCTTGCCGATCAGTCCGGAGGACAGCACCACCGTGTCGCCCCGCTTGATGGCGCTGATCGTGGCCTGGTGCTGCTTCACCCGCTGCTGCTGCGGGCGCATGATCAGGAAGTAGAACAGCAGGCCCATCGGCACGAGCATGAACAGCGGATTGGCGAGAATCTCGGCGAAGCCGCCGGGCGCGCCGGGGACCGCGGCCTGGGCGTAGGCGGGCGCGGCGAACATCATCGCGCCGACAAACAGGGCGGCCCCGACCTTTGTGATCGAGGCGCGGGCGTAGGCTGGGGTGGCGATCATGGCCTCTCCGGAAAGCAGCACGACGGCGGCCCTTTCCGGGGCCCCGCTCAAAGTCGGCGGAAGCTATGCGTTGCGACCCCGATTTGCAATGGAACGACCGTAGTTAGCGGGTTAAGCGTCGCGACGATGACACATGAGCTCGAACCCATCCTGGCCCGGATCGCCGAGGCGCTGGAGCGACTGGCGCCCGCACCGCGCGCCGAGCCCGACTTCGCCGCGGCGCGCCTGTTCCGCCACGATCCGCTGACCGGACGGTTCCACGCCGCGCCGGACTATCCCCTGCCCTTGGCTGCCCTGATCGGCGTCGACCGGCAGAAGCAGCGGTTCACAGCCGCGCTCGAGCGGTTCGCCCAGGGTCTGCCGGCCAACCACGCCCTGCTCTGGGGCGTGCGCGGCACCGGCAAGAGCTCGCTCGCCAAGGCGGCTTTCATGCATGCAGCCAAAGATGCCCCCGACCTGAAGCTGGTCGAGGTCGACCGCGACCAGGTGACCGCCCTTCCCGCCCTGTTCGACATCCTGCGCGCCAGGGCCGAGCGGTTCGTCGTGCTCTGCGACGATCTGTCCTTCGAGGAAGGCGCGGCGGCGGCCAAGGCGCTGAAGTCGGCCCTGGAGGGCGGGGTCTCCGGCCCGCCGGCCAATGTGCTGTTCGTGGCGACCTCCAACCGCCGCCACCTGATGCCCAGATCCCACAGTGAAAGAGGGGGTCATGCCGAGGACCGGGGCATGATCGCCCTCGCTGAGGACGCCGAGGAGGAGGTCAGCGTCTCCGACCGCTTCGGCCTGTGGATCGGCTTCCCGCCGATGGACCAGCCGACCTATCTGGAAACCGTCGGCGCCTACGCCAAGCGCTATGGGTTGAAGACCCCGGATCTCGACCGCCGCGCCCTGCAGTGGGCGCAGCTGCGCGGGGCCCGCTCGGGCCGCGTGGCCTGGCAGTTCATCCGCGATCTCGCCGGTGAACTCGGCAAGGACCTGCCGCTCTAGCCTACTTCGGCAGGACCAGCTTGGGGTCCACCGGCCGGGCGCGGTCGCCGGCGAGCGGGTTGGGCGCGTAGCGGACCTCGAAGTGCAGCTGGGGCTCGGTCACCCCGCCGGTCGTGCCGGCCTGGCCGATCTGCTGACCTTGGGTGACCTTCTGCTGCATCTTCACGTCGACGTGGCCCAGGTGGCCGTAGGCGGTGACCCAGCCGTCGGCGTGCTTGATCAGCACCAGATTGCCGAAGCCCGGCACCTGGTCGCCGGCATAGACCACGTCGCCGTCGGCCGCCGAGCGCACCGGGGCCCCCGCCGCGGCCTGGATGTTGACGCCGTCGTTGCGCTGGCCGCCCGGCTTGGCCCCGAAATCGGAGAGCAGATCGCCCTTCAGCGGCCATTGGAAGCGGCCCTTGCCGAGCTGGGCGATCTGGGCGTCGCTGGGCGCCGGGCCCTGCGTGGGGGTCGCTGCCGGACCCTGGGCGGCGCTGCCCGCGGGCGGAACATAGGGCCGCTGGGTCTGGATCGGCGCGGACGGGATGCCCGAATAGGGGATCGGCCGGGACGGCAGGGCGGTGTCATCGCGGCCCGGCAGCGCCGGACGCGGATAGCGGCCCTCGGGCCGGGTCGGCGCTGCGGTGTTGTCGCGGACGCCGGCCGGCAGCCTCAGTTTCTGGCCGCCGCGCAGGACTGTGCGGGACCCCATGTCGTTGGCGGACTTCAGCGCCTCGACGCTGACGCCCAGGCGGGCGGCGACGCCCGCGAGGGTGTCGCCTGAGGCCGCCATGTAGGAGGTGGAGCCGGCGGTGCGCGGGCCGTGCAGAATCTGGCCAGGGCGTAGCGCGTTGCCCCTGACGTGGTTGTCGCGCCTCAGGTCATCGGCCGAGGTGTCGAGCCGCGCGGCGATCTTGTTGAGCGTATCGCCCCGCTTCACGCGATAGGACGCCGCATGGCCCGGCTCGTTGACGATCCGGCCCTGGGCGCCGGACTGGGGCTCGCCGACCGGTCCAGCGGGCGGGCCGGCGGCGGGCGTCTCAGCGGCGGTTTCGGGCGCGGGCGCCTTGCCCTTCTTGCCCTTGGCGCCTTTGGGCGGGGGCTCGGCGTTGTCGGCCTTGTCCTGGGCGGCCAGGACGGCGGGCGCCTTGTAGTCGGCGGGCAGGCGGATCTTCTGGCCCGGCCGGATATGCACCTTGGCCGACAGGTCGTTCTCGTCGCGCAGTTCCTCGACGGTCACGTGGAAGCGTTGGGCGATGGAGAAGACGGTGTCGCCCTTGGCCACCACATAGGCCTTCTTGGTGACCGGTGGCCCCTTCAGCACGTCGCCCGGCTGAAGCATGTTGTTCTTGAGTTTGTTGCCCCTTTTCAGCTCGGCGACCGAGGTGTCGAGCTTGTCGGCGATCTTCTCGAGGGTGTCGCCCCTCTTGACCACATAGGCCGCGCGTTCGCCCGGCAGGGTGACGATCCTGCCGTTGGCCGCGACCGGCGCCGGCCGGGCTGCGCGGTGGTGGTGGTGGTGAGTGCGCGCGGCGGCAGGCCCCGCGCAGAGCGCGCTCGTCGCCAACAGGACTAGGGCCGTTCGCTGTAGGTAGTGCGTCATCGCCGCTCCGGAGTGGTGTTTAGAATCAGATCGGGGCGTCAGGGTTGATGATGGGTTAACCGCCCCCCTGCCGCCAACCCGCAAACTGCTGCGGATCAAAGCTCTTTGGCCACGCCATCCAGGAGAGGGACGAAGCGGACATCGGTCAGCGCCTCGACCTCGAAGCCCCCCTTTCCGTCGCCGGTGTAGCGCTTGAGGCTCTGCACCGGCCCCTTGCCGATCGGGGCCACGAGGATTCCGTTCGGCTTGAGCTGCGCCAGCAGCGCCTTGGGCTCATCAGGCGCCGCGGCTGTGACCATAATGCGGTCGAAAGGCGCCTGCTTGGCCCAGCCCTCGCCGCCGTCGCCAAACCGGGTGATCACATTGGTGAGACCGAGCGCCTTGAACAGCACCTCGGCGTCACGCATCAGGGTGCGGTAGCGCTCCACCGTGTAGACCAGCCGCGCGACCTTGGAGAGGATCGTGGTCTGGTATCCGCTGCCGGTGCCGATCTCCAGCACCCGGTCGCGCTTGTCGACCTTCAGGGCCTGGGTCATCAGCCCGACGATGAACGGCTGGCTGATCGTCTGCCCGCAGGCGATCGGCAGGGCCGAGTCCTCGAAGGCGCGTTCCTTGAACAGGTCGGGCGTGAAGGCCTGACGGGGCGTCGTCTCGATGGCATTGAGCACCGCGGCGTCGACCACGCCCTGCGAGCGCAGGGCGAGGATCAGGCGGGCGAGCCGGGTCTCAGCGCTGTCATGGTCAGCCGTCTTCGTCATCTCAGACCTTAGGGGGCGCGCCGCCCAACACGCCCTTCAGCGCGTGGACGCTGGCCATGTGCGTCAGGTCGATGTGTAGCGGCGTTACTGAGATTCGCCCCTCATAGAGTGCGCGCAGGTCGGTGCCGGCGTCCGGCTTGGAGCGCTCCTGGCGGAACCCCATCCAGAAGTACTCGCGCCCGCGCAGGTCGGTGCGCTTC
The DNA here is from genome assembly GCA_025350685.1 of Alphaproteobacteria bacterium. Classification (GTDB taxonomy): domain Bacteria; phylum Pseudomonadota; class Alphaproteobacteria; order Caulobacterales; family Caulobacteraceae; genus Phenylobacterium. The sequence continues at coordinate 3,910 of JANXXK010000283.1, read as the reverse complement.
TCGGCATGGCGGATGTGGGCGTCGCGGAAGCCCTGGCGGGTGACCTCCACCTCAGTGACCTTGTCCGGGTCGCCGCCCGGGAAATTGACGTTGATGATGACGTTCTTTTCCCAGCCGACAGCCACCAGCTTCTTGATGATCCCGGGCGCATAGGCCTCGGCCACCTCGTAGCCCGCGCCCAGGTCGTAGAAGCCCATCTGCGAGAGCGCGATGCCGGGTACGCCCAGCGCCATGGCCTCGATCGCCCCGGCCACGGTGCCCGACATGGTCACGTCCTCGGCAAGGTTCGCGCCGCGGTTGACGCCGGAGAGCACCAGGTCGGGCCGCTTGCCCTCGATCAGTTCGTTGAGGCCCATCAGCACGCAGTCGGTGGGGGTCCCGGTGGTGGCGAAGCGGCGCGGACCCAGGCGGCGCACGCGGATCGGGTCCGACAGGGTCAGCGCCCGGCTCGCACCCGACTGCTCGTACTCCGGCGCGCAGATCCAGACGTCGTCGCTGAGCTCGGCGGCGATCCGCTCCAGCGCCGCCAACCCCTCCGCATGGATCCCGTCATCGTTGGTGAGCAGGATCCTCAACGCAGGGCGCCCGCAATAATCAGGCCGTCATGGCCGGGCTTGTCCCGGCCACCCAGAAGCGCCGCCAGCTGGATTTGACCTGCGGCGCTTGTGTGTCTCGATCCCCGGCACACGGCCGGGGATGACGAACAGGGGGAATGGCTCACACCTTCCCCCCGATGTGAGTGAGGCCAGGCAGGTAGGGGTGCAACGCCTGGGGAATGGCGATGCGGCCGCCCTCGTCCTGATAGTTCTCCATCAGCGCCACCAGGGTGCGGCCGACCGCCAGGCCCGAGCCGTTCAGCGTGTGGACGAAGCGCGTGCCCTTCTCGCCGGCGGCCTTGGCGCGGGCGTCCATGCGGCGCGCCTGGAAGTCGCCGCAGTTGGAACAGGAGCTGATCTCGCGGTAGCGACCCTCCGACGGCAGCCAGACCTCCAGGTCGAAGGTTTTCTTGGCCCCGAAGCCCATGTCGCCCGCGCACAGAAGCATGGTGCGGAAGGGCAGCTCCAGGCGCTTCAGGATGGCCTCGGCGCAGCCGACCATGCGCTCGTGCTCTTCTTCGGACTTTTCCGGCGCGGTGATCGAGACCAGCTCGCACTTGTAGAACTGGTGCAGGCGGATCATCCCGCGCGTGTCGCGGCCGGACGCGCCGGCCTCCGAGCGGAAGCAGGGCGTCAGCGCGGTGTAGCGCAGCGGCAGCTCGTCGGCGGCCACGATCTGGCCCATCACCAGGCTGGTCAGCGGCACCTCGGCGGTGGGGATCAGCCAGCGGCCGTCGGTGGTGTGGAACAGGTCATCGCCGAACTTCGGCAGCTTGTCGGTGCCGTAGGCGGCCGCGTCATTGACAGCAGCGGCGGGGAAACCTCGGTGTAGCCGTGCTCGCGGGTCTGGATGTCGAGCATGAACTGGCCGAGCGCGCGCTCAGCCGGGCGAGCTCGCCCTTCAGCACCACGAAGCGGGCCCCGCTCATCCGCGCGGCGGCCTCGAAGTCCATGAGGCCCAGGTCCGCGCCAAGGTCGACGTGATCCCTCGGATTGGAGATGGCGAAGGGCGTGCCCCAGCGGCGAACCTCGACGTTCTCGTGCTCGTCCTTGCCGGCCGGGACATCGGGCGCGGGGATGTTCGGCAGGCCGTCGAGCAGATCCTTCAGCGCCTCGCCGGCCTCGCGCTCGGCGGCCTGGTCGGCCTCGAGCTTGCCCTTCAGCGCCTCGACCTCGGCCATCAGCGCACTCGCTGCGGCCTCGTCCTTGGCGGCCTTGGCGGCGCCGATCTTCTTGGAGGCCTCGTTGCGCTCGGCCTGGACCGACTGCCAGGCGGTCTGGGCGGCGCGCAGCCTGCCGTCGAGGTCGAGGATCCGCGCTACCAGCTCGGCGCCCGACAGACCCTTCGCGGTCCAGCCCTGGATGTAGACGTCAGGGGTTTCGCGAATGGCTCGAATATCGTGCATGGGATTTCGGAGTGGGCGCGCCGTGGAGGGGTTTGGAAGCGGCTCTCTCTAGAGCGCGTTGGCGCCGGGGCCAACCCCATTGGCCCCTTGGGGAAGCTAGGCCACCGTCGCGTCGGGGGCGTCGTCTTCCTTCTTGCGGCCGCGTTCAATCAGCCAGACGCAGCCCACCGAGGCGAAATAGAGCGCCACCACCGGCACCGAGAGCAGGATCTGGCTGATCGGATCGGGGGGCGTGATGAACGCGGCAACGACCACGACGCCAGCGACGGCGAAGCGCCAGCCGCCCATCAGCATCTTCGAATTGACCATCCCGGCCATGCCCAGCAGCGCCAGGATCACCGGCAGCTGGAAGCCCAGGCCGAAGGCCAGCAGCAGGCTCAGCACCTGGTCGAGATATTCCGAGATCTTGGGCAACAGCTGAATGGAGATGCCTTTGACGCCGACGATCTGCTGCGACAGCGAGAACCACAGCAGGAACGGCATGATCATGAAATAGACCATCGCCGCGCCGGCGACGAACAGCAGCGGCGAGGCGATCAGGAACGGCAGGAAGGCGCGCCGCTCGCGCTTGTAGAGCCCCGGCGCGACGAAGGCGTAGATTTGCTGGGCCAGCACCGGGAAGCTGAGCGCCACGGCGCCAAGCAGCGCGAGCTTCACCTTCGTGAAGAAAATCTCCAGCGGCGCGGTGGCGATCACGGTGGTGACCTGCCCCGGGACCGGCGGAAAAGCCTTCATGCCCGCCAGGACCAGGAACATGTTCTTGGTCTCGTTCAGCATGGCCAGCGCCTGATGAACGAAGTCGCCGCCGCCGCCGGCCTTGGCGTCCTGGGCGCGCACGGCCAATAGGCCCGCCGCCACATAGAAGGGATGCAGCAGCAGGGTGAGGCCCTGGGTCGCGAAGATGAAGCATAGGATGAAGCCCAGGAAGATCGCCACCATGCAGCGGATCAGCCGGGTGCGCAGCTCGACCAGGTGATCGAGCAGCGGCGCGCGCGAGGACTCGATCTCGTCGTCGTGGGGCTCGTCGCTCACGCGGTTGCCGCCTTTTGGGCTGCAGCCTTACGGGCGCGGGGCCTGGCCGGCGCAGGCGTCGCTGCGGGCTTCGCGGCGACCGCTTTCTTCGCGGCCGGCTTGGCGGCGACCGGTTTGAGTTTCGCCGTGGCCTTGGGCGCGGCCCTCGGGACGGCGGCCGTTTTGGGCGCGGCGGCCTTCTTCGCGGCGACAGCCTTTGCCGGCCGCGTCTTCGCCCCGATCTTGTTCGGCCTGATCTTGTTGGCCCCGATCTTGTTGGCCACCGCCTTGCGGGCCCGGGCCTTGGGCGCGGCGGCGATCTCAATGTGCTCGGTCTGGGCCATCGAATAGGGCGCCATCACCGGGGCGTTCAGCTGCACGCCGACGTCGGAGAGGCCCTGGCTGATCTCGTCGAAGGCCTGGTTCACCTCAGGCGTGGCGATGTCGGCCAGCTGGCCCTTCCGCATGGCCTCGACCTCCTTGCGCAGCTCGTCGAGCTCCGACTGGCGGGCCATCTCGTCGAAGCTGGCGCGGAACTCAGCAGCCATCGAGCGCACCTTGGCCATGAACTGCCCGAACTTGCGCAGCAGCACTGGCAGGTCTTTCGGACCGACCACGATCAACGCCACGATCGCGGCGAACAGGAACTCGAGAGCGCGTCCTTCAGGAAACATGGCCGTGCCTTAGCGCGGTTTCGGGCGCGGTGGAAATGAGGACGGGCTCAGGCCTTGGCCTTAGCCTTCGCGCGCGGCTTGGCGGCCGTCGTCTTGGCCTTGGTCGTCTTCGGCGATGTCGCGCGCGTGGCGGGCTTGGCGACCGGCTTCGGCAGCGGCTTGGCCGGCTCGGCCTCCTCTTCCTTGGCGTGCTCTTCCTCGCCCTTCAGGCCATCGCGGAAGG
>JANXXK010000265.1 GCA_025350685.1 Alphaproteobacteria bacterium | reverse complement strand
GTTCACCGACGCCCTGGTGATGCGCCTCGACCTTAAGGCTTCCGCCGCTTAGACCTATCGTCGCTGGGAACCAGGAGCCGGGAGCGGGCCGTGTCCGATCGCATCGAAAAGCTGTGTATCGAAAAGGGCATGCGCATGACCGAGCAGCGCCGGGTGATCGCCCGCGTGCTGTCCGAGGCCCACGACCATCCCGACGTCGAGGAGCTGCATCGCCGCGCCCACGCGGTCGATCCGCACATCTCCATCGCCACGGTCTATCGGACGGTGCGCCTGTTCGACGAGGCCGGGATCATCACCCGCCACGACTTCCGCGACGGCCGCTCCCGCTACGAGGAGCACCCAGAGACCCACCACGACCACCTGATCGACATGAAGACCGGCCAGGTCGTCGAGTTCGTCGACGCCGAGATCGAAGCGCTGCAGGAAGCCATCGCGCGCAAGCTCGGCTACCGGCTGGTCGACCACCGGCTGGAACTCTACGGGATGCCGATCGAGGAGAAGTGAGCGGCCAGCGACTCATCCCAGCGAAGGCCGAGATCCAGGCTGCATAGCTTGCGCCGCCACCGCCTCGACCCCATAACCCCCGCCATGTCCGAGCCTGCGCCGACCAAGCGCCTCTTCATCAAGACCTACGGCTGTCAGATGAACGTCTATGACAGCGAGCGGATGGCCGATGTGCTGTCGCCGCTGGGCTATGCGATGACGCAGACGCCGGAGGGCGCCGACCTCGTCGTGCTCAACACCTGCCACATCCGCGAGAAGGCCACGGAGAAGGTCTATTCCGAACTCGGCAGGCTGAAGGAGATGCGCGAGGAGGCCCTGGCGCAGGGCGGGGCGCGGATGACCATCGCCGTCGCCGGCTGCGTCGCCCAGGCCGAGGGCGAGGAGATCATGCGCCGCCAGCCCGCCGTCGACCTGGTGGTCGGGCCGCAGGCCTATCACCAGCTGCCGGAGCTGATCGCCCGGTCGCACCGCGCCCGCGGCGAGCGCCTCAGCGCCAACTTCGCGCCGGAGGAAAAGTTCGACGTGCTGGCGCCCACAGCGCGGCGGCCGACCGGCGTCACCGCCTTCCTCACCGTGCAGGAGGGCTGCGACAAGTTCTGCACCTTCTGCGTGGTGCCCTACACCCGCGGCGGGGAATATTCGCGGCCGGCCGAGGCCATCCTCGCCGAAGCCCGCGAGCTGGCGGCCAAGGGCGTGCGCGAGGTCACCCTGCTGGGCCAGAACGTCAATGCCTACGCGGGGGAAGGCGGACTGGCGGCGCTGGTCCGGCGCCTTGCGAAGATCGAGGGCCTCGACCGCATCCGCTACACCACCAGCCACCCGCGCGACATGGATGACGCGCTGATCGCCGCGCACGGCGACCTGGCCGAGTTGATGCCCTACCTGCACCTGCCGGTGCAGTCGGGCTCGGACCGCATCCTCAAGGCCATGAACCGGGCGCATACCGCCGAGAGCTACCTGCGGCTGATCGAAAAGATCCGCCGTGTGCGGCCCGACATCGCCGTCTCCGGCGATTTCATCGTCGGCTTCCCCGGCGAACGCGACAGCGACTTCGAGGCGACGCTGAGCCTAATCCGCGAGGTTGGCTACGCCACCGCGTTCAGCTTCAAATACTCCCGCCGCCCCGGCACGCCCGCCGCCGCCATGCCCGGCCAGGTCGCCGAGGTGGTGAAGGACGAGCGGCTGGCGCGCCTCAACGTCCTGCTCGACGAACAGGCCCGCGCGTTCAACGCGGCCCAGGTCGGCAGGACCTTGCCGGTGCTGTTCGAGCGCAAGGGCCGCCATCCCGGCCAGCTGGTCGGCCGCAGCCCCTATCTGCAGGCCGTTCACGCCCTCGCCCCGGATCGGATGATCGGCCAGATCGTCCCGGTGAGGATCGAAGAAGCCGCGCGGATGAGCCTCAGTGGCGTGCTTGCTCAAGAGCTGGAGCCAGCTTGAGCCGCGCGCCGGAATTCATCACGCTCTCCGACGCCGCCGTCCGCGCGGTGGCCGGCGCCAATTCGCGCCACGCCGCCCTGATCGAGGACGCCTTCGGGGTGCTGGTGGAGACCCCTGGTGGCGGGGTGTCGCTGAGCGGCGACGCCAAGAGCCGTGGCCAGGCCAAGAAGGCCGTCCAGGCCATCGCCGAGCGCGCCGACCAAGGCCTGGAGATCGCCGAGGCTGACGTCCGCGTGGCCATCGGCAACGCCCGCTCGGGCAATATGGGGGTCGGCGCGCCCCATTCCAGCATAGGGGGCCCCGGCGCCCTGCCGATCGGCCGCCGTGGCCAGGTCGCGCCGAAGACCGCCACCCAGGCGGAGTACCTGCAGGCCATGGCCCAGTGCGAACTGGTCTTCGGCCTTGGCCCGGCCGGCACCGGCAAGACCTTCCTCGCCGTCGCCCACGGCGCGGGCCTGCTGCTGCGCGGCGAGGTTGACCGGCTGGTCGTCTCGCGCCCCGCCGTCGAGGCCGGCGAGCGCCTCGGCTTCCTGCCCGGCGACCTGACCGAGAAGGTCGATCCCTACATGGCGCCGGTCTGGGAGGCGCTGACCGACATTCTCGGCGGCGAGCAGCTGCGCCGTAGGCGGGAGAAGGGCAAGATCGAGGTCGCCCCCATCGCCTTCCTGCGCGGCCGTACCCTGGCCCACGCCTTCGTCATCGTCGACGAGGCGCAGAACACCACCCGCCTGCAGATGAAGATGGTGCTGACCCGCCTGGGTGAGGGCGCGCGCATGGTGGTCAACGGCGACCCCAGCCAGATCGACCTGGTCAACGCCCGCGATAGCGGCTTGTCCCACGCCGTCGGCATCCTGGAAGGCGTCAAGGGCGTCGCCATCACCCGCTTCACCGCCGCCGACGTGGTCCGCCACCCGCTGGTCGAGCGGATCGTGCGCGCCTACGACGCCGACGCGGCGAAAGCTAGTCCGGGCCGCGGCGTGTGATCGACGTCGAGATCGAGGACGCCGCCTGGACTGCGGCCCTGCCCAACGCCGAGGCGCTGGCCCGCGTGGCGGTTGAGGCCGCGCTCGCCCAGACGCCTCTCACCAAAACCGGCGGCCCGACCAACCTCACCGTCCTGCTTACCGACGACGCGGCGCTGCGCGAGCTCAACGGCCGCTTCCGCCAGCAGGACAAGCCGACCAATGTACTGAGCTTCCCGGCCCCGCCGAATCCGGAGGATCACCTCGGCGATGTCGCCCTGGCGTTTGGGGTCTGCGCCCGCGAAGCCGGTGAACAGGGCAAGCCGATCGCCCACCATCTGCAGCATCTGGTGGCGCATGGGGTGCTGCACCTTCTAGGATATGACCACGAGAGCGAGGCGGAGGCCGACGTGATGGAAGGTCTTGAACGCGTCGTACTGGCCGGGCTGGGGGTCCCTGATCCCTACCAGGTCGCCCCTTGCTGAGGGGACTGAGGGAGACGATGGCCGACCCCGACCCGACGCCTGACACCCGCCCGTCCAGAGGCGTGCTGTCGCTGTTCGACCGATTCCGCTCCAGGCCGGCGCCCGCTGTCGCCGATGCGCCCGAGGCCGCCACCGCGGCCACCGGCGAGCTGGTCACCCAGGCCCGCGCGTTCCAGGAGCTGCGGGTGGACGACGTGATGAAACCCCGCGCGGACATCGTCGCGCTCGACCGCTCCTGCCCGTTCTCCGAGGTGGTCGAGCGGTTCATCGAGGCCGAGCACAGCCGCATGCCGGTCTATCGCGAGACCCTCGATGACCCGGTGGGCGTGGTCCACGTGAAGGACGTCTTCAAGCTGTTGGCGCGCAAGACCCGCAAGCCCAAGCCCACCGACCAGGTGCTGGCGGGCCGCCACAACCTGGTGCGCCCGGTGCTCTATGTGCCGGCCTCGATGCGCGCCTCGGAGCTGCTCGGCCAGATGCGCGCCAGGCAGACCCACATGGCCCTGGTGATCGACGAGTTCGGCGGCACGGACGGCCTGGTGACGCTCGAGGACCTGCTGGAAACCCTGGTGGGCGAGATCGCCGACGAGCACGACGAGGCCGGCGACGATGGTGTGGCGCCCATCACCGCCGATGGCGATGGCTGGGTGGCGGACGGGCGCACGCCGCTGGAGGACTTGGAGGCCACCATCGGCCAGGGAGTCGACCTCGCGCCGCCCGACCTCGACGAGGAGATCGACACGGTGGCGGGCCTGGTCAATGCGCTGGCCGGGCGGGTGCCGCAACGGCGCGAGTTGATCGATCACCCCGGCGGCTTCTCCTTCGAAGTGCTGTCGGCCGATCCGCGACGGGTGAAGCGCGTGCGGGTGCGCAAGACGCCGCCGCCGCCGATCGCCTCGTCCCTGGCCGACTGACCGCTTGGCGATCATCTGGAGATCCGGATGGGCGGCGCGGGGCCTGGCGCTCGCCGCCGGCGTGGCCGCGGGCCTTGCCCATCCCCCGTTCGGGGTGCTGCCGGGCCTGCTCGGCTACGGCCTGTTGCTGGCGCTGATTGACAACCCGACCGACGTGCGGCCACTGCGCTCGGCCTTCATGCGCGCCTGGCTGGGCGGGGTCGGCTACTTTTCGGTGAGCGTCTGGTGGATCGTCGAGCCGTTCATGGTCGACGCCAAGGAACAGGGCTGGATGGCCCCCTTCGCCCTGGTCCTGATGGCCGGCGGCCTGGCGGTCTTCTGGGGGCTCGCCGCGGTTCTCTACCGGGCGCTGAAGGCGCCGGGCGCGGCGCGGGTGCTGGTGTTCGCCGGCTGCCTGGCGGGCTTCGAGTGGCTGCGCGGCCATGTCTTCACGGGCTTTCCCTGGGACCTTCCCGGCGAGACCTGGCGGGCCGGGTCGGCGCCATCGCAGGCCGCCTCGGCGGTCGGCGCCTACGGCCTGACCTGGATCACCCTGGTCATCGCTGCGGCGCCGGCTGTCCTGGTCGAACCTGTGAGCCGCCGCGCCAAGACCTTCATCCTCGCCGCGGCGGCCCTGGCGCTGGCCGGCCTCTACGGCGTCGGCTTCGCCCGCCTGCAGGGCGCCGCGCCGATCTCGCCTGCCGCGCCGGTCATCCGCATCGTCCAGGCCAACATCGACCAGAAGGACAAGTGGAAGCCCGAGAACCTGGGGATGGTCTTCGACACCTACGTCGATCTGACCCGGCGTCCGGCCGCCACCCCGGGCGCTCCCGCGCCGGCCATCGTCATCTGGCCAGAGGGCGCGCTCCCGGCGGTGATCGACCAGCTGGTCGCGCCGGGCTCGGACTATGCGCCGCGCCTGCGTGACGCCATTGCGCCTGGCCAGACCTTGCTGATGGGGGCCAACCACGCCGACGCCGGTCCAGCTGGCGAGCGCTACTACAACAGCCTCGTCGCCTTCCGCCGCGAGGCGGGAGGGCTGCGGGTCACTGCTGTCTATGACAAGCACCACCTGGTGCCGTTCGGCGAATACATGCCGGCGGGCGAGCTGGCCCAGAAAGTCGGGTTCCGCAGCCTCGTGCACATGCCCGACGACTTCACCGCCGGCCCCCGCTCCCAGCCGATAGCGCCCTGGGGCGTGCCGGCGGTGCAGGTGCTGATCTGCTACGAGGCGCTGTTTCCCGGGGTGACCCGCGCCGGCGCCGCCCGCTCCGGACTGCGGCCCGCCTGGATCCTGAACATCTCCAACGACGCCTGGTTCGGAACCGGGTCCGGCCCGCTGCAGCATCTCAACATCGCCAGCTACCGGGCCATCGAGGAGGGCCTGCCCATTGTCCGCGCCACGCCGACGGGGGTCTCGGCGATCATCGACGCCTACGGACGGATTCAGCCGGGAAAAACCATCGGCCTCGGCGGAATGGGTGCGATCGACGGCCAACTCCCGCCAGCGTTGCGGACGACCCTCTTCGGACAGCTCGGCGATGCGGCTTTCGGCCTCATGCTCCTATTGTCGGGCTTGATCGGCGGGACGTATCGTGTTCTGCGAACCTCGGTAGTATGACCGCCATCAGATGACCCGGCGGCGAATTTCGGGGCGTGAATGGCCAAGACTGAAGACGCGGAGCGGGGGCCAAACCCCGTCGACCGCCATGTCGGACTGCGCATTCGCATGCGCCGCAAGGAACTGGGGATCAGCCAGGAGCGGCTGGCCGAATCCATCGGCCTGACCTTCCAGCAGGTGCAGAAGTATGAGCGCGCCGCCAATCGCGTGAGCGCGTCGAAGCTGTGGGAAATGTCCAAGGCCCTGGCCGCCCCCGTCGGCTATTTCTACGACGGCCTGAGCGACCCAGCCGAGCCGCTGGCCGCGAACGGCCCGCGCGAGTCCATGCAGGATTTCCTGATGACGCCCGAGGGCATCGAGCTGGCCGCGACCTTCCCCAAGATTCCGCGCGGCCGGGTCCGCCGCCGGATCCTGGATCTGGTGCGCGCCATGGCCAGCGAGGCGGACGCCGGGGCCGGCGAAGACTGAGATCGACGCCGGCGAAAACCGTGACGGCGTTCGCCTGGCGTTTACCCCTCTGGGGGAGGATGCGCTTGGCGGGACATAAAGATGTCTTTATAGGCTTGCCGACTTCGAGACAGCCACCGCGCGGAGCGTCCGGCGGTCCCCTTTTCGCGGAGCCAGCGCCTTGAGCCGTTCCAATTACATCTTCACCTCCGAGAGCGTCTCCGAGGGCCATCCCGACAAGGTCGCCGACCGCATCTCCGACACCGTGGTCGACGCCTTCCTGAGTGTCGAGCCGGAGGCGCGCGTCGCCTGCGAGACCCTGGTCACCACCAACCGCATCGTGCTGGCCGGCGAAGTCCGCGACGGGCGTCCGGGCGGCTCGAGGGCCGAGAACAAGGCGCTCACCAAGGAAATCGTGAAGTCCCTGGAGTCCAAGGTCCGCCAAGCGGTTAAGGACATCGGCTACGAGCAGAAGGGCTTCCACTGGGCCAAGGCCAAATACGCCTGCCACCTGCACGCCCAGTCCGAGCACATCGCCCGCGGCGTCGATGCGTCGGACAAGAAGGACGAGGGCGCCGGCGACCAGGGCATCATGTTCGGCTACGCCTGCGACGAGACCCCGGCCCTGATGCCGGCCACCCTGCAGTATTCCCACGAGATCCTGCGCCGGCTGGCCGAGGTGCGCCATTCCGGCGAGTGTTCCGCCCTGGAGCCCGACGCCAAGAGCCAGGTGACCCTGCGCTACGAAGACGGCCGCCCCGTCGAGGTGCTGCAGATCGTCGTCTCGACCCAGCACAAGAAGCGCATCGGCCTGATGTCGGCCACGCCCAAGCGCGTCGAACACCTGATCCGCCCTTATGTGGAGGCGATCTTCCCGGCGGGTCTGCTCACCAAGAAAACCAAGTGGCACGTCAATCCCACCGGCCGTTTCGAGATCGGCGGACCGGACGGCGACGCGGGCCTGACCGGCCGCAAGATCATCGTCGACACCTATGGCGGCGCAGCCCCGCACGGGGGCGGCGCCTTCTCAGGCAAGGATCCGACCAAGGTGGACCGCTCCGCGGCCTATGCCTGCAGGTACCTGGCCAAGAACGTCGTCGCCGCTGGCCTGGCGCGCAAATGCACCATCCAGATCAGCTATGCGATCGGCGTCGCCCAGCCGCTCTCCTTCTACGTCGATCTGCACCAGACCGGTGAGATCGACGAGGCCAAGCTGGAACTCGCCCTGCCGGAGATGATCGGCGGCGCCACCCCACGCGCCATCCGCGAGCACCTGGGCCTCAACAAGCCGATCTATGCGCGGACCGCGGCCTACGGCCACTTCGGCCGCCAGCCCGACAACGAGGGCGGGTTCTCCTGGGAGCGCACGGACCTCGCCGACAGCTTAAAGCGGCTGGCCTGACGCCTCCGCCCTGAGGCGGGGTCCAGATGGTCGCCAGCGACGCCTTCGCCGAGTTCCTACGCGAGCAGCTCGCGCCGCTCGGCAGCGTCACGATGCGTCGCATGTTCGGCAAGACCGGCGTCTTTTGCGACGGGGTCATGCTCGGCATGGTGACGGACAACACGCTCTATTTCCGGGTCGATGGGCATAACCGCGAGGCGTTCGGGGAAGCCCAGGCGTTTCCCCCGCTGAACTACCAGAAGAAGGGCGCCGCGATAGACCTCTCCTTCTGGCGTGCGCCAGATCGACTGTTCGACGAGCCCGATGAGCTGGTCGGCTGGGCGCGAGCCGCTTTGTCGGCGGCGCATCGGGTCGCCGGGACGCGAGCGCGCGCCACGCCAAGGCGAAAGTGATCGAGAGCTGAATGTCCGACGCCCACCCCCCGCTCCGCTCCTACGGCCGCCTGAAGACCCGCACCATCAAGCCGCGGCAGGCGGCCTTGATGGAGACCCTGCTGCCGAGGCTGCGCCCGCCGGCCAAGCCGTTCGATCCGCAGACCCTCATGCCCGGCGCGCCCGAGGCCTGGCTGGAAATCGGCTTCGGCGGCGGCGAGCACATGGCGGCCCAGGCTGCACGGCGCCCCGACGTGCTGATCCTCGGCGCGGAGCCCTTCCAGAACGGCGTCGCCAGCGCGCTGCGCCACATCGACGAGCAGACGCTGACCAACGTGCGCGTCCACGACGGCGACGCTCGCGAGCTGATGGCGCTGATGCCCGACGCCAGCCTGACGCGGATCTTCGTGCTTTTCCCCGATCCCTGGCCCAAGGCCCGCCACAACAAGCGCCGGATCGTCCAGGCCCAGACGGTGGCGGAGTTCGCCCGCCTGCTGAAGCCCGGCGGCCGGCTCCGCTTCGTCAGCGACAGGGCCGACTACATCGACTGGAGCCTGCTGCGGCTCACCGCCAACCCGGCCTTGCGCTGGACCGCCGAGCGGGCGAACGACTGGCGCGCCCCGCCGACCGACCACATCACCACCCGCTACGAGGAAAAGCGCCTCGGCGACTGCGCCCCGGTTTTTCTGGATTTCGCTAGGACCTAGTCCGCCAGGGCTCCGGCCATCAGCTTGATCGCCGCCTCCAGCCGCGCCCAGCCCTCGTCGGATTTGAGGTCGACGCCGCTGAACCAGCGGATCTTTCGCCGCCGCAGGATCAGGTAGCTCATCGCCGCGCCCAGGATCGCCGCCACCGCATTGACCCGGCCTGGATCGCGTACGTCGGGAAACAGCTCCGACACCAGCGCCAGCGCGCCACGCTCGCGCTCCTCCTCGGCGATGGCGGTGAAGGCATTGCGCTCGACCATTTCCCAGACCATCAGCTCCTGCACGACCGGGCGCGCCAGCAGCGCGTTCGCATAGGCCAGGGTCACCGCGGCCACCCGCTCGGGGATCGGCAGGGCCCGGGTCGCGGCCACATCGCCGCCCGCCATCTCGACACCGTCCGGGAAGAACCCGGGTTCGCGCAGCACCGCGGTGACCAGGCCCTCCAGCCCGCTGAAGTAGCGATAGATCAGCATCTTATCGAGGCCCGCCTGGCGGCCGATGGCGCTTGGGGTCAGCGCCCCGAAGCCGCCCTCGACCATCAACTCGCGCGCCGCCGTCTTCAGGCGCTCTTCGGTGGCGGCGCGGTTGCGGACGGATTTCACGGCCTTGGTCATGCAGCGTCCACACATAAGTCTCTGGACAGAGATATCTGAAGATGCAAAGTCTCCACGGAGAGACTTAAGCGAGATCCGCCATGGTTGTCGAGGCTCAAGCCACCAAGCGCCGCGCGATATCACCTTGGGTTTTGGCGGGCGTGGCGGGCTGGCTGGCGCTGAACGCGCTCGCCCTGCTGCTCTCCGGCGGCGTCCTGCCCTTCGACCGGCCAGCGCTCGCCGGCCTGCCGTTCGCCGCCCAGATGAGCTTCCCGACCGTGGGCCTGGCCGAGATCTTCGCGCTGATGGGGGTCGTCTTCTGGATGACGCGGCGACGCGCGATCCCCGACATGGCCGCCAGCGCGCCCGACCGCGCCCGGGCGGCGCGCGAGACCGCGCTGGTCATCGCCTGGGCGCTGGCCGGCCAGGCCGGAGGCTGGGCGCTCGGCCGCCTGCTCGGCCAGCGCGCGTTCAGCTTTCACCTGGCCGGAACCCTGGTCGGCTGCACCATCCCGCCCACGCCCGGCGAGGCCCTGTTGTGGGCCGGCTACAATTTCACCGTCTTCGCGCTCGCGCCCTATCTTTGGTTCCGCCGGCGCTATTCGCCGAGCGAGCTCAACCTGCGCTCCTCGGCGTGGCGCAACGATCTGGCGATCATCCTGGTGATCGGCGTCATCGAGACGGCGAGCGAACTGCTGGCCTTCCCCGGCATTTTCAAGCTCACCGCGCACCAGCTGGCCCTGGCCGGGCCCCTCGCCTTCGGGCTGTTCGGCCTGGGCACAGTGCTGCCAACCATGGTGCTGATCTACGCCATCCTGCTGCCGCGCTACCTGCGCCTGACGGGATCGGTCCCCGCCGCCGTGCTGCTGGGCGGGCTCAGCTACGCCGCCATGCACCTGGTCGAGGGCTGGTCGAACTTCTCCAGCCCGCGCGAGGCGGCCCTGTCGCTAAGCTTCGTCGTGCTGACCTACGTCGGGCCGGGCATGTTCAAGTCCTACGTCACGCTGCGCACCGGCAACGCCTGGATCCACGCCATCGCCTATCACGCCATCGCCCCGCACGTGGTGGTCGACGCGCCCCTGGTGGCCAAGGTCTTCGCAATCCGTTGAGCTTTGTTAGCGGCCTGCAAAGGCGGATTGCGGCAAACAGCGCCTTGCGCATAGCTGGAGGACACGATGGCCAATCCCGCGCTAGCCGAAATCCAGCTGAGGGCCCTGCTCGGTCAGGCGCAAGCCCTGCGTCAGGCTGGCCGTCTCGCCGACTCCATCGCACCGATGCAGAAGGCCGCTGCGCTGGCGCCGCGCCACGCGCCGATCCAGCACGACCTTGGCGTCACCCTGATCACCTGCGGCCGCGCGGTCGACGCCATCGCGCCGCTGCGACGCGCCGTCGCCGCCGATCCGAGGTTCGCCCAGGCCCACTGGCGCCTCGGGACGGCGCTGGAGATGGCAGGCGACAGCGCCAGCGCCCTCGCCGCTTTCGAACGCGCCTGCGCCCTGGAGCCCAAGCTCGCGTTCGCCCAGTTCCGCCGCGCCGTTCTCGTCGCTCAGGAAGGGCGCACGACCGAGGCGGTCGAGGCTTTCCGGCTCGCCGCGGCCGCGGCTCCGGATCCCGGGTTCCGCCTCCGGTCAGAGGCCCGGGCCCTGTTGATCGAGGGCGATAACGCCGCCGTGGAACGGGTGCTACGCGAATGGCAGGCGATCAGCCCCGACGATCCTGACATGAACGAACTGCTGGGGACCGTGCTCTGCGACGC
Source organism: Alphaproteobacteria bacterium (assembly GCA_025350685.1). GTDB lineage: Bacteria > Pseudomonadota > Alphaproteobacteria > Caulobacterales > Caulobacteraceae > Phenylobacterium. The sequence continues at coordinate 5,992 of JANXXK010000265.1, read as the reverse complement.
CGGTCGCTTCGAGGAAGCCGACCCACTGCTCGAGAAGGTGCTCGCCGCCGACCCACGGCGCACAGGGACGTTCTACGAGCTGCTGCGCGGCCGCCGCGTCGGCCAGGCCGATCGCGGGATCATTGACCGAATGGAGGCCGCCGCCCTGCAGCCGAACCTGGGGCCGATACGACTCGGCAGGTTGCACCTGGCCATCGCCAAGGCTTACGACGACCTCGGCGAGTACGAGGCGGCTATGATGGCTTGTGACCGAGCCTACGAGGCGCGCCGGATCATTCAGCGGGCCGATCCCATAGCTTTCGAAGCCTCGCTCGCGCAGATCGCGCAACGCTACGACGCAGAAGCGATGCGCGCCGCACCAGCCCTCGGGACACCGGATGCGACGCCGGTCCTGATCGTCGGCTTGCCCCGCTCCGGCACGACGCTGATGGAGCAGATCATTTCAGCCCATCCGCAGGCGGCCGGCGGTGGCGAGCTGCCCTACTGGCCCGGCCGAGGGGACCCCCACGAGGCAGCCAAGGGGAAGGTGCGGGACACGGCCTTCCTGCGCGATTGCGCCGGCGGCCACTTGCAGCTCCTTCGTCGCCTGGCGCCCGACGCCATGCGGGTCACCGACAAGAACCCGTTCAACTTCATCTGGGCGGGGCTGATCCACCTGGCGATGCCGAACGCCACGATAGTCCATTGCCGCCGCCAGGCGATCGACACGGCCCTGTCCATCCATCAGACCGGCGCGGGTCCCCCGGCGTTCCCCACCGGCGGCCCGGAGCTGGTGAGCTACATGCGCGCCTACGACCGGCTGATGGCGCACTGGCGCGCGGTGCTCCCCGCCGACCGCTTCCTGGAGGTGGACTACGAAGCGCTCACCGCCGATCCGGAGCCGGTCATCCGCCGGATAATCGCCTTCTGCGGCCTGCCCTGGGACAACGCCTGCCTGCGCCCCGAGCTCAACCCGCGCTCGGTCAACACACCCAGCAAATGGCAGGTCCGCCAGCCGATCGGCCGCGGGTCGGTGGACAACTGGAAGCGCTACGAACCCTGGCTGGGCCCGCTGGCCGAGCTGAAGCCTGGGCCTTAATCCTTCGCGCGCTGGATCGCGGCGCGGATCAGGTCGGCGGTCTCCTCGGCGTCGGCCCAGCGGCTGATCTCCACCGACTTGCCCTTTTCCAGGTCCTTATAGTGCTGGAAGAAGTGGGCGATCTGCTCGGTGAGGATCTTCGGCAGGGCCCGCCAGCTATCCACGCCCGTGTAGAACGGATGCAGCGCGTCCACCGGCACGGCCAGCACCTTTTCGTCGCCGCCGGCCTCGTCGGTCATCATCAGGCAGCCGATCGGCCGCGCCCGGATGATGGCGCCCGGCACCACCGGGGTCTGGCCGACCACGATGATGTCCATCGGATCCCCGTCGTCGGCGAGGGTGTGCGGGATGAAGCCGTAGTTGCCCGGGTAGAACATCGCCGTGTGCAGGAAGCGGTCGACGAACAGCGCGCCCGACTCCTTGTCGATCTCATATTTCACCGGCTCGCCGCCCTGCGGGATCTCGATGATGGCGTTGACGTCGTAGGGCGGGTTCACGCCGACGGGGATTTTTGAAAGGTCCATGGGGCTCTGTCGCGCATCCTTCAGCCGGAGGGAAGACCCCAGCCCCCAGCTGCCATCCCGGAAAGTGCGGCGCGCGCTTGCGCGGGACGCACAGACGCGAAGCGCTCCAGCCTAAGTCGCATGGCGGCCAGTTTACCCGCCGGTCCAGGCAGCTGGGCCCGTCCCGACTCAACAGGGCTGACAAACCCCGCCTAAGGGCCTATATTCCCCTCAACATCGTCCGTTAGCGCTGTAAGGTGCCTACGAGCGGCGGGCTCCGGCCCGGCCGCTCTTTTCTTTGCCGGAGACCAGGCCAACGCCCATGCGTGGGAAAACCGCCGAAGATCTGGGGCTGCTGGAGCTCCTCGACCCTGTCGCAGAGGCCGCAGGCTACGCCATCGTGCGCCTGCGCCTGATGGGCGGCGAGCATGCGCGGCGTCTGCAGATCATGGCCGAGCGCCCGTCCGACGGCGACATGAACGTCGAGGACTGCGCGCGCCTGAGCCGCGCCATCTCCGAGATCATGGACGCCGCCGACCCGGTCGCCGGCGAATATACCCTTGAGGTGTCCTCGCCCGGCGTCGACCGCCCGCTGACCCGGCTAAAGGATTTCGCCGACTACCAGGGCCACGAGGCCCGCCTCGAACTCGACCGCCTGGCCGAGGGCCGCAAGCGCTTCAAGGGCCTGCTGGCCGGCGTCGAGGACGGCCAGGTCGCCGTCGATCTCGAAGGCGAGGAGGAGACCGCGCTGATCCCGTTCGCCTGGATCATCGAGGCCAAGCTCGTGCTCACCGACCAACTCATGAAGCGGGGCGCCGAGGTTCGCGCGGCCCGCCTGCAATCCGACCCACACCAGACACCTGAGTAAGAGGAATATCCCATGAGCCTGACCGGCATTTCCGCCAACCGGCTTGAGCTGCTGCAGATCGCCGAAGCGGTCGCGCGCGAGAAATCCATCGACCGCGAGATCGTCATCGAGGCGATCGAAGAGGCGATCCAGAAGGGCGCCCGCGCCCGCTACGGCGCCGAGCATGACATCCGCGTCTCCATCGACCAGAAGACCGGCGAGGTCTCGATCAAGCGCGTGCAGACCGTGGTCGCCGACGACGCCACCTTCGGCATGGTCGAGAACGAAGAGGGCGAGGAGGTCCCGGCCGACGAGCCCGTGGGCATCGTCCGCCTCTCCGACGCCAAGCGGAACGACAAGTCCGCCGCCATCGGCAAGACCTACGAGGAGGAGCTTCCGCCCTTCGAGTTCGGCCGGGTGCAGACCCAGATGGCCCGCCAGGTGGTCACCGGCAAGGTCCGCGAGGCCGAGCGCGAGCGCCAGTTCGAAGAGTTCAAGGATCGCGTGGGCGAGATCGTCAACGGCGTCGTCAAGCGCGTCGAATACGGCAACATCGTCGTCGACCTGGGCCGCGGCGAAGGCATCGTGCGGCGCGACCAGTCGATCCCGCGCGAGAACTTCAACATCGGCGACCGGATCCGCTGCTACATCTACGACGTCCGCCGTGAGACCAAGGGCCCGCAGATCCTGCTCTCCCGCGCGCACGGCGGCTTCATGGCCAAGCTGTTCGCCCAGGAAGTGCCGGAGGTCTACGACGGGGTCATCGAGATCCGCGCCGTGGCCCGCGACCCGGGCAGCCGCGCCAAGATGGCGGTGGTCTCCAACGACTCATCCATCGACCCGGTTGGGGCCTGCGTCGGCATGCGCGGCTCGCGGGTGCAGGCGGTCGTCGCCGAGCTGCAGGGCGAGAAGATCGACATCATCCAGTGGAGTCCGGACGAGGCGACGTTCATCGTCAACGCGCTGGCGCCGGCCGAAGTCTCCAAGGTCGTCATGGACGAGGAAGACGAGCGGGTCGAAGTCGTCGTGCCGGATGAGCAGCTCTCGCTGGCCATCGGCCGCCGCGGCCAGAACGTGCGCTTGGCCAGCCAGCTTTCGGGTTGGCAGATCGACATCATGACCGAGAGCCAGGAGAGCGAGCGGCGTCAACGCGAGTTCGCCGAGCGCACCCAACTCTTCCAGGAAGCCCTGGACGTGGACGAGGTGATCGCCCAGTTGCTGGTCACCGAGGGCTTCGCCACCGTCGAAGATGTGGCCTATGTCGACGTCTCGGAGATCGCCTCGATCGAGGGCTTCGACGAGGACACCGGCGCCGAGATCCAGGCCCGCGCCACCGACTTCCTCGACAAGATCGCCGCTGAATTCGACGCCAAGCGCGTCGAACTGGGCGTCGAGGATGGCCTTCTGGAGGTGGAGGGCGTGACGCTCCCCATTGCCGTGGCCCTGGGTGAGGGCGACGTGAAGTCCGTCGAGGACCTCGCCGGCCTAGTGCCCGACGACCTGCGCGGCTGGTTCGAGACCAAGGACGGGGCCCGGGTTCGCGAGCCGGGCATTCTTGAGGCCTTCAACCTGGAGCCGGCCGACGCGGAACTGCTGATCATGCGCGCCCGCGTGGTCATGGGCTGGATCGAGGCCCCGCCTGAACCGGAGATCGAGGAAGAAGAGGTAGACGAAGACGCCAACGTCTTCGCCGCAGTTCCCGGCGAAGCGCAGGACGCCTAAGCCAGTCTCACCCGCGCAGCGGAACAAGAAAATGTAACCACGGAAAACACGGAAAGAAGACGAAATGGGAGGTCAGCCAATGTCAGCGCCAACTTTCTCTTTCCGTGCGCTTTCCGTGTTTTCCGTGGTTTGTTCCTCGCCTACGGCGAGGCGCGCATGAGTGAGGCCAAACCCGCCACCCTGGCTGAAGCCGAGCGCGAGCGGCGCGACATCGTCACCGGCGAGGTGATGGACGAGGCGCGCCTGATCCGCTTCGTCGCCGGGCCCGATGGCCAGGTGGTCCCGGACCTGGCGCGCAAGCTGCCCGGCCGCGGGCTTTGGGTCGCTGCAACCCGCGCCTCCGTGGAAGCAGCGGCCAAGAAGGGCCTCTTCGCCCGCGCCGCCAAGGCCAAGGTGACCGCGCCGGCCGGCCTGGCCGATCAGGTGGAAATCCTGCTGAAACGCCGCCTGCTGGCGGGGCTGGGGCTTGCGAAACGGGCCGGCGACCTTACCTCCGGGTTCGAAAAGGTCGCGTCGGCCATCACCGGGGGCAAGGCCGCCTGGCTGATCGAGGCGTCCGACGGCGCCGCGGACGGTCGCCGCAAGCTCCGGGACAAGACCCGCAAACTGCCCAAACCGCCGCCGATTTTCGGCGTGTTTACCGCAGAGGAATTGGGTTTGGCCTTGGGGGCTGAGAATGTGATACACACCGCCTTCCTTGCGGGGCGAGCCGCCGATCGTTGGGCGCAGGACGCTTATCGGTTGTCGGGCTTTTGCCCGCTCCTTCCTGAGAGTTGGCGCGAGGAGCCTTAGGTGAACGGGACGCAAGTCCCGCCGCCGTCGTTTTCGCTACGCGAAAGCGGCAAAACAAAAGTCTGAGCATCTCCGTCAGGAGATGCACGGGTGTTTGATTATCTGTCCTTTGGCCGGATCCGCCGGCCGTCGAGTAAAGCGAGCGCATGAGCGACGAGAACAACAACGGCCGTAGCCCCGCCCCCGGCGGTCGCCAGCCCCTGACCCTGAAGCCCCGCGGGGCCGGATCGGTCAGCGCCGGCACGGTGAAGCAGAGCTTCAGCCATGGTCGTTCCAAGACGGTGGTCGTCGAGACCAAGCGCGCGCGCACCCACGTTCCCGGGGGCGGCGGCAACTTGGCTGCGCCCTCTTCCGCTGAAAAACGCCTGTTCGAGCCGCGGCCCGCACCGGCAGCGCCTGCAACCGCCCGCGCCGCCGGCGCGCCGAACGACGGCCTCTCCGCCGAAGAACGCGCCTCGCGCCAGCGGGCGATCGAACTGGCCCAGGAACGCCAGGCCGTCGACCGCCAAGCCGCCGAAGCGCGCGCCAGCGCCGCGGCGGCCGCGGAGGCCGCCAATGCCCCCGCGCCTGCACCGGCCGCCGAAGCGCCCGTCACCAAGACCGCGCCCAAGGCCGAAGCCGAGGCCCATGTCGCCGAAGCTCCAGCCGCCGAAGCTCGGGCCGCCGAAGCTCCGGCGGCCGCGCCGACGCCCGCGCCCTCAGCTCCGGTCGAAGCGCCCGTGGCCGCAGCTCTCGCGGCGCCCGCAGCGCCGCGCCCGCCGATCGAGCGCCCCATGGAGCGTTCCATCGAGCGCACCGGCGCCCGCGATCTCGGCCCCGGCCAGACCCGCACCTACCAGCCCTCGACCGATCGCCGCGACGACCGGCCGTCGACCACCACCTATCGGCCCGAGCGTTCGGCCGGCCGCTTCGAGGGCGCCACCTTCAACCAGCGCGCCCCGCGTCCGGACGACAGCCGCCCCATGCGCGACGACCGCGGTCCGCCGCGCCGCGACGACGACCGGGGTCCGCGTCCCGCCGCGCCCGGCGGCGACACCGTGCGCTATTCGG
>JANXXK010000261.1 GCA_025350685.1 Alphaproteobacteria bacterium | reverse complement strand
TGGCCAATGTCACCGCCCAGCCGACCCTGGACCCCGAGGCGATCCGCCGGATGCTGGTGGAGCAGGTGACCGGCCGAGTGCGCTGGCGCGAGAGCATGCTGTGGCTGGCCGGGACCGGTGGGGTGACCCGCTTCGCCGAGGCGGGCGCCGGCAAGGTGCTGTCCGGCATGGCCAAGCGCATCGCCCCGGACGCCGAGGCGACGCCGCTCAACGCGCCCGCCGACCTTGAAGCCTTCGCCAAGAGCCTTTGAAGAGAGACATGATGTTCGACCTCACCGGCAAGACCGCGCTCGTCACCGGGGCGACCGGCGGCATCGGCGCGGAGATCGCCAAGGCGCTGCACGCCCAGGGCGCGCACGTGGTGCTGTCCGGCACCCGCGAGGCCGTGTTGCAGGAAAAGGCCGCCGCGCTGGGCGGCCGCGTCTCGATCGCCGCGGCGAACCTGTCCGACAGCGCCGCCGTCGATGGCCTGATCGAGGCCGCCGAGGCCGCGGCCGGCGCGCCGATCGACATCCTGGTGGCCAACGCCGGGATCACCAGGGACGGCCTGCTGCTGCGGATGAAGGACGAGGACTGGGCTGAGGTGCTGAAGGTCAATCTGGAGAGCTATTTCCGGCTCTCGCGGGCCGTGGTGAAGGGAATGATGCGCCGCCGCGCCGGGCGGATCATCGGCATCACCTCGGTGGTCGGCGTGATGGGCAACCCAGGGCAGGCGAACTACGCCGCCTCCAAGGCCGGAATGATCGGGTTTTCCAAGGCGTTAGGCCAGGAAGTGGCGACGCGTGGCATTACCGTCAACTGCGTCGCGCCGGGCTTCATCGAGAGCCCGATGACCGACGCGCTGACCGAGGCGCAGAAGGCGATGATCCTGGGGACCATCCCGACCGGGCGGCTGGGTGCCGGCGCCGAGGTGGCCGCAGCCTGCGTCTACCTGGCCAGCGACGAAGCGGCCTACGTCACCGGCCAGACGCTGCACGTCAACGGCGGCATGGCGATGATCTAGAGGGGGGCGATGATCTAGAATGGGGTGCGCGAAAGCCTCGCCTTCCCATATCGGAACATGCTAACGCGCCATCGACTCTCGTAGAGCCCACCGTTGTAGTTGACTTCGCGGGCCGGCTCGCCGATGCAAAGCCTGAACTTAGAGGGACCTACCTAATGTCCGACGTCCTAGAACGCGTCCGCAAGATCGTCATCGAACACCTGGACGCCGATCCGGAGAAGGTCACCGAGAAGGCCAGCTTCATCGACGACCTGGGCGCTGACAGCCTCGACAACGTCGAGCTGGTGATGGCTTTCGAAGAAGAATTCGACATCGAAATCCCCGACGACGCCGCCGAACACATCCAGACGGTGGGCGATGCTGTGAAGTTCATCGCCGAGCGCCTGGGCGCGGCCTAAGCGCCTGATTCGGCTTGAGGTTTTCGGACCGCCGGGTCGGGGTTGCGCCCTGGCCTCGGCGGTCTTCCTTTGAGGGCCGCTCCGACTGAGGTCAGCATGCGTCGAGTCGTTGTCACCGGAATCGGTCTGATCACCCCGCTGGGGCAGGGGACCGAGCTAACCTGGGCCAATATCCTGGCCGGAAAATCGGGCCTCGGCCGGATCACCACCTTCGACGCCACCGACTACGGCTGCAACGTGGCCGGCGAGGTGCCGCGTGTTGATGGGCGGGGCGGTGGCGGCGCGGGCCAGGCGGGCTCTTTCGATCCCGACCTGACCATGTCGCCCAAGGACCAGCGCCGGGTCGACGATTTCATCCTCTACGCCATGGCCGCCGCCGACGAGGCGGTGCGCGATGCGAACTGGATGCCGGAGGGCGAGGAGGACCGCGAGCGTACGGGCGTGATGATCGGCTCGGGCATCGGCGGCCTGGCGACCATCGAGAAGACCTCGATTGAGCTGTTCGAGAAGGGCCCGCGTCGGGTCAGCCCGTTCTTCATCCCCTCGGCGTTGATCAACCTGGGGAGCGGCCAGGTGTCGATCCGCTACGGCTTCAAGGGACCGAACCATTCCGTGGTCACCGCCTGCGCCACCGGGGCGCATGCCATTGGGGACGCCGCGCGACTGATCAAGTACGGCGACGCCGAGGTGATGATCGCCGGCGGGGCCGAGGCGGCCATCTGCCCGGTGGGCATCGCCGGCTTCGTGGCCTGCCGGGCCATGGCGACCGCCTTCAACGACACGCCGCAGAAAGCCAGCCGGCCCTACGACAAGGACCGCGACGGCTTCGTCATGGGCGAAGGCGCCGGCGTCTTCGTGCTTGAGGAATATGAGCACGCCAAGGCCCGCGGGGCGAAGATCTACGCCGAGGTGGCGGGCTACGGCCTGTCGGGCGACGCCTACCACATCACCGCCCCGGTCGAGGACGGCGACGGCGGCTTCAGGGCGATGAGGGCGGCGCTGAAGGACAGTGGCGTCAGCCCCGAGCAGATCGACTACATCAACGCCCACGGCACCTCGACCATGGCCGACGGCATCGAACTGGGCGCGGTCGAGCGGATGCTGGGCAATGCGGCGGCGGGCAAGACCATGTCGTCCACCAAGTCGATGACCGGCCACCTGCTGGGCGCGGCGGGCGCCATCGAGGCGGCATTCAGCGTGCTGGCGATCCGCGACCAGATCGCGCCTCCGACCATCAACCTGGACAACCCGGACGTGGAGACGGTGCTGGACCTGGTTCCGCACAAGGCCAAGCCGATGAAGATCGACATCGTCATGTCCAACTCGTTCGGCTTCGGCGGGACCAACGCCTCCGTGGTGTTCAAGAAGGTCTCGTGAGCCGCAAGAGGCGTGTGCGAAAGCCGGTCCGCAGAGGCCAGGGATTCTTGGGCCAGAGGATTTGGGTAATGGTGCGGCCGGTCACCACAGCGCTGTTCGTGCTCGCTATCGCGGCCGCCGCCTGGGTGGTCTGGACCTATCGCGGGCCCGGTCCCGCGGCGAAGGCGGGCGGCGTCACCAGCGTGATCCTGCCGCGCGGGGCCGGCGTCGGGCAGATCGCCAATGCGCTGAAGGGCGCCGGCCTGATCCGCAGCCGCGAGGTTTTCGTGCTCGCCGGGCGGCTGGGCGGCGGTGGGCGTCACCTGAAAGCCGGGGAATACGAGTTCAAGAGCGGCGCCTCGATGGCCGACATCCTGGCCGACATCGAGGCCGGGCGGGTGGTGCGCCGCTTCGTGGCGGTGCCCGAGGGCTGGACCAGCGGCATGGCGGCCGATGCGGTCAAGGCCCAGCCGGTGCTGGTGGGCGAGGCCGCCACCCCGCCGGAAGGGTCGCTGTTGCCCGACAACTACCAGGTCGAGCGCGGCGAGGACCGCACGGTGGTGATCCAGCGGATGCAGGCGGCGCAGGAGAAGCTGCTGGCGGGGCTATGGGCGGCGCGCGCGCCGAACCTGCCGCTGAAGACGCCGCAGGAGGCGGTGACCCTGGCCTCGATCGTCGAGAAGGAGACCGGGCTGCCGGCCGAGCGGCCGCGGATCGCGGCGGTGTTCGAGAACCGCCTGCGCCAGGGAATGCGGCTGGAGAGCGATCCGACGGTGATCTACGGCGTCAGCCAGGGCCGCCCGCTGGGCCGGGGGATCACAATGAAGGAGCTGGTGACGCCAACGCCCTACAACACCTATCGGATCGTCGGCCTGCCGCCGACGCCGATCGCCAATCCGGGGCGCGCGGCCCTGGCCGCGGTGCTCAATCCGCCGATGTCGGAGGAGCTGTTCTTCGTGGCCGATGGGAGCGGAGGGCACGTCTTCGCCTCGACCTTGGCGCAGCATAGGGCCAACGTCGACAAGTGGCGGGCCGTGGAACGGGCCCGCGCCGCGGCGGGGGCGGGGAAATGAGCCTATCGGGCATGACCGGCTTCGGCCGGGCGGAAGGGGCGCTGGGGGCCTGGAGCTGGGCGGTGGAGGCGCGCTCGGTGAACGGGCGCAACCTGGAGGTCCGGTTCCGCGGGCCGCCGGGGTTCGAGGGCCTGGAGCGGGTGGCGCGCGACGGCGCCCAGGCGCGTTTTCAACGCGGCCAGCTTACCGTTGGACTGCAGGCCAAGCGCAGCGAGGGCGTGGGCGCGGTGCGGCTGAACCTGGAGCAATTGGAGCGATATCTGGCCGCCGGCGCGCCCTATGTGGCCTCAGGCCAGGCTGGGCCGCCCAGCCTGGATGGCCTGTTGAGCCTGAGGGGGGTGATCGAGGCGGCCGACGCGGTCGAGGACCCCGAGGCGCACGCCGCGCTGGAGGCGGCGATGGCGGTCTCCATCGGCCTGGCGCTGGACGGGTTGGCGGCGGCGCGGGCCGAGGAAGGCGCCGCGCTCGACGCGGTGCTGG
>JANXXK010000235.1 GCA_025350685.1 Alphaproteobacteria bacterium | reverse complement strand
CGGCGCCCGGCGCTGGATCGCGCGGATCATGCTGACCTGGGGCCTGCTGGCCGCCGGCATGATGTTCGTCCGCACGCCGATGCATTTCTACGTCATGCGCCTGCTGTTGGGCGCCGCCGAGGCAGGGTTCTTTCCCGGCGTGATCTACTACCTCACGCTCTGGATACCCGCGCATCACCGCGGACGCGCCATCGGCGGGTTCTATATCGCGGGGCCGCTCAGCTCGGCGGCTATGGGCGCCGTCGCGGGCGGGCTGCTGGGCTTGCAGGGCAGGCTCGGCCTGGCCGGCTGGCAATGGCTGTTCCTGGTGGAGGGCTTGCCGGCCGTGCTTGCGGGCGTTGTCTTCCTCTTCTGCCTGCCTGACCACCCAGAGGGGATCAGCTGGCTGTCGGTAGCCGAGAAGCAGTGGCTGGCGGCGCGCCTGGCCGCCGACCGCGCCCTGGCCACCACGCCGGGCGAGCACAACGTGCTCAGAGCCCTGCTCGATCCCAGGGTGCTGGCGTTCGCGGGGGCCAACTTCCTGCTGCTGGGGTCGTACTACGCCTTCAATCTGTCGGCGCCGGCCGTGCTGCAGGCCGCCACCCACCTGAGCGCCGGGCAGATCGGCGGCTTCGTCGCGGTCGGCGGGCTTACCGGCGCGGCTGCCATGTACCTCAACGCCCGGCACTCGGATCTGAGGGGCGAGCGCTATCTGCACCTGGTGGCGCCGCTGCTGCTGCAGGCCGCGGCCTTCGCCGTGATGGCGACCACCCATTCACCGCCCTTGTTCGTCGGCGCCTATCTTGTGCTGCTCACCGCCAACTGGGGCGCGGCTGCGGTGTTCTGGCTGGCGCCGAGCGAAATCCTCGATCCGCGCTCGGTCGCCGTCGCCGTGGCCGCGATCGGCGGCTTCGGCCAACTGGGCTCGTTCGTCATGCCCTACGCGTGGGGCCTTGCGAAGGACGCCACCGGCGACTTCCACGCCGGCATTGCGGCGTTGATCGCGCCCTATCTGGTTGCCGCGGCGATCGTGCTGGTCCTACGCCAGGGACACAGGCGACGGCTGCTCGCCGCCGCCTGAGGTCTTGAAGCGGACTACTTACCGGCCGGGTTGAACGCCGAGGCGCTCTCAGCGGCCGGCGACTGCGCTGTCGGCGGCGCGGCGGCCGAGCGGCGGTTGCCGACCAGGGCCTGGGCGGCGGCCAGTTCGTCGGCGTCCAGCGCCCCGTCGTGGTTCTTGTCGAGCACATCGAAGTACTTGAGCAGCATAGCGCCCGTCTGACCCTTCAGCTCTGCCTTCTGCAGCTTGCCGTCGAGGTTGTCGTCCATCATCCCGATCATCCGGGTCTTGTTGAAGTCGCCGTCCCAGCTCACGCGGTGCTGGGCGGTCTCCTCAGTCCAGCGGAAGCTGAGCGAGGTGAACAGCATCTCTTCCCAGGACTGCTCGCCCCAGCTGATCTTGCGGCTGGAATCGGGGTTCGACGGATTGCGCTTGGAGTTGTCGTAGACGTAGTGGGCGATCAGCTTCGAGCCCGCCGGCGCCGCGATCGGCTTGTCGAAGGTGTAGCTGCGCTGCCAGTTGAAGTCGTAGCGCGGCAGGCTCAGCAGCAGCTTCTGCCTGCCGTCCGGGTACTGGATCCACAGGTCCGACGAATAGGCCCGGTAGTGGGCGTGCGGGAAGGCCGAATAGAGCAGCGCGTCGTGCGGGAACTGCACATAGGCCACTTCCTGGTGCCGGGCCTCGCCCGCCGGAATCTCGATGGTCGGGTCGAGGACCACCACCGAGTGCATGATCAGCTCCGGCGGTTTGTCGTAGAAATAGAGCGCGATCTGGCTCTTATCGACCGCCTCCTTGCCGAACGGGGTGTAGTGCGCCTGGAAGCCGATGGCGCCGCCGGCCGGCAGGTAGACCCCGGCGTTGGCCGGCTCGATCGAGCTTTCCGCGCCCACCGCGTAGCCGGCGCCCAGCGACGCCGCCCACTTGGTCTCCGACGACTTCCCGTTGGCCGGCATCTCGGCCATCCAGCCGGTCAGCAGGTGATGCACGCCCTGGCGCGAGCCCGGCTTCACGGTCGAGGCGCGGACCCACTTGCCTTCGGTCAGCGTGCCGGCCACCGCCGGGCGCTGATAGTCGACCACGCCCGAGGCGGGGATGGTGTAGGCGGGCACATTGATGATCAGGTCGGGTTTGCCCAGCGGCCACTCGGCGGCCACGCGCTTGGTCGCGCCCAGCGGATCGGCGCCGTCGCCGCGCGGGGCCCCGGCTTCCACCCAGTGGACGATGGTCTTGGTTTCTTCCGGCGTCAGCCGCTTGTCGTCGCTGAATTTCCCGACGTGCGGATCGGCGTGATAGGGCGGCATCCGGTCGGTGCGGATCACCTCGCGGATCATCGGGGCGAAGCCCTTGACCATGGCGTAGTTGGTCATCGCGAAGGGGCCGATGCCGCCTTCCTCATGGCAGGCCACGCACTTGGCTTCCAGGATCGGCGCCACGTCCTTGGCATAGGAGACCTTGCTCACGCCGCGCTCGGGGAAGGCGATCGCCATGCCGCCGCCGTCCGAGCCGCCGCCGGCCGCCAGCTGCACGCCCCGGCCTGAGGTCAGCGCATCCAGCGCCTTGCCGGTCGCATCGCCCCTCAGCCCGCCGCGGTAGGCCACGGTCCAGGTCTTCGGATCGACCACATAGACCTGCGCCGAGCGGGTCACGCCCAGGCTCTCGCCGACCAGCTGGAAGCTGTCCATCAGGATCGGGGTGTCGTAGCCGGCCTTGGCCGCCTCGGCCTGGATCGCCTCGCGGCTATCCTTCAGGTTGGAGTTCAGCATCACGAACTCGACGCCCTTGGCGGCGTAGGCGGCCTTCAGCGCCTTCAGCTCGGGCGCGAGGCCGCGCATCACCGCGTCGCCGTTGGCCTGAGTGACGATCACCACCGCCTTGGCGTCGGCCAGCCGGTAGAGCTCGTGCGCCTCCATGTTGGCGTCCACCAGCATGAAGTTGCCGACCGTGGTCGGGTTCGCCGCGGCGGTCGCCGAAGCGGGGACGGAGCGGGCCATGGCGCTGGGCGCCGTCGCGTCGCTGGTGCAGCCGCCGATAACCGCCGCGCTCGCCAGCAGGGCCATGAGGCCAAGACGTGTGCCGTTCATGTCAGTTCAGCTCCCAGATCATTCCGCGCCCGAAGGCGAAGCCTTGCGGCGTATATCGCCCACCCTTGTTACATGAATGTTGCCGCGCCTGCAGGCGCGGCCTCGTCACCCCGTAGTCGCCGCCAGGCGCAGGATCGGATGCAGGCATCCCTCGGCGGCCAGGGCCCGCCTCCCGCGCCAGCGGCGGCCATGGAATTTGAAGCCACGGAAAACACGAACCTACCGCAGTTCCTCCCCGAGCACCTTGAAGCCGGCCAGCAGGTTGGGCCCGAAGCTGGTGGTGATCGCCGCGTCGGTGGCGTCGCGGCCGCGGGCCATCAGGATGCGGCCGATGCGCGGCTTGTTGTGGCGCGCATCGAGGATGCGCCACTGGCCGCCCAGATACACCTCGAACCAGGCGGAGAAATCCATCACGCCCACCTTCGGCACGCCGATGTCGGGCAGGTAGCCGGTGCAGTAGCGCGCCGGGATGTTCATGCAGCGGCACAGCGTGATCGCCAGGTGGGCGTAGTCGCGGCAGACCCCGAAGCCTTCTTCATGGGCCTCAAAGGCCGTCTTGGTCGGGCGCGCGTGTTCGTAGCCGAAGGTGATGCGCCGGTGGGCGTACTCCGCGATCGCCTGGGCGCGGCCCCAGCCGGGGGGAACGTTCCCGAACAGTTTCCAGGCCAGGTCGCTGAGCCGGTCGGTCTCGCAATATCGGCTGCCCAGCAGGAAGACGATCACCTCGTCCGGCAGGTCCTCCACCGCGTGCTGGGCGGCCTCCGGCGTCACCGGGTCGGGCTCTCCGGAGTCGCGGATCATGAAGTCGGCGGACAGCACCGTGCGGCCAGGCGGGCAGACGATGCGGCTGCAGAGGTTGCCGAACCCGTCGTGATACTGGGCAACCGGAATCCCCGGGTCCGTGCGGACGACGTCGGGGGTCTCCAGGTCCTGGTAGCGCGAGGCGTGGACGTTGAGCATCAGCAGCATCGGCGTCGGCTGCGGACACTCGTAGGTGATCTCGTAGCCACATCTGATGCGCATTCAACGGTCCCTGGGCGACTTAGCGTCCCTGCGCAATTCGCAGACGCGGCGCCGGTTGCGCCATGGGCTCTGTTTCCGCCGCCACGTCCACCTCGACGTCCATGCCGAGGTAGGAGCCGGCCATCCCTGCCCAGGTTCCGTGCAGCGGGATCGTCTGGCGCGGGTCGCAGGCCACGGCGACGCGGATCAGGCCGCGCGAGCCGATGATCCCGTTCGTCGGATCGAAGTCCACCCAGCCGCAGTGCGGCGCGAACACCCTGACCCAGGCGTGGGTGTGGCCGCCACCCAGCCGCCGGCCGCCACCTGACGCCGAGTAAACGTAGCCGGAGACGAACCGGGCTGCGAGGCCGAGGCTGCGCGCGGCCTCGATCATCAGCATCGCGAAGTCGCGGCAGCTGCCCGAACGCCGCTCCAGGGTCGCCAGCGGCGACTGCGGCGGGCCTTCCAGGCGCACGCCGTAGGAGAACTCCCGATGGATCGCCGTGGTCATGTCGGCCAGCAGGCTGCGCAACCCCGTCGCCCCGACCGGTCGCACGAAGCGCCGCGCCCAGGCCTCGACGTCGCCCGCCGGATCCTCGAACCGCCGCGCCACCGAGGTCGCCAAGTCCCCCATGTCCAGGGGGTCGTAGAGGAAGCGCCCGCCAGGTACCAGGCTTTCGGTCTCGTCGTCGAAGGCCGGCGTCGCGGGCGTGTGGTCCAGGGTGACGAAGCTCTCGAACGTCAGCCGGTCAGATCGGCCCTTGAAGGCTACCGCCTCGATCAGGTTGCCGGCCACGTCCGCCAGGTAACGCTGCGCCGACGGATTGGGCGTGACCACGAGCTCGGCGCTCAATATGCGCTGATCCGGCCCTTCCTGCGGCCGGGCCAGGACGCGGTGCTCGCCGAACGCCACCGGGTTGCGGTAGCGGTAGGTCGTGCGGTGGCGGATGGAGACAATAGGCATTGGCTAAGGGTTCAATCGATTCCGCGGATGGGTCCATGCGGCCGCCGCCCGCTGACGAAGCGCCGCCGTGGATTGCGCTGAATCCGGGCGCCGATTCGCCGTTTCTGTTGCTGGGCGATCATGCCGGGCGACTGATCCCGCAAAGATTAACGGAGCTTGGCCTTAGTGACGCAGACCGCGCGCGTCACATCGCCTGGGATATCGGGGTGGCGGGCCTGGGCGAGCGGCTGTCGGGCCGGCTTGGCGCGACCTTCATCCGCCAGCGCTATTCGCGACTGGTCATCGACTGCAACCGCGACCCGGCCCGCGCCGACGCCATCCCCGAGGTCAGTGACGGCACCAAGGTCCCCGGCAATCGCGACCTCAGCCTGGCCGAGCGCCTGGATCGCGTCACCGCCATCGCCGCACCCTACCACCGCGCCATCGCCGACGAACTCGACGCCCGCGCCACCCGTGGCCTGACGACGACGCTGATCAGCCTGCACTCGTTCACGCCGCGGATGGACGGCTTCGACCGGCCCTGGAGGTTCGGGGTGCTGCATGCCGACAACTCGCCCTACTCCCAGGCGGTGCTCCGCCGCCTGCGCAGCGAATTCGGCGAAGCCCTGGTCGGCGACAACCAGCCCTACAAGATGGACGAAGTCGACTTCACCATCCCGCACCACGCCGGCGGCCGCGGCCTCGAATACCTGGAGCTGGAGGTCCGCCAGGACCTGCTCACCGACCCGGCCGGCCAGGACGGGGTCGCCGCCATCGTCGCGCGCCTGCTACCGGCGGCGCTCGCCGATCTGCCCTAGCCTCGTCGCCGCATCCCGCGCAGGATGGCTTCAAGCAGAGGCCCAAGAGCCCACCAGGAGCACCCTCATGACCGACACCGCCACGGCGCCAGCGCCGACTACGCCGATCTCGGTGCGTATGGGCTTTGTGAAGTTCGTCGTGCAAGATCTTGAAAAGATGCGAAGCTTCTACGAGCGCGCTTTCGGGCTTGTGGTCGCACAGACCATCGACTTGCCAGATATCCTCGAGCTGGTCATGCGCCGCCCGGGCGAAGAAGCCGGCTTCAGCCTGATCCTCTACTGGCCGAAGAGCGGGGGTGACGTCGCGGTCGGCACGGCCCACGGCCCGCTGGGTCTCTATGTCCGCGACGTGGACGCGGCCTACGCCCATGCGGTGAAGGAAGGCGCTGCGCCCTTCCGCGAACCCTGGGACACCGAGGCCATGCGCGTCGCCTTCGTGCTCGACCCGGAAGGGCGCGAGCTCGAACTGATCTCCATGCGCCGCTGATATGTGAGGAACCCTCCCTCGCCGGGGGCGGTTGGAAGGGGCAGACGAGAGGTCTCCCCCATGTTCATGCTCCCCAAGCTCCCCTTCGGGTACGCCGCGCTTGAACCGACGCTGTCGGCCGACACCCTGCACACCCATCACGACAAGCACCACCGCGCCTATGTCGAGAAGACCAACGAGCTGGCCGCCAAGGCCGGGCTAGAAGACCGCACCCTCGAGGAGGTGGTCCGCGAATCCCATCGCAAGGGCGAGGCAAAGCTGTTCCACAACGCCGCCCAGGCCTGGAACCACGCCTTCTTCTGGCAGAGCATGGCGACCCACCCGGCCGCCGCCTCCGGGGCGTTGAAGGCCGCCATCGAGCGGGCGTTCGGCGACATGGGCGCTTTCCGCGAAGCCTTCGTCACCGAGGGGGTCGACCACTTCGGGTCCGGCTGGGTCTGGCTGGCCGCCGGCTCTGAGGGCCTGAAGGTAATCTCCACCCACGACGCCGACGACACCCTGATCCGGGACGGCCTGTTCCCACTGCTGGTCTGCGACCTCTGGGAGCACGCATACTATCTGGACTACAAGAGCGACCGGAAGG
>JANXXK010000233.1 GCA_025350685.1 Alphaproteobacteria bacterium | reverse complement strand
GACTACCTGGCCTGCGCGAAGGACCCGCAGACGGTGCACGCCATGTGCGAGGACTACCGCGCCGGCGCCACCTACGACCGGCTGCTCGACGAGCAGGACCGGGCCGCCGGCCGGACCATCGCCTGTCCCGTGCAGGTGCTGTGGGGCGGCCAGGGCGCGGTCGGCGCCTGGTACGACGTGCTGGAAGTCTGGCGCGCCTGGGCGCCAGACGTGCGCGGTCAGGCCCTCGACTGCGGCCACTTCCTGCCGGAGGAGAAACCGGCGGAGACCCTGGCGGCGATGCGGTCGTTTTTCCTCGAGGGGCGTTAGGCGCGCTCGGCGGCCATCGCTGGTTATGGGCTGGCCGGCGTAACGGTGTTACCAATTGATCGGGAAGCAACCCGCTCAGGAGGAACCCATGCGTGCCCAAGCCATCGCGTTCGCTCTGTTCACAGCCGGTCTCGCCGCCGCGCCGGCCATTGCCGCCGAAGCCGCCCACGACCATGCCGCCGCCCCCGCCAAGGGCGCGAAATCCGGGGACGCCAAGCTGATCGCCAGCGCGATGTCCGCGGCGCCGGCGGCCATCGCCAAGCAAGCCTCGGTCGTCACCATGGGCGCGGACGGGTCGATGAAGACCCTGCGCAAGGGGACCAACGGCTTCACCTGCATGCCGGACAATCCGGGTACGCCCGGCCCCGATCCGATGTGCATGGACGCCAACGCCATGGACTGGGTGATGGCCTGGGCCGGCCACCAACCGCCGGCGCACAAGGTCGGCCTGCTCTACATGCTGGCCGGCGGCACGGACTTCAGCAACACCGACCCCTATGCCAAGGCCCCGACGGGCAAGAACCACTGGATCAAGACCGGCCCGCACGTGATGATCGTCGGCGATCCGGATATGCTGAAGGCCTATCCGACCTCGCCGGATCCCGACACCTCGCAGCCCTACGTGATGTGGGCGGGCACGCCCTATGCCCACCTGATGGCGCCGGTGCGTTAGGCGGCGTCCTCGCCGACAGTATCCACGAACCACGAGGGCCGTTCGACGATCACCGGCCGGCCCTCGACGGTCAGGCCGCCGGCCGCCGCGCGATCGAGGCGAAGGAGAGCTATGGCCCGCCCCTCGCCGCCCGAGGTCACGACGCCGGCTCGCAGGGTTCCGGCCAACACCTCGGCGCCCGGCGCGGGCGCGGGGCCCGTGAAGGCGATCGGCAGCATGCGGCTCTTGATCTGACCGCGGCGCTTCATCCGCGAGGTGGTCTCCTGGCCGACGAAGCAGCCCTTCCTGAAGTCGATGCCATTGAGGAGATCGAAGTTGGCCTCGATGGGATAGGTCTTGTCCGACCCCCAGTCCGCGGGGCCGGGGACGCCCAGGGCCAGCTTCTGCACTTCACGGGCGGCCTCGTCGGCGATCAAGGCGCCAGCCGGCGGCGAGGCGCCGTAGCCGCGCCAGCCGAGGGCCGGAAGGCGCGGGTCGGCCACCCATATCCCGCTCACCCCGGCAAAAGCCGGGGCCCATGCTGAAGCGCCGCTTGGGTCCCGGCTTTCGCCGGGATGCGCGGTGTAGAGAATCGAGACCGGCGTGTCGTCCGCCGCGATCTCTACCTTGGCGCGCAGGCGGTACATGGTCAGCCGCTGGATGACCGCCGCGCGCTGCTCGGCCAGGACATCCAGCCAGCAGCCGTCGGCCCGGCCGACCACGAAGAGGTCGTAGAGCAGGCGGCCCTGCGGGGTCAGCAGGGCGGCGAACCGCGCCTCGTCGGGCGCCAAGGTTTCGACGTCCTGGGTGATCAGACCCTGCAGGAAGTCGCGCCAGCCCTCGCCGCTGAGCGCGATCAGGGCGCGGCTTGGCAATGGCGCAAATGTCATGGTCGGGCTCATCCGACTCAATTTGGGGCCTCGAGCGGTGGAGCGCCAGCACCTCCCATCCTATAGAGGGTCAATGTCCCGCGGCGCGTTCCCCATCCTGTTCATCACCTCCAACCGCATCGGCGACGCCGTGCTGTCGTCGGGGTTGCTGAAGCGGCTCTCCGACGAGATCCCCAACGCCCGCTTCACGGTGGTGGCCGGGCCGGTGGCGGCGCCGCTGTTCGAGGAGGTCCCGAACCTCGACCTGATCATCGAATTCGCCAAAGCCAAGGGCGGCGGCCACTGGTTCGACCTGTGGCGGCAGGTGCGCCGCAAGCGCTGGGGCCTGGTGGTGGATCTGCGCGGCTCCGGCATGGCGCGGTTCGTCTCCACCCGGCGCCGCGCGATCTGGCGCAAGCTGCCCGGCCCGCCGGTGCACAAGGTGATCGAGGCCGCGCGCATCCTGAAGATCGAGGACGATCCGGCTGCGCCGTTCCTGTTCACCTCGCCGGAGACCGAGGCGCGCGCCGAGGAACTGACCGCGGGGACCGGGCCGATCCTGGCGCTGGCGCCGGCGGCCAACTGGCTGGGCAAGACCTGGCCGCTGGAGCGGTTCACGCGGGTGGCGATGCGGCTGCTCGACCACGACGGGCCGATGAAGGGCGGGCGGCTTATGGTGCTGGGCGGGCCTGGGGACGCCAAGCTGGCGCGCGAGTTGAAGGACGTGGTCGGGCGGCGCCAGTTCATCAACCTGACCGACGGGACCGACCTGCTCACCGCCTATGCCTGCCTGAAGCGGGCGCGGCTGTTCATCGGCAACGATTCGGGGACCATGCACCTGGCCGCGGCGGCGGGCTGTCCGACGCTGGGGCTGTTCGGGCCCTCCGACGAGGTCCATTACGCGCCCTGGGGCCCGGCCACCCGCGCGGTGCGGGGCCCGCGCAGCTACGAGCAGATTCGCGCGGTTGACCCCGGCTTCACCCAGGCGCTCTGTCACATGATGGACCTGAAGGTGGAGACGGTGGTCCAGGCCCCCGAGGACCTGCTGGCGGAGACGGCGTCCACATATGGCTGAGGCCCAGAATGCCTGAGATCTACGACCTGATCGTCCGGGGCGGCGAGGTGGTGAACCACGCCGGGCGCGGCCTGGCCGACGTCGGCGTGCGCGACGGCAAGATCGTCGAGGTTGGGGACCTTTCCCAGGCGTCGGCCGGCGAGGTGTTCGACGCCAAGGGGCTGACGGTGATGCCCGGCGTCATCGATACCCAGGTGCATTTCCGCGAGCCGGGGCTGGAGTGGAAGGAAGACCTGGAGAGCGGGTCGCGCGCGGCCGTGCTGGGCGGGGTGGTGGCGGTCTTCGAGATGCCCAACACCGAGCCGACGACGACCGACGGGCCGGCGCTGGCCGACAAGCTGAAGCGGGCCAAGGGGCGCATGCATTGCGACCATGCCTTCTACGTCGGCGGCACCCACGAGAACGCCAAATGGCTGGGCGAACTGGAGCGGCTGCCCGGCTGCTGCGGGGTGAAGGTGTTCATGGGCGCGTCAACCGGCACGCTGCTGGTGCAGGACGACGAGGGCATCGAACAGGTGCTGCGCCACGTGAACCGCCGCGCGGCCTTCCATTCCGAGGACGAATACCGCCTGGCCGACCGGCGGCCGCTGGCGCGGACCGGCGACTGGACCAGCCACTACGAGGTGCGCGACGCCCAGTCGGCGATCCAGTCGACGATGCGGCTGGTGCGGATCGCCAAGGCGCTCGGCAAGCGCATCCACGTGCTGCATGTGACCACCGCTGAAGAGGTCGCCTACCTGGCCGACCACAAGGATGTGGCGAGCGTCGAGTTCACGCCGCAGCACCTGACGCTGGAGGGGCCGGAAGCCTATGAGCGGCTGAAGGGCTACGCCCAGATGAACCCGCCGATCCGCGAGGCGCATCACCGCGCCGCGCTGTGGGCGGCGCTGGCCAACGGCCTGCCCGACGTGCTGGGAAGCGACCACGCGCCGCATACCAGCGAGGAAAAGGCCCGGCCCTACCCGGCCTCGCCGTCCGGCATGCCCGGCGTGCAGACCATGCTGCCGGTGATGCTGACCCATGTGGCGGAGGGCCGCCTGACCCTGGAGCACCTGGTCGACCTGACCAGCCACGGGGCGAACCGTCTGTTCGGCCTGGCCGACAAGGGCCGCATGGCAGAGGGCTTCGACGCCGACCTGACCATCGTCGACCTGAAGGCGCGGCGCACGATCAAGCACGAGATGATGGCCAGCAGGGTCGGCTGGACCCCCTTCGACGGCATGGCCGCCAAGGGCTGGCCGGTGGCGACGATCATCCGCGGGACTGCGGTCATGCGCGACGACGAGGTGATCGCCCCGCACCTGGGCGAACCGATCCGGTTCAGCGAGACCCTGGTGACCTGACGGCAGAATCTTTGCGGGGCTTGCATCTCGCACGCGAAAAGGCGGCCTCTATCGGACAGCAAAGCCTGTTCGAACCGGAGAGACCCCGTGATCATCGCCGTGCAAATCCTCATCGCCCTCATCGTGCCGGGGCTGGTGTTCATGTTCACCGCCTTCCTGCGTTCGCGCGAACGCATGCGGCTGCTGAATGTGGTCCTGCAGACCAGCCAGACCGGCAGCCCAATGACCGTGGAGCTGCTGCGCGCGCTACCCGGCGGCCGCGAGATCCCCGCCCCGCAACTCGACCTGCGTCGCGGCGTGATGCTGATCGCCACCGGCGCGGCGCTGGCCGCCATCGGCGTCTGCGCCTACTTCGGCATCGCCAGCGAGAGCGGCAGCGGGGCGATCGCCTGGGGCGTGACCATCGCCGCCTTCGGGGCGATCCCGGCGTGCCTGGGCGTGGCCCTTGTCATCCTCAGCCGCGGAGACCGCGGCGCCGTCCGGGCCTGAGCCTCCACACCTGACGGCCCGATCCGTGGCCTCCTCCCAGACCCCCCTCTCCCGGTCCTGGCCCTCGGCTCTGTCCGACCTCGAGCTCGCACGCCTCTCAGGCCGCGGTGACCGGGCGGCGAGCGAGGAGCTGGTGCGCCGCGCCGCGGGCGTGGTCGGCAAGCTGCTGCGGCGGATGGGCGCCGGCGACGCGCTCGCCGACGACATCACCCAGGACGCCATGGTCACCGCGCTCGGCGCCGTCACCAGCTACCGGGGCGAGGCCGCCTTCGCCACCTGGGCCATGAAGATCGCGGCTCGGCTCTACCTGAAGCGCCGGCGCAAGGAGGCGCGCTACGAGCTGATGGCCGAGCCGGTGGACCCGGAGATCAGCGGCCCGTCCGAGGAGGCTTCGAGCGCGCTGCGCCTGGACCTCACCCGCGCCCTGGCCAGACTGTCGGCGCCGGAGCGGCTGTGCGTCTCGCTCTGCCACGGCGCCGGCCTGACCCACGACGAGATCGCCCTGTCCCTGTCCATCCCGCTGGGCACGGTCAAATCCCACGTGACGCGGGGCCTGAAGAAGCTGAGAACCCTGATGATCGTCGAACCGGCCCCGGCGCCGGGCGGCGGGAGTGACGCCGATGAATGAGAGCGAATTCGAAGCCCTGCTGAACGCCGACTTTGCGCGGCCCTCCGGGCGCGCCGTTGCGCCGGAGCTGGTGGCCGGCGTTATGGACCGCGTACAGCGGCGAAGGCGGGCCCGGCGCGCTGTGCTGGCGATGGCGACCCTGGCCGGCTGCGGCGTCACCGCCGCGGTGGTCGTGGCGACCGGCATGACGGGCCTGGTCTCCCGCACCCTCGCCAACCTCGGTCCGGAGCCCACGCTCATCGACCCGTCGATCTGCCTGGGCGTCGGCTTCTTCCTGATGCTGCTGGCCGCGGCCCGCAACGAGGTGCGCGAACTCTAGGCGCGGCCAAAAAATCCTCCCCCTGGGCGGAGCCCGATCGAGCGGGAGGATCTGGGGATCCCGTCAGCCAAGCCCCAGCTCGGCCTTCACCTTTCGGGTCAGCTTGGCGGCGATCAGCGAATGCGCCGTGGTCAGCCAGTCGGCGATGTCGGTGTCGGGCGCGCCATCCAGTTCGACGTTCACCCAATGGCCCTTGGCGCAGTAGGGCGCCTGGCGGCCGGGCCCGTCCTCGGTGAGCACGACGAAACCGATGGGGCTGACCTTGAATGACAGCCCGCCTGGCAGGCCGCAGATGGCGAACACCTTGCCGCCCACCTTGTAGACGTTGCTGTCGCCCCATTGGATGACCTTGGTCACCGCCGGCAGGGCCATGGCGATGGCCTCGACGTCATCCCGCGTCACCGCACCGCCCCCCGATCGGCCGCTAGGCCTCGACGCCGACGCCGATCGGACAGGTGATGCCCGTGCCGCCGATGCCGCAGTAGCCGGCCGGGTTCTTGGCCAGGTACTGCTGGTGATAGTCCTCTGCGTAGTAGAACTCACCGGCCGGGACGATCTCGGTGGTGATCTTGCCGTACCCCTTGGCGGAGAGCGCCTGTTGGTAGGCTTCCTTCGAGGCCTCCGCGGCGGCGGCCTGGGCGTCGTTCCCAGGATAGATGCCCGAGCGGTACTGGGTGCCGATGTCGTTGCCCTGGCGCATGCCCTGGGTCGGGTCGTGGCTCTCCCAGAACACCTTCAGCAGCGCCTGGTAAGTGACCAGCCTGGGGTCATAGACCACGAGCACCGCCTCGGTATGGCCGGTGCGGCCGGAGCAGACCTCTTCGTAGGTCGGGTTGAGGGTGATCCCGTTGACGTAGCCCACGGCCGTCACCCAGACGCCCGGCACGACCCAGAACTTCTTCTCCTCGCCCCAGAAGCAGCCCATGGCGAAGACCGCGGTCTCCAGGCCCTCCGGATAGGGGCGCTTCAGGGGATGACCGTTGATGAAATGGCTCTCAGCCGTCGGGATCGGGTGCGCACGGCCCGGCAGGGCGGTCTCCTCGGTGGGCAGTTCCAGCGTCTTGCGTCCGAACATCGGGGGCTCCTGGGAGGCTTGAGGGCAGTCTCGGGGTGATCGCACTGAACCATAAGCACTCGAACGGCCATTTACACCCCACGCGGGGAGGCTGACGTAACGTCGATTTCGTGCCAGTCTCCGCCGCGGACGGACCACGCTTTGGGAGGTTCTGCGATGCGCAGCGCATTGAAGGCCACATTGATCGGCGGCTGCATGGCCGTGCTGGCGGGCGGCGCAGCGTTCGCCACCGGCGGCGCCGGCGGCGCGGGCGGGGGCAGCATGGCGTCCTCCGGACGCGACGGCGACCTGCAGAGCTCGCCGCGCTACGATCCGTCCGCCGAATACGCCAAGGCGATCCAGGCGCTAAAGGCCAACGACTACAAGGCCGCCGCGAACGCCGCCGAGCACGTCACCCAGGCCGTGCCGAGGAACGTCGACGGTTGGCGCCTGCTGGGCGTCGCCCGGGCCGGCGGCAACGACTGGAAGGGCTCGCGCCGGGCCTATGAAAAGGCCGCCAAACTGGCGCCCGACGATCCTACCGTCCATGCTGGACTGGGGCTGGCGCTCGCCAACCTCAAGGATAGCAAGGCCCAGGCCGAACTCGACTGGCTGAGGGCGAAGACCCAGGCCTGCGCCGACACCTGCGCCGACGCGCCCCGGCTGAAATCGCTGTCGACCCAGGTGGAGAGCGCACTCGCCCCGGCCGCCGCGGGCGCGAGCAAGCCCAGCGCGATGCTCGACCGCTCGATGCTGTTCGGCGGCGCGCGCACCGGCGACGCGGCCTATGTGACGGCGGTCAGCCTCATCAACGAGCGGCGCTATGACGAGGCGCTGGCCTCGCTCAGCCAGGCCGAGGCGGTGTTCGGGCCGCACCCGGACATCCTCACCTACGAGGGCTACGCCTGGCGCAAGAAGGGCGACTACGCCCGGGCCGAGACCTACTACCAGCAGGCGCTGGCCATCGCGCCCGAGCACATCGGCGCCACCGAGTACTATGGTGAGCTGAAGGTCGCCCGCGGCGACATCAGGGGCGCCCGGCTGATGTTGGCCAGGCTGGACAAACTCTGCGCCTACGGCTGCGCGGACGCCGAGGAGTTGCGCCGTTGGATCGACGCCGGCGGCGACCCGCAAAAGAACTAACGGGCCTTAGTTTCCTCATCGCGGGGGTCGCTGGCGCAGCGCTCGCGGCGCTTGGCGATCCGCCGATCCGGGCCATGTTGTGGGTGGCCAGGGACGCCAATCCAGCGCGCGCGCTGGGCTCGGCCCCGACCGAATGCCTCAGGCTGCCCGCTGACCGCGCGCTCGCCCAGCGGATCGAGGTCGGCCGCGCGGCCTTCCGCACCCCGCTGCTGCTGGGCGGCCAGGCGGCCCGCGCGCACATCACCTGCGAGACCTGCCACCGCGAGGGCCGCGACAATCCGGACTTCCTGTTCCCCGGCGTCTCCGGCGCGGCTGGCACGGCCGACGTCACCAACTCGCTGTTCTCCACCCACCGCGGCAACGGCATCGACGACCCCAAGCCGATCCCCGACCTCTCTGGCTCGAAGGCGAAGCTGAAGATCGACCAGGCCCCGGCGGCTGGGAAGCTGGAGCCGTTCCTCCACGGCCTGATCACCGAAGAGTTCGACGGGCCCGAGCCTCCGCCGGCGGTGCTGAGCGGCCTGGCGGCCTATGTCCGCGCCCTCGACCCGGCCGCCTGCCCGGCCAGGCCACGCCAGCCGCTGGGTGTGGCATTGCTGATGGCCGACACACGCCGCGGCTTGGCCGCCGCCCAGGGCGAGCTGGCGGCGGGAGACGCGCCCACCGCCATTGTGATGGTGGCCAGCGCCCGGGCCCGGCTGGGGCTGATCGACGAGCGGTTCGCCGGCCCGGCGCTGGCGACCGAGCGCGTGCGCCTGCACGACGCCGACACGCGGCTGGCCCACATCCAGACCGCCCTGCGCGACCGCGATCCCCACGCCGGTGAGTCGATCGCCGCCTGGCTCGCCGCCTCGCCGCTCCTGCAGGCCGGGCTTGAAGTCAAGCAGCCCGCCTCGCTGTTCGATCCGCAGCGTCTGGCGGCTGCGGCCAAGCGGCGCTTGCCCGGCTAACCGGCTAGGCTATAAGGGCCGCCTTCCGCCGGGGCCCCGCCCGGACGGTGATGGTGCGGTGGCCGAGTGGTTGAAGGCGCACGCTTGGAAAGCGTGTTTAGGGGAAACTCTAACGTGGGTTCGAATCCCACTCGCACCGCCAATCAGGCTGGTCCAACCGGCTCCCAATTCCTCAGGCCCTGAAACCCGCGGTAATCTCGGGTGGATTTCCCATGCTTCCGGAGTTTGGCCCTTCACAAAGCCCGGTTTCAGAGGCGCTTCTGGGCCTTTTCGGGCCCGCGTCTCTGCGGCGGAAGGATGCACTCCGGATTCCCTTGAACAGGGAATTTAACTGGGAAAATGAGGCGCGCAGTTGGTGCCAGCGACGAGCCGATGGCCGAAACCGCTTGATCGAACAGCAGCTTACGGCCCAGAGGCCGCTG
>JANXXK010000229.1 GCA_025350685.1 Alphaproteobacteria bacterium | reverse complement strand
CCGATCGCGTCGCCCGCGGCCTGGAGCAGGTGGGCGTCGAGGCGGCTTCGATCCACGGCGACAAGAGCCAGGGCCAGCGCGAGCGCGCTCTGGCCGACTTCAAGGCCGGCAAGGTCCGCGCCCTGGTGGCCACCGACATCGCCGCGCGCGGCATCGACATCGACGCGGTGACCCATGTGGTGCAGTACGAACTGCCAAATGTGCCGGAAAGCTATGTCCACCGGATCGGCCGCACGGCGCGGGCCGGCGCCGACGGCTCGGCCGTGGCGTTCTGCGCCGACGACGAGCGCAACCTGCTGCGCGATATCCAGAAGGTGACGCGCCAGACCATCCCGTCCTTCGACCGCCGCAACGACAAGCACCTGGGCGCGGCCACCGCCGCGCTGCCGGAAGTCGCCGGCAAGCCCGAGCGCGCCGACACGCGCGGCGCGGGTGGCCATCGCGGCAATCACCAACCCAAGCGCAACCGCAATCACGCCGGCGGCGGGGGCGGCGGCCATCGTCACGAGGGGGCCCCGGCCCGTTCAGGCGGCGGCGGCGACCAGAAGCCCGCCCAGCGTCCGGCCTTCAGCGGCCCGCGGCGTGGCGGCGGCGGCGGCGGCGCGACGACGGCGCCCACGCGCAGCGGCGTCTGGTCGAACCGCTAGTTCCGACCTCAGGTCGATCGATCCTGGAAAGGGGCCTCCCGAAAGGGGCCCCTTTTTCGTGGCCGCGCCGTCGCGCCGCGCCATAGTATAGCTTGATACAATCTAAGGTATAGTTGAGCTTGTTGTCTAGATTGTACGTGTATTCACTAGTGATACAATTGTCGATTGACTCGCTTGTTCTAATGTGGACAGCAACCGGAACTATGGAGCTGTTGACATGTTTCTCCGGTTTCCCTGGAGAACCAAATCATGCGTGCCATTCTCACACTTCTGACCGCCCTCACCTTCACCCTGAGCCTAGCCGGTGCTGCTGACGCCGCCGCCTGTAAGGACGCCAAGGGCAAGTTCGCGAAGTGCACCGCGCCAGCGGCGGCCTCCGCGTCCTACGCCCTCGACGCCAAGGGCAATTGCCATGACGCCAAGGGCAAGATGGCCAAGAAGACGATGTGCTCGGCCGTCGCCATGGCCATGCCGGCCACCGCGGCGTCGGCCCCGGCCTCGGCCAGAGTGGCGTCCTCGCCGATGTCGACCTCCCTGGCGGGCGGACCGAACTGCAAGAAGGGAAAGCGCTGCGGCAACGCCTGCATCTCGGTCAAGGACGTCTGCCACAAGTAGCAACGCCCGCGAGCGATTGAAGACGGCTGGCGACGCAGTTCGCCGCCCCCTCGCAGGGGCGGCGGCGCGTCGTCACGCCTCCTGGATCGCCGAGAGCTTCCAGGGCCCGCCGGTGAAGCGGGTGAAGGTCCACAGCTCCTTGGTCTCAGTCGGCGTGTTGGGGTCGCCCGACAGCACCGCGTTGGTGGTGCGGTCGCGCATCAGATCGATGCTCTCGTAGCGCATGGCGGCGGTGGCGTAGTCGACGCCGCTCTCCCTCCACGCCTCGCCGACGTCGGCCTGCAGCAGTTTCGTGGCCGTGACCTCGTTGCGCCGGCCGTGAGTGGCGTTGTCGCTGAGCTCCTCGGCCAGATAGCTCATCACCTCAGGCGTCGTGTGCTCGCGCAGCGCGCCATAGTCTTCGCGGCCGAAGGCGTCCTGCACGTCGTGCAGCAGCCGCTCGAAGGCGTCGCGGTCCTGCTGGGTGATGTCGAACTCCCAGGCCGGGCCGGTGGGCGGAACCGCGGTCGAGGGACCGGCGCCGAAGCCCGAGCCCCCGAAGCCCGGTGCGGCGAAGCCCGGTCCGGCGAAGCCACCGCCGCCAAAGCCACTGGGCGCCGGCTGCGGACCGGCGAACGGCGAAAACGCCGCGGCGCCGCTCCTTCGGCGGAATAGGCGCATCAGCAGCCAGACGACGCCGCCCAGGACCGCCAACTGGATCAATATGGTCAGGAAACCGCCGCCACCGCCGCCCCAGCCGCCGCCGCCGCCCCAGCCGTGGCCCATCATTCCGCCGATCAGGCCGCCGGCGAGCAGGCCGCCCATGAAACCGCCGCCGAAGCCACCAAACCCGCCTGGCCTGTACCCCGCGCCCGGGGCCGGCGCATAGGCGCCAGAGGCCGGTCGGGCGGCCGAGGGCGCGGTCATCGAGCGCTGCACCGGCGGCACATAGCCAGGCGCCGTGGCCGTCGAGCGCGGGGCCGAATAGGTGCGCGCGCCGCGGCTGCCGAAGCTGCCGCCGCGACGGGCGTCGGCGGCCGGGGCCAACACGAGGCCAAGCGCCAGCGCCACGCCAAGCACCCTGGCGACGCGCGATCTGAGGGGGTTCATGCTTTTCTCCACTGGGGAGCGGATATCTATCGTGTCACCGCTCCAGGCCAAAGATCTATGCTCGCCGGCCCGGCCTCGCCAGAGCGCGGCCTTGCGTTAAGGCCTCAGCTCGCGGGATTGTGTTTCTGCACGAAGGCGACTGCGGCGGTCAACATGACCTGGCGGGTGGCTTCGCGGGAAAGCCAGTGGTCCTCGCCGGGCATAGTGACGAACTCCACCTGCTTGCCGGACGCCTTTAGCGCACGTTCCATCGCCTGGCTCTGCTCGATCGGCACCACGGTGTCATCGACGCCGTGGATCAGCAGGATCGGCGCATCCGCGCGATCGGCTAGGCGCTGGGGCGAAATCTCCTTCAGGTCCTGACCGGCCGAGGCGCCCATCAGCTCGCGCCAGAAGCTGATCGCGCGCATGTCGCCGCCATGACGGTCGCCGACCCAGGTCTGGAAGCGCGCCAGATCGGCCAGTCCCGCCACCGAGACCGCGCAGCGATAGCGGCCATGCTCAATGGTCACCCCCGCCAGCGCGGCGTAACCACCGTAGCTGCCGCCGACAATGCAGGCGCGTTTGGGATCCACCACGCCCTGCCTGGCCAGGGCATCGACGCCGTCGGAGATATCGGTCTGCATCTTGCGGCCGAACTGGCCAAAGGCGGCCTTCCGGAACGCTTCGCCGCGGCCGAGCGTGCCGCGACAATTGGGCTGGAACACCGCGTAGCCGCGCGAGGCAAAGGCCTGCGCCCACCAGTCGAACCGGGCCTTGTCGGCCGGCACCAGCGGCCCGCCGTGCGGCAGCACCACCAGCGGCAGATTCTTCGCCTCGCGCCCAGGCGGCAGGGTCAGGACGCCATCCATCGCCAGGCCGTCGGCGGCCTTGTACGCGAACATCTGTTCCGGCCCGACGTCGGCGGGGTCGATGTCGGGATTGACCCGGCCGATGGGCGTCGCCGAACGGTTGGTAATGTCCACCAGCCAATAGGTGCCGGCGTCGCCCTTGCCATCGGTGAGGAAGATCATCCTGTTGAACCCGCGGCCATAGGAGACCAGCTGGCTGTGCAGCCCGGGCCAGGCGGCGCGGGCATCGTCCACCCGCTTCTGCAGCGCCGGGTCGAACAGCTTGATCCCCTCGCCACTCTGCGAGCCCATTCCGATCAGCAGGTGGGATTCCCGGTCCCAGAGGCCGCTGGCGGTATTGTCCCCATGGGCCAGGACCTCGCCATCGCCGCCGGTCGTCATCGACACCTCGCGCAGCCGAACGTCCTCCTCCGAGCGTTCCCACAGCAGAAGCTTGTCCGGCGTGCGGCCCAGCCCCTCCAGGTCGATTCGGAAGCTGCCCTTCTCCACCTTGTCGATGAGGATCGGGACGCCGCCCGTCGCACCGGGGTAGAGCTTGAAGGTCTGGCCGTGGGGATCGATCACCGCGCGCATCAGGATTTCGCCGGACGGGCCTAGCATCCATTCGGTGTCACCGCCGCCCGCGGTCGCGACCGGATCGGTCTTGCCGGTCTCAAGGTCGATGCGCACCAGACGCGGATAGATCATCGACCTGTCACCATCGTCCTCGAGCACCAGCTTGGGCTCGAACTCTTCCTGGGTGATGGCGCCGACATAGGCGTAGCTGCGCCCGCCGACGTCGCGCACGCCGTACCAGCCGAAGAAGGCGCCCAGGTAGGCGTTGGAAGTTCCCAACAACGGGAACGCCTTCTTGGTCACCAGATCCAAGTGGGCGCCGCCCATCCACTCGCGCGGCGAGTCACCGGGCGAGCGCGGGGTCCGCGTCGTGCTGCCGAACACGAACAGGTGGCGGTCGCCACCCCAGACCAGGTTGCGGACCTTGCCGGGCTGCAGCTTGGTGGCGATCTCGTTCTGCCCGTCGATGCGGCGGACCAGCAGGCTGCGGTTCTCGCCATCCCTTAGCGCCAGGGCGAAGCGGTCGCCGGACGGCGAGAGTGAAATGAAGTCGATCGACGGCAGACGGCCATAGACCTCCACCGGCGGGGCTGCGCGCGCCGGATGGACGACGGCGAATTGGGCCAGGGCCAGCGCCGCGGCAAGTACAGACAGAATGTGCAAGGTCGACGCCCCCCGGTGTCAGAACTGCGGAGAGACTAGACCCGGGACCGGCCTTCACTCAACCCATAGTGGACGGCGGTTTCGTTGCACTCGACCGCCCCTGGGTGATCAGCCGCGCACCGCGCTGGTTGCGGGTGTGGATCCAGAGCCAGCTGAGCGCCACGCTCAGGCGGGTGCGGACCCCGATGAGGAAGTAGATGTGGGCGATCCCCCACAGCCACCAGGCCAGCGCCCCGGTGAGCCGGATCCAACCGAAGTCGATGACCGCGCGGCGCTTGCCGATCTGCGCCAGGCTGCCCGGGTGGCGATAGCGGAACGGCGAGGGCGGGGCCGCGCCCAGCAGTCGCGCCTTGATCACCGCGGCGGCGTAGCGGCCCTCCTGCTTGGCGGCCGGCGCAATGCCGGGCGCCGGTTTCCCGTCCGGTCCGGCCACGGTCACGGTGTCGCCCACGGCGAAGACCTCGGGCTGGCCCGGAACCGTGAGATCGGGTTCGACCTTGAGCCGGCCCGCGCCGTCCGCCGGCGCGCCCAGCCACTCGGCCGCCGGCGAGGCCATGACGCCGGCCGCCCAGAGCACCGTGCGGGCCGCCAAGCGCTGCTCGCCAAAGGTCACCGTCTCGGCGGTGACTTCCGACACCGCGCGGCCCAGCTCCACCTCGACCCCGAGTTTCTCCAACGACCGGCGGGCGTAGTCGGACAGCCGGTCAGGGTAGCCGGCAAGCACCCGCGGCCCGGCCTCGATCAGCACCACGCGCGCCTCGCCTGTGTCGATATTGCGGAATTCCGGCGGCAGGGTGTGGCGAGCCAGCTCGGCGATCGTGCCGGCCAGCTCCACGCCGGTTGGCCCCGCACCGACGATGACGAAGGTCAGCAGCGCCGCCTGCCGCACCGGATCGGTCTCCCGCTCGGCGTTCTCGAAGGCCATCAGGATGCGCCGCCGGATGGTCGTGGCGTCCTCGATGGTCTTCAGGCCCAGCGCGAACGGCTCCCATTCGTCGTGGCCGAAGTAGGCGTGCCGCGCGCCGGTAGCGAGCACCAGGGTGTCGTAGGCCACCGCCGAGCCGTCCTCCAGCCGCACCTGGCGCGCCTGCGCGTCGACGCCGACCACGGTCGCCAGCAGGGTGGTGACCTCGGGGCGGTCGCGGACCAGGGCGCGGATCGGCCAGGCGATCTCCGAGGTGGCCAGCGAGGCGGTGGCCACCTGGTAGAGCAGCGGCTGGAACAGGTGGTGGTTGCGCCGGTCGATCAAGGTGATTTCGACGGGCGCGCCGGCCAGACCCTTGACCGTTTCCAGCCCGCCGAAACCCCCGCCCACGATCACAACGCGATGGCGGCCGGCGGGCGTCGGCGCACGCATCAGCTGCGGTAGTCGCCGTTGATCTCGACGTAGCGCTTGGTCAGGTCGCAGGTCCAGATGCTGGCGGAACCGCGGCCCACGCCGACGTCGACGCTGACCTCCAGCTCGGCCTTCTTCATGTAGGCGCTCATCTTGACCTCGTCGTAGGTGGGCGAGACGAGGCCGTCCTGGGCGGCGACCAGGGGGCCGAACCGGACGCTCATCTTGTCGCGGTCGACCGGCTCGTCGGCGCGGCCAACGGCCATGACGATGCGGCCCCAGTTGGCGTCCTCGCCGGCGAACGCGGTCTTGACCAGCAGGCTCTCGGCGACCGTGCGGGCGATCTTTCTCGCTGAGGCGTGGCTCTGCGCGCCGGTGACGGTGATCTTGATGAACTTGCTCGCGCCCTCGCCGTCGCGGACCAGCTGCTGGGCGAGGTTCATCAGCACCCCCTCCAGCTTTTCGCGGAAGTCGGCCAGGCGCTGGTCGCCGGCGCGGCCGATCCGCGGCGCCCCGGACTGGCCGGTGGCGAACAGCAGCAGTGTGTCGTTGGTCGAGCGGTCGCCGTCCACCGTCACCGCATTGAAGGTCGAGCGGGTGTAGAGGTTGACCAGGTTCTGCAGCGCCGCCGGCGAGATCGCCGCGTCGGTGACCACGAAGGCCAGCATGGTCGCCATGTCGGGCGCGATCATGCCCGAGCCCTTGGCGATGCCGCCGATCTTGACCTTTGTCCCGTCGATCTCCGCCTCGACGTAGGCCCCCTTGGGGAAGGTGTCGGTGGTGGCGATGGCGCGCGCGGCGGCCTCCCAGCCGTCCTCGGTGAGGCGCTGTTCGATCTCAGGCAGCTTGTGGACGATCTTGGCGTCGTCGAGCAGGACGCCGATCACCCCGGTGGAGGCGACCATCACGTCGCGCTGGCGGCAGTCGAAGCGTTTGCCCGCGGCCGAGCAGACTCGCCTGACGGCGTCGGCGCCCGGGCGGCCGGTGAAGGAGTTGGCGCAGCCGGCGTTGACCACCAGGGCGCGGACGCCCTCGCCCTTGGTCATCTCCAGGTGCCGCTTGCACCAGTCGACCGGCGCGGAGCCGACGCCATGGCGGGTGAACACGCCGGCGCAGCTCGCGCCCTGCGGGAAGGACATCACCAGGACGTCGTCGCGCTCGTGCTTGTAGAAGCCGGCCCGGCCGGTCGCCAGCTGCACGCCGGCAATCGGCGGCATCGTCGGGAACGGCACGGCGAGGGGCGAGATCGGCACGGCGCCCTTCGCGGCGCCCTTCTTTTGCGTCGGGGCCGGCGCCGCGGGCGACGAGGCGCCCTCGAACTGCCGGGCCTGTTTGTCGGCGCGCTTCAGGGCGGCGCGTTTCAGGGCGCTGGCCAAGGGATCGAAGGCCCGCTCCAGGGTGTGGCCGACAACCTCGACGGGTTGGGCGGCGGCCTCCAGCGCCTTGGCGGCGGGCTTCAGCGGTCCGGAAGGCTTGGCGGCGGACGGGGTCGGCTTGCGGCTCATGGCTTGGCCGCCCTCTTAAGGGGAGCGGCGGGCGGCGCGCCCGGCGGCGGCGGGACCACAGTCGGCGGCAGGCCAAGCCGGGGCGCGTCGGCCGGCGGCGGGCCCTGGGGCGGAGCGTCGGACTTGACCATCATCTGCACCTTGGAGCGGCTGCGCAGCTTCTCCAGCAGGTCGCGGATCTGGTCGTAGGTCAGGAAGCGCACGATCTGCGGCCGGGCGGCCTCGAGCGTGATCGGCTGCTCCAGCCGGCGGTCCTCGACCTTCACCAGGGCGAAGCCGCCCTCAACGGCGAACGGGCCGACGAGCTGACCGGGCTTGGCGCCCTTCAGCGCCGCGTCATAGGCGCCGGGCATCACGTCGACGGTGAAATAGCCCAGGTCGCCGCCGTTGAATCGGGTGGCCGCGTCGGTGGATTTCTCCATGGCCAGGGCCTGGAACGAGGCGCCGGCGGCCAGCAGTTTCTTGACCGCCTCGGCCTCGGCGGCGGTGGCGACGACGATCTGCCGGGCGTGGATCTCCTCGGAGCGCTTGGCGAGCTTCAGCTGCTCGGCGTAGAGGCCGCGTACGGCGTTGTCGTTGACCGCGTCGGAGACCACGCTCTCCACCAGCATGTCGCCGAGGATGCGGTCGCGGGCGGCGGCCAGCCGGCGCTGGGCCACCGGCTCCTTGTCGAGCTTGCGCTTCAGCGCCTCGGTGGCCAGCAGCCTCTGGTCGACCACCTCGTCCAGCACCCGGCGGAACAGGTCGGAGGAGATGTCCAGCGGCTCTCCCTCGCCGATCAGGCCCTGGGCCACCGCCTCGCGCTTGACGTCGGAGGACCAGATGGTCCCGCCGTCGACGCTGGCGACGGCCTTGTCGCCCCGTTCCGGCGCCTGCTGGGATCCGCCGCCCTTGCCGCAGGCGGCCAGGCTCAATGCGGCCGCGAGCAGCAGGCCCGCCATGACGCCACGCTTCAGGAGATGCGCGCGAACCAACCGTGCAGCCATGCGCTTGCCCCTTCAGGAAGCCGACCCGAACGCCTTGGCCAGCGTTGCCCGTCCCTAGCCATTTACGCCTGCGGATGCAAAGGTTGCCGCCGACCAGACGCGAGGGCTTTTCAAGGCCCCGCGGACATATTGTTGGGAGGATCATTGAAAATGCGCGAAGCCGTTATCGTCTCCTATGCCCGCACGGGCCTGGCCAAGTCCGGCCGTGGCGGATTCAACATCACCCCGCCGATGTCCATGGCCGCCCACGCGATCAAGCACGCCGTGGAGCGCTCGGGCGTCGACAAGGACCTCATCGACGATTGCTACCTGGGCAACAACGCCCACGGCGCGGCCAACATCGGCCGCCAGGCTGCTCTGCTGGCCGGCCTGCCGGTGACCACCGCGGGCGTCACGATCAACCGCTTCTGCTCGTCGGGTCTGCAGAGCATCGCCATGGCCGCCAACCACATCCGCGGCGACGGCGCCGACTGCGTGGTGGCCGGCGGCGTCGAGAGCATCTCGATCCCCGGCGGCGGCATGCCCCGCGAGGCCATCGACCCGGAGCTGATCAAGGTCGCCCCGGACATCTTCATGGCGATGATCGACACCGCCGACATCGTCGCCGAGCGCTACAAGCTCAGCCGCGAATATCAGGACGAATATTCGCTGGAATCCCAGCGCCGGATGGCGGCCGCCCAGCAGGCCGACAAGTTCCGGGACGAGATCGTCCCGATGAAGACCAAGATGAAGGTGGTCAACAAGGAGACGAAGGAAGAAACCATCGTCGACTACGTGGTCACCAAGGACGAGTGCAACCGGCCTGAGACCACCGCCGAGGGCCTGGCCAAGCTGGAGCCCGTCAAGGGACCCGGCAAGTACATCACCGCCGGCAACGCCAGCCAGCTGTCCGACGGCGCGGCCGCGGTGGTGATCATGGAGGCCAAGGAGGCCGAGCGCCGTGGCCTCACGCCGATGGGCCGGTTCGTCTCCTGGGCGGTGGCCGGCTGCGAGCCCGACGAGATGGGTATCGGCCCGGTGTTCGCCGTGCCCAAGCTCTTGAAGCGCCAGGGCCTGACCGTCGACGACATCGACATCTGGGAGCTGAACGAGGCCTTCGCCAGCCAGTGCCTCTACTCCCGTGACCGCCTGGGCATCGACCCGGAGAAGTACAACGTCAACGGCGGCTCGATCTCCATCGGCCACCCCTTCGGCATGACCGGCGCCCGTTGCACTGGCCACATCCTGCAGGAAGGCAAGCGCCGCGGCGCCAAGTGGGGCGTGGTGACCATGTGCATCGGCGGCGGCCAGGGCGGCGCCGGCCTGTTCGAAATCTATTGATCCGAACGCGCCCGGACGACGAAAATCGCTCCGGGCGTTGCGCCTTGTGGCCTTGATGTTCAAAG
>JANXXK010000193.1 GCA_025350685.1 Alphaproteobacteria bacterium | reverse complement strand
GGCCAAGGTGTGGATGAGCTACGGCCACGCGCTGAAGACCGTCGGGCGCCAGGCCGACGCCATCGCCGCCTACCGCCGGTGCCTGGAGCTGACCCCCAGCCTGGGAGAGGCCTGGTGGAGCCTGGCCAACCTGAAAACCGTGCAGTTCTCCGACGCCGACGTGGCGGCCATGCGCGCGGGCCTGGCGCGCGGCGGCCTCGCCGAGGAGGACCGCTTCCACCTCGACTTCGCGCTCGGCAAGGCGCTGGAGGACGCCGGCGATTATGCCGCCTCGTTCGGCCACTATGCGGCGGGCAATGCGCTGCGCCGCCAGACCCTGGCCTACGATCCGGACGCGACCTCGGCGCATGTCGCCGCCAGCAGGGCCCTGCTCACCGCGCCCTTCTTCGCCGCCCGGACGGGGGAGGGAGACCCCGCGCCGGACCCGATCTTCGTCGTCGGCCTGCCGCGCTCTGGCTCGACCCTGGTCGAGCAGATCCTGGCCAGCCATTCCAGGGTTGAGGGCACCCAGGAGCTACCCGACATCATTGCGCTGACCCGCCGGCTCGGCGGGCGCACCCGCGGCGCCTACCTGCAGGCTCTGGCCGGGCTGACGGCGGGGGAGCGGGCGGCGCTGGGGGCCGAGTACCTGGAACGCGCCGGCGTCCACCGCAAGCTCGGTCGGCCGCTGTTCATCGACAAGATGCCGAACAACTTCGCCCACCTGGGGCTGATCCGGCTGATCCTGCCGAACGCCAAGGTCATCGACGCACGACGCCATCCGCTGGGCTGCGGCTTCTCCGGCTTCAAGCAGCATTTCGCCCGCGGGCAGGGGTTCACCTACAGTCTGACCGACATCGGCCGATATTACGCCGACTACGTCGCGCTGATGGCCCATTTCGACGCCGTCCTGCCGGGCTGGGTCCACCGGGTCTACTACGAGCGCATGGTGGCGGATCCGGAGGCCGAGGTCCGGGCCTTGCTGGACCACTGCGGCCTGGCTTTCGAGCCGGCCTGCCTGACGTTCTACGAGAACGATCGGGCGGTCCGCACCGCCAGCTCCGAACAGGTGCGAACGCCCATCTTCACCGACGCCGCCGACCACTGGCGCAACTATGAACCCTGGCTGGATCCGCTGAAGGCCAGCCTCGGGGACGCGCTCTCCGCCTATCTGCAACCATCTCTGGTTACGGGGACAACCTGAGCCTGTTTTGTCACGCAGGTGACAAATGGCGACCCGCGGGCGCGCAGACGGTTGACGAGACCGCATGGGCTTGGCGACATCACCCGGTCACTTGGGGGAATCGTCAGCATGCGCCGGACTTCGTCTATCGCCTTGGGCGGGGCTTCGCTGCGCTGGTCGGCGGCGCTGTTCGCCTCGACCATGTTGAGCGGGATCACAGCGCCACACGCCGTTGCCGCCGCGGCCGCGGCCGCCGCAAGCTCGGCGACCTCGCTTGAGGAAATCGTCGTCACCGCCCAGAAGCGCGAGGAGAACCTGCAGAGCGTGCCGGTCTCGATCCAGGCGCTGGGCAATCAGAAGCTCGACCAGCTGCAGGTCAAGGACTTCAACGACTACGTGAAATTCCTGCCCAGCGTCTCCTACAAGACCGCCGGGCCGGGCTTCACCAACATCTACATGCGCGGCGTCGCCTCGGGCGAAAACGGCAACCACTCCGGTCCCCGACCCAGCGTCGGCCTCTATCTGGACGAGCTGCCGCTGACCACCATCACCGGGCCACTGGAGGTGCATGTCTACGACATCGCCCGGGTGGAATCCCTGGCCGGGCCGCAGGGCACCCTCTACGGCGCGAGCTCCCAGTCCGGCACCATCCGCATCATCACCAACAAGCCTTCGACCGCGGGCTTCGCCGGGGGCTACAACCTGGAGGTCAACCAGGTCGACCATGGGGCGGCGGGCTATGCGGCCGAGGGCTTCGTCAACCTGCCGATCAATGACAAGGCGGCGATCCGCCTGGTCGGCTGGGCGCAGCACGACGGCGGCTACATCGACAATGTGAAAGGCACGCGGACCTTCCCGACCTCGGGCATCACCATCAACAATTTCGCCCGGGCGAAGAACAACTACAACGACGTCGACACTGTCGGCGCGCGCGCGGCTCTGAAGATCGACCTCGACGAGAACTGGACGGTGACGCCGACGATCATGGCCCAGAGCCAGGAGACCAACGGCTCCTTCGCCTTCGATCCCCACGTAGGCGACCTGAAGGTCACGCATTTCTATCCCGAGGACTCGAAGGACAAGTGGGTCGACGCGGCCCTGACCATCGAGGGCAAGGTCGGCAACCTCGACCTAACCTACGCCGGCGCCTACCTGGATCGGAAAGTCGACACCCGATCCGATTACACCGACTATTCCTACTTCTACGACGCGGCCTACGGCGCCTACATCAAGGACGCGGCCGGACATCTGATCAACCCGTCTCAACACATCACCGGCCACGACAAATACACCAAGCAGAGCCACGAGTTCCGCCTGGCCACGCCGTCCGACCGGCCGCTGCGTTTCATCGGCGGCCTGTTCTATGAACGCCAGACCCACAACATCGAGCAGAACTACATCATCGACGGCTTCGATCCGGCGCTGTCGGTGCAGGGCCATCCCGGCAACATCTGGCTGACCAAACAGCTGCGCACCGACATCGATTACGCCATCTTCGGCGAGGCGGCCTACGACCTTACCGACAAGCTGTCGGTAACCGGCGGCATCCGGTTCTTCAAGACCGACAACTCGCTCGCCGGCTTCTTCGGCTTCGGCTCGGGCTTCTCGTCGTCGACCGGCGTTGCGGCCTGTTTCAAGCCGGCGGTGGTGTCGGGCGGGCCCTGCACCAACCTCGACAAGAACACCAAGGAAGACGGCCACACCTACCGGCTGAACGCCACCTACAAGCTGGACCCAGACAAGCTGGTCTATGCCACGGTCTCCACCGGCTTCCGGCCCGGCGGGATCAACCGGAAGGGCACGCTTCCGCCCTACAGCTCCGACTACCTGACCAACTACGAGGTCGGCTGGAAGACCACCTGGGCCGACGGCGCGGTGCGCTGGAACGGGGCGGTCTATTACGACAAGTGGAACAACTTCCAGTTCTCGTTCCTGGGCGCCAACGGCCTGACCGAGATCAAGAACGCCGCTCAGGCCGACATGAAGGGCGTGGAGACCGACCTTACCTGGCGGGCCGCCGACGGCCTGACCTTTTCCGGCGCGGCCGCCTATACCGACGCCAAGCTGACCAAACCCTACTGCCCTGATCTGCTCGTCAACCCCAGTTGCACAAACTCGGCGGGCGCGCCCACGGGCACCCAGCTGCCGATCACCTCGAAGCTGAAGGCCAACGCGACGGCGCGCTACGAGTGGAATGTCGGGCCCTACCGCGCCCACGTTCAGGGCGCGGTGGTCTATCAGGACGCCAGCTGGACGGACCTGCGGATCGACGAGCGCAACATCATCGGCCGTTTACCCGCCTACACCACCGCCGACTTCACGGCGGGCGTGGCGCGGGGCAACTGGACGCTTGAGGCCTATCTGAAGAACGCCACCGACGAGCGCGGCGAGGTCACCCGCTTCGCAGAGTGCGCCACCTCGGTGTGCGGCCCGCAGACCTACATCGTGCCGATCCGACCGAGGCTTGTGGGCATCCGCTTCGGGCAGACCTTCTAGACCCTGACCCGTTCAGATGGAATCATCTGAACGGGATAGAAGGGTCTATCTTCAAACACTTAGAGCACGTCGGACGGGTGAAATGGGTTCCATTTCACCCTGACGCGCCTAGGCGTCTACGCCCGGTCGACCCGGGCCGCGTAGCAACCCATGCCGGCGTAGTGGGCGTGGAGGTAGGCGACCTCCGGGTTGGCCAGCAGCCGCTCGACCGCCGGCTCCAGCTCGGCGCCGGGAGCGACTTCGGCGGCGACCATCATGCCGGTCTCGTCGAAGGCGCGCAGGGACATGATGCGGTGGCGAAAGAGCATCGGCGCCTCGTTCACCGCGAGGTTGGCCTGAACCGCCCCCTCGCGCACATAGATGGCGTGGCGGGCTCGGAACGGCGTGTCGGCGCTCTGGTGCTCGTAGTTGAGCAGCAGCACCGTCTCGCCCGGCTCGGCGTCCTCCAGGCTGACCCGGCAAGGGAACCCCGGCTTGGCGTCGACCTTGCGGCGGATCACGCCGCGCGCGGCGAGCGCGGCGAGCGCGGCGTCCGGCTGGCCGAACAGCGGGCGGAAGGGATCGGCGGATAGGGCGGAAACGACGAAGCTCATGGCCAATCTCCTTCAGGCGGCGTCGTGGAAGATGACGCCCAGGGTGTGGCGGCGCCCCGACCGAAGCCGGCTGACGCCGTGGCGCAGGTTGACGCGGTAAGGGCCGCGGGCGCCCTGCACGGGGCGGTGGTGGACGGGGAAGATCACCGCGTCGCCCTGGGCGAGGGGGACGACTTCGGCGCGCGACTGCATGCGCGGGCGCTGTTCGGTGAGCACGAACTCGCCGCCGGTGAAGTCGCCGCCGGGCTCGGAGAGCAGGATGGCGACCTGCAGCGGGAAGACCTCGGCGCCGTAGAGGTCCTGGTGCAGGCAGTTGTAGTCGCCCTCGCCGTAGCGCAGCACCAGAGGCGTCGGCCGCGTCTGGCCGGCGGCGTGACAGCGGGCGAGGTAGCCGGCGTGATCGGTGGGGTAGCGCGCAGGCTCGCCGAGCACTGCGTTCCAGCGGTTGGCGATGGCGGCGAGCGGCGGATAGAGGCCCTGGCGCAGGGCCGCCACCAGGTCCGGCAGGGGGTAGGCGAAGTAGCGATATTCGCCGCGCCCGAAGCCGTGGCGGCCCATGATCACCCGGCTGCGGAACAGGGCGTCCTCGTCGTAGGCGCCGGCGAGCGCCGCGCATTCGTCCGCGCTCAGCAGGGCAGGCGCAAGCGCCGCGCCGTGGGCGTCGAGCTCGCAGCTCAGCGCTTCGAAATCGAGGCCGGCGATACGCTCGGCGAGGTCGGGTTTGACAGGTGCGGCGTCCATGATCGCTAGATCGCGCCGCGGGCCTCGGGCTTCAATGCGGCCATCGCAACACATGTCCGAAAGCCGCTAAGCGCAGGCCGCGGTCGTGAGGTGTCTAGGCGGCCGGCTCCGGCGCGGGCGCTGTCCCCGGCTGCGGGTGGTCGAACACCTCCAGGGCCGCCGGGCAGGGCAGCGACTCGTCACCCTTCAGGTGGCGAAGCAGGTAGTTCACCGCCCGGACCATTTCGATGGGGCTGTAGGGCTTGGGCAGTGAGCCGACGGCGACGGTCTTGGCCGACTGGGCGCGGCTGATCTGGCCGCTGATGAACAGCACCGGGATGCCCATGGCCTTTAGCTCGACGGCGACCTCGATGCCGTCGTCGCGGCCCTGCAGCTGGATGTTCACCAGGGCCAGATCGGGGTGGCGGTCGCGGGCCGCGGCGACCGCTTCCTGGTGGCGTCCGGTCAGGTCGAGCACGTGGTAGCCGGCGTCTTCCAGCTCATCCTTCAGCGCCATGGCCGCCAGGATCTCGTCCTCGACGATCAACAAGGTCGTGCCTGGGTGGGTGGCGCGTTCGGATGGGGACATGGACGGACTCACTTCTCGGTGGCGTTCGAGGGACGCTGACGGACGCTAGGCGGCGGGCCGCTCGATAGCGACGGTGACGGCCGGCTCCGCCGGCCGGTCTCCGATCAGAGCGACCTGGGTGTGCTCGACGGACACCTTTGTGCCGGGGTGGCCAGGCGCGATCTCGACACACGCCTCGAGCTGCTTGGCCAGCGCCTGGACGATGCTGGTGCCCAGGCCGGTGCGGATCAGCGCCGGGTCCGTGGGCATGCCGACGCCGTCGTCGTGGACGCTGAGCGTCCAGTTCGGCCCCCGGTGTGTGTAGGTGACCGAGATCGTGCCCGACTGGCCGTCGGGATAGGCGTGCTTCAGCGCGTTGATCACCAGTTCGGTGACGATCAGGCCCAGGCTCACCGACACCCGGGCGGTGACCTCGCTGTCCCCGCCGTCGACGATCAGGGCGAGCTGCCCGTCGTCGCCGATCATCGAGGCCGCGATGCTGTCGCAGAGCTTGGTGAAATAGGTATGCAGGTGCACATTCCCGGCCCCTTCCGCCGAGGCGGAGAGCTGCCGTTCCAGCTCGGCCACCGACATCACCCGATGGTGCGCGTTCTGCAGGTGGCCGCGGGTTTCGTCCGAACTGGTTCGGCGGGCGTTTTGCAGGAGCACGCTGGCGATGATCTGCAGGCTGTTGGCTACGCGGTGGCGAACTTCCTGCAGCAGGACGCTGTTCTGCTCCAGGGCCTCTTCCATGGCCTTCCTGTCGGCGCGGGCCTCGGTGACGTCGTTCACCGCGACCAGGAATCGCGGGTGCGCCTTGTCGAAGTAGACCAGTCGCTGGGCCTGGATGGCCAGGCGGCGTAGGCCGTGGCGCGGTCGGACCAGGTCGATCTCGTCAGTGTCGCGCTTCGGGTCGCCGGAGGCGGCTGTGTCGAGCAGGGCGCGCAGCGGCGGGACGTCCCACTCCCCGGCGCCAAGGTCGTAGAGCTGGCGACCGCGGGTGGTGGCGCAATCGATGTCGAACGCCTCGCAGAACGACGCGCTGGCGGCGATGATGTTCAGGTCGCCGTCGAGCAGCAGCAGGGGCCCCGCCGAGGACGCCACTACAGCCAAGGTAAGGCTGAGCGCGGACTCATCAGAATTGGCAGGGAGGCGGGCAGCCATCGGGCTGTCCCTTCAAAGTACCGGAGGCTCGCGAGGCGAAAGCCGTACCCGTCGGGTGCATGTTCGAGCAAATCGGCGTCGGCGACTCTCGCCGCCGGAACCTAACCTATGTAAAAGCGAATGGTCCGTTTTTGTTCCGGGGGTTGGTTAAGATACCTCGGCCAGCATCGGCGGGGCCGGGGCCTTGGCGGCCTCTTCGATCAGCCATTCGCGGAAGGCTTTCAGGCCCCGCTTGGGCGGTGCGCCGGGCGCCACGAGGTGGAAGCGGGCGGGCGTCGGCGTGAAGCCGAACGGGGCGGCAAGCTTGCCTGCGGCGATGTCGTTGGCGACGTAGATCCAGGGCGACAGGCCGACGCCCAGGCCGGCGACGGCGGCCTCCAGCATGTAGAACAGGTGCTCGTATTCGCGGTGCTCGGCGGCCTCCGGCACGGGGACGCCGGCGTGCGCCGACCACTCGTCCCAGGCCTGGCGGTGCGGGCGGGTGTGCAGGCGCGGCGTGCGGGCCAGGTCCAGGCCGCCCTGGGCCAAGCCCGGCGCCACCACGGGGCCGTGGAAATTGTCGAGGAATGGGATGGCGGTCAGCCCGTCGCCGTCGATGGTCTCGGCCAGCCGGATGGCGGCGTCGAAGGGCTCACGGGTGAAGTCGACTGGCCCGTAGGCTTCCGTCACCCGGATCGACAGCTCCGGGTGGCGGGCGTGGAAGCCGGAGAGCCTGGGGATCAGCCACTTCATGGCCAGGGTGCCGACGCAGGAGATGTGCAG
Organism: Alphaproteobacteria bacterium; assembly: GCA_025350685.1. Lineage (GTDB taxonomy): Bacteria > Pseudomonadota > Alphaproteobacteria > Caulobacterales > Caulobacteraceae > Phenylobacterium. The sequence continues at coordinate 10,493 of JANXXK010000193.1, read as the reverse complement.
ATCGCGGTCGGCGGCGGCGCGGACCTCTTGAAAGGTTTGCTCCAGCTCGTCGAAGGTGCGGCCCAGCGACGCTGACATCCTGGCGCCGGCGTCGGTGAGCTTGAGCGCGTTGCGCGGCCCCTGGGTGAGCTTCACCCCGCACAGGGCTTCCAGGCTCCTCACCTGGCGGCTGACCGCGCCGTGGGTGACGCAAAGTTCGTCGGCGGCGAGGCTCATCTTGCCCAGGCGGGCGAAGGCCTCGAACGCGCGAAGGGCGGTTAACGGCAGTTGGCTGCGCTTGGCCATGTGACCTCAGCTCACAAACATTGGGCCGGATATAGCGGCTTGGCTTTATTCGCCGCAAACGACATCTAGGATCGTCGTTCGTGAGATCAAGTCACAGAGCAGAAAGCCATTTCACCAGCGGCGCCAGGGTGGCGAAGGTCGATCGCGTCTCGGCGAACAGGCGCGGGCCAGTGATCACCGCGGCGTCCTCGATGTCGCGCCAGACGTGCAGGCCCTTGCGGCGGATCAGGTCGGCGCGCGGGTGGTCGGCGGGGTAGGGCGCGGGCACACGCTTCAGCTCCGCACCCTCAATGCGGAAACCGGCCTTGGTGAGCTTGTCCAGAATGGCCTGCAGGGCCGCGCCCTTCTTCGGGTCGGCGACGGCGGCGCGATAGGCGTCCAGCACCGGGCCGGCGAAGTCGAAGCCGCCGGCCCCGAGGATCACCTTCTCCGGCTCCAGCGCGAAGAAATATCCACAGGCGACGACGTCGCTGGCCCGACCATGCGCTGCGGGGAAAGCGATGTGCAGGTGGGTGTTGTAGGGCCGCTTGTCCTTGGAGAAGCGCACGTCGCGGTGGATGCGGAAGATCTTGCCCGAGACCGGGCCGCCGGCCAGGGCCGCCAGCTCCGGCTCCAGATGTGCCAGCAAGGCCTCGGCCGGGGCTTTGATCGCCGTCTCGTAGGTCTTCTTGTTGGTGTTGAACCAGTCGCGGTCGTTGTGATCGCGCAGGTCGGCCAGGAAGCGCTGGGCGGTGGGCGGGAAGCCGGGGAAGCCGCTGTCAGTCATGGGCCAGAGCGTTCGCCCGATGCGTTCAGCTTGGCAAGGTTCAGAAGCGCGGCGGCGGGCCGACGGCCCGGTCGCGGGGCAGGAAGTGGCGGTCGGCCACGTGGCTGCGCAGAGACCACCACCAGAACGCAAAGAGGTAGGTCGCCAATCGCACAAACGCCTGGTCCAGACGCGCCGAACTGGGGGCCGCCAACAGGGGGAGGAGGCTGGAGCGGCGGTCGGCGGTGGGGGTCTGGGCGAGAGCACGATGGGTTTTGATGGAACCATCAAAACCCTGAATCGTGCTCGCAAGTTTGAGCGACAAGCCTGTTCTTCCGGATTTGATTGGACCAATCAAAACCGGACCGGCTCTGGCGCGCTGGGCGGACATCGGGGAGAGACCTCCTTTCGATGGGTCCGATGATCGCGATCCGCGCTGCGCCGCACAAACGACGATTGGGCGCGGGGTCCGTGCGCTGAGGTCACGGGGCGGTCATGCGGTCCTTCTGACGTCGGCGTTCATCACCTTGAAGACGGCGTTGGCCCGCGCGCAGGGCTGGCCGTCGGCGGTGACGAAGGCCTGGGCGAAGGCTAGCGTCCTGCCCGGTTTGACGAACACGGTGTCGAATTCCAGCCACTGGCCCTCGAAGGCCGAGCCGAGGAAATCGACGTTCAGGCTGACGGTGACGAAGCCGCCGGTGTGGCCGCTGGCTCTCGCGCACGATAGGCCCATGGCGTTGTCGGCCAGGGCCCCGATCAGTCCGCCGTGTACGAAGCCGCGGCTGTTGGTGTGGGCCGGTCCGGCGCGCACGCCCAGGATCACCGCCCGGTCGGCCTTGCGGCTGTAGAGCGGCTCCCAGGGGTCGGTCAGCGGGCTCTTGCGGTCGTGCGGCGTGAAGCCCACGGGCGGGGCATAGGTCTCGATCTGCATGACCACCTCCTCACGCCGCCGCCGCCAGGCGGGCGAGGCTTTCCAGCGTGCCGGCGCAGGCGCGCGCCGCCTCGTGGCCCTTCACCCGGAAGTGCTCGTGGAAGAACCGCTGGTGGACGTCGTGCTCGTGAAAATGATGTGGGGTCAGGACGACAGAGAAGACCGGCGTCTCGGTGGCCAGCTGGACCTGCATCAGCGCGGCGACCACCGTCTCGGCGACGAACTCGTGGCGATAGACGCCGCCGTCGACCACGAAGGCCGCGCCGACCACGGCCGCGTACTTGCCCGTCCGCGCCAGGGTCTGGGCGTGGAGCGGGATCTCGAAGGCGCCAGGGGTCTCGAAACGGTCGATGACGCCGGCGGCGAAGCCCAGCTTGGCCATCTCCTCAAGGAAGCCGACGTAGGCCTGTTCGACGATGTCGCGATGCCACTGGGCGTGGACAAAGGCGATCTTGGCGGCGCGGAACGCGCCGTTGGCGGTAGGCAGTTCTGCAGTGATTTGAGCAACTTGGGTCATGGTCTGTCTCCCTGACGGGGTTGAAGAACCACGACTCAGGGAGACGCCGCGGGCGCACGCGCCGCTGAAGCCGCGCACACGCCATCGACGGTTCTCATAACCGGACTCTAACCGTCGGCCCCGGGATCTCACCGGTGTCTGCTTGTCCCCTGCGTCGCTCCAAGAGGAGCTATGCAAGGCGCCCGCGGGCTCGTCCCCTCCGAAGCTCTGAAAGAGCGAAGGAGGGGCATTACCGCCGGTGGGGACTTTCACCCCGCCCTGAGAACGTAGATCGCCGGAAGAGGCCCGACGACTCCGGCAATGTAGGCCGCTGACCTAGCGTCAAACAAGCGTTTGAATCCTTCCTTTCCCGCAAAGCGGGAGAGGGGGACCGCTCGCTGAAAAGCGAGGGGTGGAGAGGGTGAGCCTCATCCGCGGTGCTTGCCGCTTGCCCTTTCCACCGCCCGCTCGGAGCCTGTCCTCGGGCCGACCTTGCAGGTCGGACCCGGGGGGCGGACGGTCCCCCTTTCCCACGAATGGGAAAGGAATGCTCAGGCGCGCCTGTTCAGCGTGATGGCGGTGGCCGGCGCGATCGCGGTGGCCGCGCTGGGGCCGTAGGTCGCGCCCTTCTGCCGCTGGGAGGCGACCTCCTCGGCGATGGCGCGGACCAGACCCTCGGTGACGGTCTTGGCGGCGTTCACCGCGCGCTGCTGGCGGGCGAGCACGGCATCGAAGGCCTCGGTGGCGCGGACCAACCGCCTGCGCAGGGTCAGGTTCGCCTGGGAGACCAGCCCCGGATCGCTGCGCACGCGCGCCGATTCATGTCGATAGAGGTTGGCGAGGCGGCCGATCTCGTCGCCGTGGACGACGGCGTCCAGCGGCCGGTGGGTTTCGAAACTCTTGGCCTGGGCGGCGACCAGCTCGGTCAGCCTCTCGGTGAGCAGGACCATTTGCTCGACCCGTTCGCCGGCGTCGTCATTGGCGTCTTGGTTGGACATCAGGTCAGCCCCTGCATTTTCAGCATCTCGCGCTCGACGGTGGGGGCCAGTCCGATGCCGCCTGTGCTGGTCATCTTGTTGGCCATGGCCTCGGTCATGAACGACTTGAACATGTTCTCGCCGGGACCGCCGCCAAAGGGCGCGGCGGTCTCCGTCCCCTCGAACATCTGCTGCAGCATGATCGACAGGAACGAGCTCTCGAACTTCTGGGCGGTCCTGTGGATGTCGCCCCTCTTCGCCAGTTCGGCCGCGCTTTGCGCGCCCGTCGTGGGCTGGATCAGCGTCGGGGCGACGATCGAGGCGGCGAGGTCGGCCATCAGAGCACCTCGATGTCGGCCTGCAGGGCGCCGGCGCCCTTGATGGCCTGCAGGATGGAGATCATGTCGCGCGGGGTGACGCCCAGCGCGTTCAGGCCCTGGACCAGGCTCTGCAGCGAGGCGCCGGACTTCAGCGCCACGAACTGCTTGCCCTTCTCCTCGTCCACCGAGACGTCGCTCTGCGGGACCACCGCGGTGGTCCCGCCCTTGGTGAAGGGATTGGGCTGGCTGACCGCCGAGCTTTCCTTGACCGTGATGGTCAGGTTGCCCTGCTGGATGGCGACCGTGGAGAGCCGCACGTTCTCGCCCATGACGATGACGCCCGCGACCTCGTCGATGACCACCTTGGCCGGCGCGTCGGGCTCGACGGTGAGGTTCTCCACCTGGGAGATGAAGCTCATCATGTTCAGGGTGGCCGGGGGCTTGATCGACACGATGGTCGGGTTGTCGGCCCTGGCGCTGCCGGGGAAGGCGGCGTTGATCACCTGGGCGATGCGCCCGGCGGTGGTGAAGTCGGGGTTGCGCAGGGTCAGGCGCAGCACCGGCATGGAGGCCAGCTGGAAGCCGACTTCCTTTTCGATGATCGCGCCGCCGGCGATGCGCCCGGCGGTCGGCACGCCCTTGGAGATCGTCGAGCCGGAGCCGCCGGAGGCGCTGACCGAGCCCGTCTGCACCGTGCCCTGCGCGGAGGCGTAGGCCTGGCCGTCGGCGCCCATCAAGGGCGTCACCAGCAGGGTGCCGCCGAGCAGGCTCTTGGCGTCGCCCAGGGCCGACACGGTGACATCCATCTGCGAGCCGGCGGCGGCGAAGGGCGGCAGCTTGGCGGTGACCATCACCGCGGCCACGTTCTTGGTGTTCAGCGTCGCGTCGCGGGTGTTGACGCCCAGGCGCTCGAGCATCGCCTCGAGGCTCTGCTTGGTGAAGGGCGCGTTGCGCAGGGCGTCGCCGGTGCCGTTCAGGCCGACGACGATGCTGTAGCCGACCAGCTGGTTCTCGCGGATGCCCTCGAACTCGACGATGTCCTTGATCCGCGACCTGGCGGCCGCCGGGCTCGCGCCGAGGCCAAGGGCGAGGCTGAAGGACAGCAGCAGGACGGAGACGAAGCGGATCGGATGACGCATTGAGAACCTTGGCGAGAGCTTGGGCTGCGGGCAGGGCATGACTTCGCCATTCCCTCTGCCAGCGGCGTGCCAGTTGGTCTCTCACGGAAAGATCAGCAAAATCAGCAAGCGAGAGCGAGGGCTGGTGCCTGCGCCTGTGGCCCACCGGCAGAATTTGCCCGGCATTAACCATGCTGCAAGCTTGCCGGCGCAGAGGTGAGTTGCATCGGTTTACGAGAGAGGTTTGAGCGCGGCATGAAGGTCACCGGCCCAGGCGGGATCGGACCCTCTTCAGGCGCCCGGCCCACGCGCGGCGGGGGCGGCGAGGGCTTCCGCGTCATCACGCCGCAAGGGGCGTCCGGCCCCAGCCAGGCGTCCTCGGTTTCCGCCACCCAAGGGGTCATGGGCGTCGAATCCCTGCTGGCCCTGCAGGAGACCGGCGGGCCGCTGGAGCGCAAGCGCCGCGCGGTGGGTCGGGCCGGCCGCATCCTCGACGTGCTCGACAATATCAAGGTGGCGCTGCTGGAGGGCGAGCTCGCCGCGGGCGACCTCGACCGGCTGCGCCGCGCGGTGCGCGACGAACGTGCGGCGACGGACGACCCGAAACTTGAGGCTGTGCTCGACGAGATCGAGGTCCGCGCGGCGGTCGAAGTCGCCAAGCTTGAGCAGGCCGCCCGTGCGGCCTAATTGCCCCTGCTTGCAAGCTTCGATTGAAACCACTGTTTTTCTTGCTATAAGCGCCCCGCGTGTCTCGGGGTGCATAGGGGGCTCGGAGTGTCCATGAAGTCGGCCGCGGTATTGGCTGAGAGGCCTGAGTATCGTCCTTCGGAGGACGAGGAGTTCATGAACGAGCGACAGCTTGAGTACTTCAAGCAGAAACTCAATGGTTGGAAAGAGGACATTCTCCGGGAATCTGGAGAGACCCTCAAGCATCTACAGAGTGAAACCGAAAATCATCCGGACCTGGCCGATCGCGCCTCGTCGGAGACTGATCGGGCGCTCGAACTTCGCACCCGTGACCGGCAACGCAAGCTGATCTCCAAGATCGACGAGGCGCTGCGCCGAATCGAAGACGGGTCCTATGGCTATTGCGAAGAGACCGGCGAGCCGATTGGCGTCGCCCGCCTTGACGCCCGGCCGATCGCCACCCTGAGCCTCGAAGCTCAGGAGCGACATGAGCGCCGCGAGCGCGTCCACCGCGACGACTGAGGTCCCGCGCTGGTCGTCGGCAGGGCGGTCAGAGGGGCGGTTCTCAGACGCCTAGCCGATGACGGATCGAGCCCTCGCGGGCAGTCGGTTGCCGGAACTGGCCGTGCCGCCGCGCCGCGTTCTCCGCGGCATTGACGTCCAGCCTCCGATCCCCTCCCTTAACGTCGAAGGCTTCCGGTCGGGGGGACCGCATCAATGTTCAAGAGCACACGTCTGGTGGCGGGCGCTGCCGCCGCAATTTTCCTGGCTTTCGGCGCGTCGCCCCTGCGGGCCCAGACCGTCGCGCCCAGCGGCGGGCCGGCGAATGTCGCCACCGCCCCGGATGTGCTGGCTGCCGAGCGTCTGTTTTCGGCCTGGATGGAGAGTCAGATCGCGTACCGGGGCCTTCCCGGCGTGGCGGTCGGTGTGGTCAGCGACCAGCAGTTGGTCTGGTCCAAGGGCTTCGGCTACGCGGACATCAAGGCGAAACGCGCGATGACGCCGGCGACCCGCTTTCGCATGGCGTCGAACAGCAAGCTGTTCACGGCCATCGCCATCATGCAGCTGAGGGAAGAAGGCAAGCTGCGGCTCGACGATCCGGTGGTGAAGTACCTGCCCTGGTTCAAGGCCAAGCCCGCGGGCGACGACGACGGCCCGATCACCATCGAGCAATTGCTGTCCCACAGCTCCGGTCTTCAGCGTGAAGCCGGCGACCATTGGGTGTCGTTCAACTTTCCCACGGTCGCGGAGTTTGAAAAGCTGTACCCGGACAGGCAGGCGGCGTTTCCGCCCGCAACGCGTTGGAAATACTCGAATCTCGCGTTCACCGTCGCCGGGCGCGTGGTGGAAAAGGTCAGCGGGGAGACTTGGGCCGACTACCTACAGCATCACATCTTCGATCCGCTCGGCATGACTGCGTCGAGCGTCGACAAGAACGTCCCTGATCTGACGGCGCCTTATGGCCGGCGGATGCCGGACGGGACCCGCGAGGTGCTTCCGTTCATCGACTCCCATGGGATGGCGCCGGCGACCGGCCTGACCTCGAACGTCGAAGACATGGCCAAGTTCATCTCGGCGCAATTCCGCCGGGGCCCCCGCGGCGGATCGCAGATCGTCAGCAGCGGCTCCTGGCGCGAAATGCTGCGGGTTCGTTCCGTCGATGAAGACTGGAAGAGCGGCAGCGGCCTTGGCTTCGACGTCAAGCGGGTCAAGGACCGCACCTATGTCGGACACGGCGGCGGCTACCCTGGAAACACGACCCAGACACTCATTCAGCTCGACGACAAGGTGGGCGTCATCGTGCTGACCAACACCAACGACTCCAACCCAGGCGAGATCGCCGACCAGCTCATGGCGTCGGTGGGCCACGCGGTCGCGGTCGGTGCCAAGCCGAAGCCGGCCACAGTCGCGTGGAACCCGGCCTGGGCGCGCTTCGCGGGGTTGTATCGCGGTCGCAACGGGGATTCGCAGGTTGTCCTGTTGAACGAGCGGCTGGTGATCATCACGCCGAACGGTCCGAACCTGGAGAATCCGGCGACGCTCGACCCTGTCGGGGAGGGTCGCTTCCGCTTCGGGGCGCCGACGGGCGGCGGCGTCGTCGGCGAGATCGTCAGGTTTGTCGAGGAGCCCGGCCGCCCAATGCGCATGGTGGCCGGCGACTCGTGGATCGACAGAGTTGCGGGGCCGTAGCGGGAGCTGCCAGTCGTCGCCCACGCCACAGCCATGGGGGACGACCTTCCGCTCTGCCCCTCTCCCGCCTACCGTTGATCGCTGAGGGTTGGAACGCCCCGTCATCGCCAGACCATGATGATGGCAAGCCAAACCGGTTGCGGACGTTGAATGGGTCCACTGACCGCCATGACGGCGCCCGGGATTTTGCATTAACCGCCTGCCTCCTATATTATGCTCAAAATGAGCATTTCTCCCTGTCGCGACGCAGCGCATGTGAAGGGAGCCCAAGCCTAGCTGGAGCGACGCCCGCGTGACCCACCCCTTCCACGCGATCCACAGTCACGGATTTGTGCGCGTCGCCGCCTGTACGCCGGCGGTGGCCGTCGGGGACCCGGGCTTCAACGCCGCGCAGACCCTGGCGCTCGCCAGGGAGGGCCACGACCGCGCCTGCGACCTGATGCTGTTCCCGGAACTGGGGCTGTCGGCCTACGCCATCGACGACCTGTTCCTGCAGGATGCGCTGCTGGCGCGGGTGGAGGCGGAGATCGCCGGCCTGGCGGCGGCCAGCGCCGAGCTTGCTCCGGTGCTGGTGGTCGGCGCGCCGGTGCGCCATGGGGGCGCGCTCTACAACGCCGCCGTGGTCATCGCGCGGGGCAAGATCCTCGGGATTGTTCCGAAGAGTTTCCTGCCCAACTATCGGGAATTCTACGAGAATCGCTGGTTCGCGCCGGGCGCGGGCGTGGTCGGCCTGAAGACCACGCTGGCCGGCCAGCACGTCCCCTTCGGGACCGACCTGGTGTTCGAGGCGACCGACCTGGCCGACTTCAGCTTCGCCGCGGAGATCTGCGAGGACCTCTGGTCGCCGGCCCCGCCGTCTACCCAGGCGGCGCTGGCCGGCGCGCTGATTCTGCTCAACCTTTCGGCCTCCAACATCGTCGTCGGCAAGGCCGATGACCGCGAACTGCTCTGCGCGTCGCAGTCCATGCGCTGCATGGCCGCCTACCTCTATTCCGCCGCCGGGCCCGGCGAGAGCACCACCGACCTGGCCTGGGACGGCCAGGCCTCGATCCACGAGCTCGGCAAGGGGCTGGCCAAGACCGACCGCTTTCCCACGAAGGCGCAGATGGCGGTGGCCGACGTCGATGTCGAGCGCCTGCGCCTGGAGCGGATGCGCACGCCGACCTTCAACAACGCCGCCGTGGCCGCCGGCCGCCCCGAGGCCGGTTTCCGCAAGGTGCGCTTCGAGCACAGGCCGACGTTCGCGGACGTCGGGCTGGAGCGCCCGCTGGACCGCTTCCCGTTCGTGCCCGATGACCCGGCCCGCCTCGACCAGGACTGCTACGAGGCCTTCAATATCCAGGTCCAGGGCTTGACCCAGCGGCTACGGGCGACCAGGTCCAAGACCCTGGTGATCGGCATATCCGGCGGCCTGGATTCCACCCACGCCCTGCTGGTCGCCTGCAAGGCGTTTGACGCCCTGGGCAAGCCCCGTTCGGAGATCCTCGGCTTCACCCTGCCGGGCTTCGCCACCAGCGAGGGCACCAGGTCCAACGCCTGGGCGCTGATGAACGCGCTGGGCGTCACCGGCGCGGAGATCGACATCAAGCCGGCCGCGATGCGCGTGCTGGAGGACATCGGCCACCCCTATGCCAGGGGCGAGAAGGTCTATGACGTGACCTTCGAGAACGTGCAGGCGGGCCTGCGCACCGACTACCTGTTCCGCCTGGCCAACCAGCATGGCGGCCTGGTGCTGGGCACCGGGGACCTCTCGGAGATCGCGCTCGGCTGGAACACCTATGGCGTCGGCGACCAGATGAGCCACTACAACGTCAACGGCTCGCTGGCGAAGAGCCTGATCCAGCACCTGATCCGCTGGGTGGTGAAGACCGGGCAGCTGGAGGCCGGCGCCACGGAGACCCTGCACGCCATCCTCGACACCGAGATCTCGCCGGAACTGGTGCCGGCTGACGCGACCGGCGCGATCCAGTCGACCCAGGCCAAGGTCGGCCCCTACGAGCTGCAGGACTTCAGCCTGTTCCACATCACCCGCTACGGCCTGCGCCCCTCAAAGGTGGCCTTCCTCGCCTGGCACGCCTGGCGCGATGTGGGGCAGGGCGCCTGGCCGCCGAACTTCCCGGAAGGCACGCGCAACGCCTACGACCTGGCGGCCATCAAGAAATGGCTGGGCGTGTTCCTGTTCCGCTTCTTCGAGATCAGCCAGTTCAAGCGCTCGGCCATGCCCAACGGCCCCAAGGTGATCTCCGGCGGGGCGCTCTCGCCGCGGGGCGACTGGCGCGCGCCGTCGGATGGCACGGCGAAGGTGTGGCTGGAGGAGCTGGAGGCGAACGTCCCCTAAGTCAAACTCGCCAGCATCCGCGACGATCCGGCAGGCGGGCCGGCGAACAGCGCCGGCACGATGTCCTCGACGCGGTCGACCACGGTCCAGGCGTCCATGAACTCCGGCGGGGTCAGTTTGGCGTCGACGGTGTGCTGGAACAAGGCGAACAGCGGGCCCCAGAAGTTGTCGGGATTGTAGAACACCACCGGCAGGGTGTGCAGGTCGAGCCGGCGCCAGGAGAGCAGTTCGACCACCTCCTCCAGGGTGCCGATGCCGCCCGGCAGGATGACGAAGCCGTCGCTTTCCTCGAAGAACCGCTGCTTGCGCTGGTGCATCGATGTGACGACCTCGTGGTCGACGCTCTCCAGCGCGCGCTCCTTGCCGATCAGGAATTCGGGGATGATCCCCAGCACCGCCCCGCCGG
>JANXXK010000188.1 GCA_025350685.1 Alphaproteobacteria bacterium | reverse complement strand
GGAACCCCTTGTCCGCGACCATCGCGGCGATGTCTGCGGCGAGCGAGCATCGGGGTGGGCTTTCGTCGATCACCACCAGGCGGCCGGTCTTCTCGACGCTTTCAAGGATCGTTTCCTCGTCGAGCGGAGAGGTGGTTCGCGGGTCGATCACCTCGGCCTGGATGCCCTCGCTGGCCAGCATCTCGGCCACGGCGAGCGCGCGGGGCGCCATCGCGCCGAAGGCGACGAATGTAAGGTCCTTGCCTTCCCGCATCACATTGGCCTCGCCGAACGGCACGCGGTAGGGCTCGTCGGGCACCTCGCCTTCCATGCCGAACAGGAACTTCGACTCCAGAAAGATCACCGGGTCGTCGTCGCGGATGGCTTCGATCAGCAAGCCCTTGGCGTCATAGGGATTGGACGGCATCACGACCTTCAGGCCGGGCACCATGGTGAAGAGTGGGTGCAGGGTCTGGCTGTGCTGGGCCGCACCCCTGAAGCCCGCGCCGATGGTGGCCCTGATCACGAGCGGCGTCTTGGCGTGTCCGCCGAACATGTAGCGGAACTTGGCGACCTGATTGAACACCTGATCGAAGCAGACCCCGATGAAATCAACGAACATCAGCTCTGCAACGGGTCGCAATCCGGTGAGGGCGGCGCCGGCCGCGGCGCCGATGATCGCGCTTTCGGAGATGGGGGTATCGATCACCCGTTCGGGCCCGAACTGGCTGTAGAGCCCCTTCATCTGGCCGAACACCGAGCCGACGCCGCCCACCTCGCCGCTGGCGCCTTGCCCGCCGGCCACGTCCTCGCCCAGGACGATGACGCGCGGGTCGCGCTCCATCTCCTGGCGCACCGCCTCGTTGATGGCCTGCAGATAGGTCTTTTTCGACATGGTTGCCCTCAGCCGTATTTGACGTAGACGTCGCGCGTGAGATCGCGCTCGGGATCCGGCAGCGGGGCGGCCAGCGCCTCCTCCACCGACTCGTCGATGAGCCGGCCCACCTGGGCTTCGATGGCCTCGATGTCCGCCGGTTCCAGCAGCCCGGCGTCGATCACCGCGTTTCGGAAGCGCGGGATGGGGTCGGCCATCCGGGCTTCGGCGAGTTCCTCCGGCGTGCGATAGGCCTGAGGGTCGCCTACGAAGTGGCCGAGGAACCGTTTGCAGTGGATCTCAAGGGCATATGGCCCATCGAGCGCGCGGGCATGTTCTAGGGCGCGCTGCATCGCTTCGCGGACCTGGAAGAAGTCCGACCCGTCCACCACCTCGCAGGGCAGGCCGAACCCGGAGACCCGCTCGGCGATGGACGGCGCACCACAGGCATAGGAGACGGCGGTGTGCTCCCCGTAGCCGTTGTTCTCAAAGGCGAAGATCACCGGGGCCTTCAGCACGACGGCCATGTTCAGCGCCTCGAAGACCGTGCCCTGGTTCGAGGCGCCGTCTCCGGTGAAGGCCACCGCTACCTTGCCGGTCTTGTTGTACTTCTGCGTCAGTGCCGCCCCGACGGCGATCGGAGGACCGCCCCCCACGATGGCGTTCGCGCCCAGCATGCCCTTGGTCAGGTCGGCGATGTGCATGGAGCCGCCCTTGCCGCCGCAAAGACCGCCGCGCTTGCCCATGATCTCCAGCATCATGCCTTTGACGTCGACGCCTTTGGCGATGCAGTGGCCGTGGCCCCGGTGGGTCGAGCCGATGTAGTCCTCATCGGTGAGGTCGAAGCAGACGCCGACGGCGGAGGCCTCCTGGCCCAGGTAGACGTGCGCGAAGCCCGGGATGTTACCCAGGGCGAACTCTTTGGCGACCCGCTCCTCGAAGACGCGGATCGTAAACATGCGTTCGTAGGCCCGCTTAAGATCATCCCGGCTCAGATGCATGCGAAACTCCCTTGTTCAATCGGCGCCGCGGCCGCCATCGACGGTCAGCTCCGCGCCGGTCATGTACGAACTGTCGTCGCTGGCCAGGAACAGGATCGCGTCGGCCACGTATTCCGGCCGTCCGATCATCCGAAGTGGCGTGTCGGCGGCGAACGCCTCGGCCAGGGCGAGGTCGTCCCCGAATTGACTGGTTATCATCGGCGTCCAGATCACTCCCGGATGGAGGGAGTTGACCCGCACCTTGGGCGACATGGCGGCGCCGTCGATCGCCACCGCTTTTGTGAAGCCGGTGATCGCCCCCTTGCTGGCGCAATAGGCGACCGCGCCGGGGTAACCGACTTGGCCCATCAGCGATGAGACGTTGACGACCGCGCCGGCGCGCCGATGGCGCGCGAAAGCGCCAAAGGCGTGCTTCACACCTAGGAAGGCGCCTTCGACGTTGATCTGCCAGACCAGGTCGAGGTCGGCCTCGGTGGTTTCGGCCAGGGGTTTGACGAGGAAGACGCCAGCATTGTTGACGAGGATGTCGAGCGGGCCGAACGCCTCGGCGGCGGAGATCACGCCGGCCCAGCCGCCCTCCGAGCGCACGTCGTGTTGGACGAAGCGGGCCTTGCCGCCGGCCTTGGTGAGTTCGGACTCCAGCGCGCGACCGGCCGCCTCGTCCCGCCCAGTGGCCACGACGGCAGCCCCCTCGCGAACGAATAGTCGGGCGGCGGCCTCGCCTATGCCCTTGGTGGCGCCTGTGATCACAGCCGTGCGGCCCGCTAGTCTGCCGCTCATCGCGCGATCCATCCGCCGTCCACGACCAGCTCGGTCCCGGTGACGAACCGGGCGCGGTCGGAGGCCAGAAACAGGGCCGCCGCTGCGACCTCGGAGGCTTCGCCAAAGCGTCCCAGGGGCGCGAGAGCGGCCATCGACGGTTCGTCGAAGCCCGCCGTCATGTCCGTCCTGATGAGACCGGGATGAAGGCTGTTCACCCGGATGTGCTCCGGCCCGAGCTCCAGCGCGGCCGCCTTGGCCATGAGCCGTAGACCGCCCTTGCTGGCGGAGTATGCGGCATGGTCGGCGACGCCGATCTTGCCCACTATCGAGGCGACCAGCACGACCGACCCGCCTTGGCCCCGACGGCGCATCGCCGCCACGCCGTTTTGGAGGCCTATGAAGGCGCCCTTGAGGTTCAAGTCGCAGACGTGTCGGAACATCCCAAGCGTGGTCTTGCCGATCGGGCCGGCGCCGGAGACGCCGGCGTTCAGCACGAGTATGTCGAACCCCTCCTCGCCGCCCTCTGCGGCCGCGATGACGCCCGGCCAGTCGGCAGGGTTCGCCTGGTCGGCCGGCACGAACTGCGCGGCGCCCCCGGCATCCGTGATCGATGTTACGGCGCCGGCCCCGGTGGCGGCGTTGCGGCCAGTGATCACCACGCGTGCCCCTGCGGCGGCCAGCGCCTGGGCCACAGCCCGGCCAATGCCGCGGCTGCCGCCGGTCACCACCGCACATCGGCCCGCGAGCTCACCCATCGACAGCCTGCGGGTGTCGGGCCGCGAAGGAATCCCCGCGTCGGCAAGCGACGCGGGGAGAGGGTAGGGGGGAAGAACTGAATGCGGCGAGGCTCGGAGCGCGATCAGTCGAAGGCGTGGCCTGCAAGCCTTGAAACTGCACGTACACCTTTCGCATTTCGCCTCCTCCAAGCGGACGGCCAGAGGTCCTGCCGTTGGGAGGCAGGACGCGCGCGGCCTTCGCAATGACCACTTTTCCGCTCAAAAAAGTCAATACTGCTTGTTATAAGCAGGTCGAGCGGTTTTTTGGTTTTGATAAGCGCCAAACCGGGGGATGGGGAGGTGCGCGACGCCTGGGATGCAGCTCCGAGTGCGGAAAGCCCCCGGCCGATCCTAGTCGGCGGTCGCGCGCCCGGCCCAGTCGAGGGCCCGCCTCAGCAACTCGTAGTATACAGGCAGATCCCACGATCCGCGTTCCACCGTGGGGTAGAGGTCCATCAGCGGCTGCATGTCGTAGTGCCCGCGGCAGTGGCCCAGCGTCAGGTAGAGGACGGAGCCTTCGCCAAGGGGGCGCAGGTAGAAGACGGGGTGTCGCGCCGCCTTCCATTGGTCCTCGACGAAGCCGCGCGCCTCGCCCTCGAACTCAGTCTCCAGCAGGACATGCAGCTTGCCATAGTATTCGGACAGGTAGAGCTCGTCGGTGGCCTGGAACGGCTCGACGCCGCGGACGAGCTCATGCTCGGGATCGGCCACGGTGACGGTGTACGGCGCGATCGGCGGATGGGCGACGAACATCGAACCCAGGGTCTCCATGAAATGGGGGGCCCAGCGGGGACTGTCGACGCGACCGTCCTCAAGGAAGCGCAGGATGGAATTCGTGCCATGCAGGGCGAGCCAGCGTCCGCCCCGCGCCACGAAACGGCGCAGCGCCTCCTGCTGGACCAGCGGCGGCGTCACGTCGCAGGTGTAGGTGACAAGGAAGTCGGCGGCCTCGATCGCGGCGAGGTTCGAATAGTCCTCGAACACCCGCGTCCGGATACGTTCGTCCTCGGCGAGCAGCTTCAGGATCTCGAGTCGCGCGAAATCGATGTCGTGGTACTTGCCCCCGGCGACGAGGACGCAGTCGATCCGCGAGCCGACGGTCTCGGACATGGCCGGGCTCAGTACTGGACGCGCTTGGTGATGCCGCCGTCGATGACCACGTTGGTCCCGACCATGAACCGGCAGGCGGGGGAGGCGATGAAGGCGATGGCGCGGGCTACCTCATCGCCGGTCCCCAGCCGGCCGACAGGCACGGTCTTCAGCGTCTGTTCGTAGAGCGGCGCCATGTGCGTCTTAATGCGGTCCCATGAACCGCCTTCGATGAAGACCGGACCGGGCGAGACGGTGTTCACGCGAATGCCCTTCGGGCCGAGTTGCTGGGAAAGAGCAGAGGCGTAGTTGATCACCGCGGCCTTCATGGCGTTGTAGGCCTGCGGACCGAAGAAATCCTCCAACGCCGCGGTGGAGGCGACGGCGACGATCGACCCGGCGTCGCTCTTCTCCAGGTGCGGCAGGGCGGCTTGCACGCCGCGCCAGGTGGCCATCAGGTCGAGATCAAAGACCGCCTTCCAGGCGTCCTCCGAGGCCGGGCCCCCGCCGG
>JANXXK010000186.1 GCA_025350685.1 Alphaproteobacteria bacterium | reverse complement strand
TCTACGACTGGAAGAAGAGCGAACATCGCTACGGTGTAGCGGCTACCCGCCAGAATGATCTCATGGAGTTGCTGAGCCCGGTCCATGCAGCCTGTGTAGTCGGAGTGATTGGCGGCGATGCAGGTGCTGTAGCTGGAATCCATCGCGTCCTGGGCGATGTAGATGTTGTGATGGCGCTGGTAGATTGCGCCGCCTACCGCCCAAAGGACGGATGCCACTACGCCCAGTCGCTTCCACGCGTTCAGCCTCATAGGGCCAAGCTAGTTCAGGGAAGTGGGTTCGTCAAAGACATATACGCCTTCGACGTCCTAGAACAAATACGGAACATTTGTGGAGGCGGCGCATGCGCGAGGACGGCAAGATCGACTATGTGGAGTTCCCGGCCGGCGACCTACCGGCGACCAAGGCGTTCTATGCGGCCGCCTTCGGCTGGAGCTTCACCGACTACGGCCCAGACTATGCGGCCATGACCGAGGGCCTCGACGGCGGCTTCAACGCCGACCCGGCCGAGCGCGAAAAGACCCGCGTCCCGCTGGTGGTGCTGTTCGCAACTGACCTGGAGGCCATGCTGGCCAAGGTGACCGCCGCCGGAGGGGCTATCAGCATCCCGATCTTCAGCTTCCCGGGCGGCCGCAGGTTCCACTTCCGCGACCCCAGCGGGAATGAGCTGGCGGTGTTCAGCGAGGGGTAGGAGGAGCATTTCCCCAGCCGTTCTCGTTTGACGGACTCGGCCTAAGCTACCGCAGTGAGGCATATGCGTTAGCTACCTCCTTGGAGAGGTGAGCGGCGTTCTTTCCAAATTAGGGTTGGCTCGGTGTCGAAGCGGAATCCACTGCGGGAACTCAGCAAACGCTTCCCGAGCCCTCCAGAACTACGCCAAGCCTTCGACGCCCTGCGTCACGATACCGACAGGTCGGTGGCAATTGTGGCCGCCTCGATCGCAGACAATATCCTCGAGCGACTTTTGATCAGGCATATGAAAGCGCCGAGCCCTGATCTGCTCGGCCTACTGTTTGGGATGCGCGGCCCGCTTGGAGATTTTCACAGCAAAATCCTCGTCGCGGAAGCATTCGGCGTGATTTCATCGACGATGGCTAAAGAGCTGAACCGCGTGCGGGCAATCAGAAACGTATTCGCCCATGCGGTCACGCCAGTCAGCTTCGACACAGTTGAAATAGCCGAAGAGATGAGGGGTTTTGCCATGCTCAACGCGATGGACGGCGTTGATCACAAGGGACCAAAGTTCCAGAATCCCCGAGACAAGGGCGGTTATCTTTTGGTGGTGCAAATCATCTGCATCATGATCGACCGTGAGCACCGGGAGCGCGGCGGCGGTCCACTCTTAGCGGGACACGAAGAAGTACCTACCGCGCCGGTTGGTAAACCCTCGTCGCCACCACCCGGCCGGAAGAGGCCGGGTCTTGCGCGACCCAGAGCAAAGCGCCACGCCAAATCTCAATGATCGGAGCGCCCATGCATCGCCGCCATTTCCTTTCCACCGCGATTGCCGCAGGCGCGGCTCCGGCGCTGATCCCGGCGGCGGCGCGGGCGCTGGTGGGGCCGCCCGACGCGCGGCCGATGACGGCGGGCGTGAAGCCGATCACCCCGGACGAGCGGCGCGGGCGTATCGCCAAGCTGCAGAAGCTGATGGTCGACCAGGGGGTCGGCGCGCTGATCTGCGAGTCGGGGTCGAGCCTGGACTATTTCACGGGCGTCCAGTGGTGGCGCTCGGAGCGGACCACGGCGGCGGTGATCCCCGCGAGGGGCGCGGTCGTGATCGTCACCCCGGCCTTCGAGGAGCCGTCGGTGCGCGAGACCCTGGCGGTCGGCGACGACGTGCGGCCGTGGAACGAGCACGAGAGCCCGTCCGCGCGGATCGTCGGCGCCTTGCAGGACCGCGGCGTGGCGTCGGGCCCGATCGCCTTCGAGGCGAGCACGCGGCTGTTCATCGTCGACGGGGTGCGCCAGGCGGGCGGCGGCGCCTACAGCATCGTCTCCGGCGACGGGCTGGTGCGCGCCTGCAGGATGATCAAGTCGCCGGCCGAGCTGGCGCTGCTGCAGCTG